>JBCDKB010000114.1:0-19666 GCA_038747035.1 Acidobacteriota bacterium | reverse complement strand
CGCCTGGATTTTGGCATCCCGCTTCTTCTGGTCTCTGGCAACTTTCTCCAAGCCCTCTTTGTGCAACCTGGTGATGTACCGGTTGATGAGCTGGATGTCCAGATCTTCCATCTAAATGCAGCCATTCGCCCCCTCGTCCGCGTATTGTTGGGTGAGGGCTTCCACTGTGTCTTTCCAGTCCACCTGAGAGGTGGTGCTTTGGAGGTGGTTGAGCTCCGACTCATAGCCTTCGACATCCAAACTTTCATAGCAATACTGGATTTTTGGTGGATGAATTGCATAGCCTCCCGTCTGCTACTCGCTCGGGGGATTGTGATGGTGATGCTGTAGGGTGCCTCAGAAGTATTAGAGGGATCCCCTCGGGTGCATAGCCTCCCGCGATCCTGATAACCTCGCGGCACATCGGAGCCCCACAGCCGTAGCCTCCCCTGGGCGCGAGACTGTCGCGCGGTGCCGATCTCCGTTCCAGGCTCGCGCTTAGAAGGCCCCCAAGCCCGTTGAAACGAGCTCTGCGAATCCCCGCGCGGGTACGTCCGTGCCCGCGGTTAAGCTGCCAGCATTCCAAGGTCAGGAAAAGGAGGCAACGCATGGCCGAAGTGCTCGACCGCTTCGCCGACGAATATGGCCCCGAAAAGATTGTCTATATCTATGAGCCCCGGTGCGGGCTCAAGGGCATCGTCGTCATCGATAACATCTCCGCCGGTCCCTCCATCGGCGGTATCCGCATGGCCCCCGACGTGACGACCGAAGAGGTCTTCCGCCTGGCGCGTGCGATGACGTGGAAGAACGCGCTCGCGGGCATCCCCCACGGCGGCGGCAAGTCCGGCATCCTGGCGGATCCGTCAACGCCGAATAAAGAGACGCTGGTTCGCCAATTCGCGCGCGCCATCGAAGCCCTCGAAGGCTACATCCCGGGTCCGGATATGGGCACCGACGAAGTGGCCATGGCGTGGGTCCGCGACGAGATCGGCCGCTCGGTGGGTCTCTCCAAAGTGCTCGGCGGCATCCCCCTCGACCAGATCGGCGCCACCGGCTACGGCCTCGCCGTCTGCGCCGAGGTCACCGAGGACTTCGCCGACGTCAAGCTCGAAGGCGCCCGCGTGGTGGTGCAGGGCTTCGGTAACGTCGGCTCCCACGCCGCCCGCTACCTGGAGCAGCGCGGCGCGATCCTGGTCGGCGCCAGCGATTTGGACGGCACCGTCTATGACCCGAAGGGCATCGACGTCGAGAAGCTGATCGCCATCAAGCGCGACACCGGCCGCGTGACGGATTACCAGGGCGGTGAGAAGCTGCCGATCGACGCCTGGATCGACATCGACTGCGACATCTTTGTGCCGGCGGCCCGTCCGGACGTGATCAACGAGACGAACGCGCTGCGCCTGCGCTGCAAGGTCGTGCTCCAGGGCGCCAACATCCCGGTGACGGCGCGCGCCGAGCGCATCCTGCACGACAAGGGCATCATCTCGGTGCCGGACTTCGTGGCCAACGCCGGCGGCGTGATCTGCGCTTCGGTGGAATATAAGGGCGGCACCCAGAAGCGCGCCTTCGAGACCATCGAAGAGAAGATCAAGGAAAATACGGCCGAGGTGCTGGAGCTGGCGCGGAGCCACTCCCAGATGCCGGCGGAAGCCGCCCTGTCGCTCGCCAAGCAGCGCGTGGCGGAGGCCATGGCCTACCGCCGTTCCCGCTAGGGGCTGCCGAGAGTTTGCTCCTCAGGAAAAGGGCGGCCGCCGAGGCCGCCTTTTTTCGTGTCTGTTGAGATCGCGACAGATCCATCGGCCGGCGGTAATTTGTCGCGGTCCGCCCGCGCCATTCGGTAGAATGCACCGGTACCCATGCGGATTTTCAAGAGCTCCGTCGAGCGGGCCGATGACCACTTCAGCCAAGGCCGCTTCGAAAAGGCGGCAGAGCTGTATCTGAAGGCGCAGCGCTATCAGCAGGCGGCGGAGATTTACTTTCGCCACCTGCACGATGTCGACCGCGCGGTCGCCGCCTATGAGTCCGCCGGCAAGACCTTAGAAGCGGGCCGGGTGCTCGAGACCGCGGAGCGCTACCGCGACGCGATCGCCAAGTACCAGTCCGCCGGGGCCTACCGGCGGGCCGCCGAAGCCTGCCTGAAGAACGGCCAGACGCTGCGCGCGGCGACCTTCTTCGAAAAAGCGGAGATGTTCGACCGCGCCGCCGACTGTTTTCTCGATAGCGGTGAGGTCGAGGGGGCGGTCCGCGCCCTGGAGAAAGAAGCGGCGGAGCTCGAGCGACGGCGCGATCAGCGGGCGGATCCGATCCTGGATCAGCGGCTTCGCCTCCTCGACCTGCAGCGCAGCGAGCTGCTGCAGCACATCGGACGCCACCGCGAGGCGGCGAAGCTTCTCGCCGACCACGGACAGCACAACAAGGCGGCGGCGGTCTTCGAAAAGGCCGGAGACCTCGAGGCGGCTGTGGAGGCCTACCTGCTCGCCAGCCTTGAAGAAGACGCCCTGCGCCTGGTCGAATCCGGCGCCGCCGGCATCTCCGCCGAGCGTCGGGCCGAGGTGCTGCTCAACGCCTCCCGGCACGTGGAGGCGGCGTCGATTTTCGAAGAGCTCGGAAAATTCGACGCCGCGGCCATGGCCTACGAAGCCGCCGGCGACGTGCCCCACGCGGCGGCGCTGTGGGAGAAGTCCGGGGCCGTCGCGCGCGCCGCCGAGCTCTTCGCCCGCGCGGAGCGCCACTACGACGCCGCCCGCTGCTTCGCGACCGCCGGTGAACATCTCCAAGCCGCCGAGCACTTCGCCCTCGCAGACGCCCACCGCAACGCCGGCGACGCTTACCTGAGCGCCGACCGGCCGATCGAAGCGGCGTCGATGTACCTCGAAGCCGGCGAAGTCGAGTCGGCGAAAGAGACGCTGGCCGATATCTCCCCGGAGCATCCGTCCTACCCCGACGCGAGCCTGATCCTCGTGCCGCTGCTGCTCGACGAAGGCAAAGTCGAGGAGGCCGGACAGCGTTACGTCAAGATCACGGAGGCGGTGCGGGAAGGTCGCTTCCTCGAACGAAGCTTCGAGATTCTCTACTGCAAGGCGCGCTACCTGGAGGCCAAGGGCCGCTTCGGCGCGGCCCGGAATTTCTACCGCAAAGTCATGGCGGAGAAGATCGACTACCGGGACGCCGCCAAGCGATATGAGGATATCCGCGACCAGCTGACGGCGGATCCGTCCCTGGCGGCGCCGGCGGAGGAGATGACCGGGGTCACCCGGACCCTCGAAGCCGAGACCCACTACACGCAGCCCATCCGCCTGAAGCCTTCCGCCGCCTCGACGGGGACCCAAAGGCCGGCGGCGTCGGCGGCGCCGCCGAAGATCGAGTCCCCCGACGCCGGTCCTTCGACGAGCTCAGGCATCGTCGAGCTACCGGTGGTCATCGGCGAGCGCCTCAACCCGTGGTGGGACGGCGCCGACTTCCTCAGCGTCACCGACCGCGCCACCGGCGAGCCCCGGCTGATGGTCTCCTTCCCGCTCGCCGTGGTCGGCGCGCGGGCGGCGGTCTTCGAGCAGATCACCCGCCAGCTGCGCTCGCTGCGTCACCAGGCGGTGCTCCAGCTCGAGGGGACCGAGGTGGCGAGCGACAAGGTGCTCCTCTTCTACGAAGCCTACGAAGGCGAGACCCTCGAAATGGCCCTCGCCGGCGGCCGGGAATTCGCCCCGCGAGACGCCCTGCGGCTGGTGATCCAGCTCTGCGAGGCGCTCACCCGCGCCCACAAGCTCGGTTTGACCCACCAGTGGCTCTCGCCGCGCACGGTGCTGATCAACCGCGAGAATCGGTGCAAGATGGTCGGGCTCGGGCTGCGCGAATTTCTCGCCGGCGAGAAGCCGACCAGCCGCGCCTATTTGAGCCCGGAGGTGGAGGAAGGCACCGTGGTCGGGCCGACCAGCGACGTCTACAGCCTGGGCTGGCTGGCGATGACACTGCTCGAAGCCCAGATTCCCCGCCGTCGCGAGCGCTACGAACCCACCGACGTCCGCTGGCCGGCGGAGGTCGAGAAAGAGATCCCGTCCTCCCTGCGTCTTTTCCTCGTCCGCTGCCTGGACCGCGATCCGTTGGCGCGGCCGTCGACGGCGGAGATGGCGGCGGCGCTCGCGGCCATCGGCTTCCTGCCGGGACAGCTGCTCGACGACCGATTCGAAATCGTCCGCGAGATCGGCCGCGGCGGTATGAGTCGGGTCTACCGCGCCATCGACCGGGAGCTCGGCGGCGACCTGGCGATCAAGACCGTGCTCACCCCGGCCCTGGGGCGGACGGAGGACGAAGAACGCCTCTTCCGCGAAGTGCAGATCTCTCGGCGCATCACCCACTCGAACGTGGTGCGCGTGCACGACCTCGGCCGCTTCCCGGGCGGTATCTTCGTGATCATGGAGCTGCTCGAAGGCCCGGGTCTCGATGAGGTGATCCGCGACGAAGCGCCCCTCGACCGGGGCCGCGTGAAGCGCCTGCTCACCGAGATCGCGTCGGCCTTGGGTGAGGCCCATCGACTGCAGATCGTGCACCGCGACCTCAAGCCCGGGAACGTGATCCTGGTCGACGGTCGGGTCAAAGTGCTCGACTTCGGCATCGCCCGCGCCACCGATGACTCCACCCACCTGACGCGCACCGGCGAAGTCATCGGCTCTCCGCTCTATATGGCGCCGGAGCAGATCCAGGGACACGAGCTCGACGGCCGCTGCGACCTCTACGCCCTCGGCGTCATGACTTATACCCTGCTGACCGGCCGGGAGCCTTTCGCCGCCGACTCACCGACCGCGGTGGTGCTCAAGCACCTGAACGAACCCGCGCCCGACATTCGGGGGATCGTCCCGGATCTCCCGGAGGCCTGGATCGAAGTCCTCGATCGTCTGCTGGCGAAGAAGCCGGAGGATCGTTTCGCCGACGCCGAGGCCCTGCTCGACGCGGCGGCCGATCTCCCCGTATGATCGGAACCCATCTATATCTTTGTCTGTCCCCATTCTCGTCCCTCTTTTTTCTGTCCTGACCCTCTGAGATGCGCAAGCTCTACACCCTTATTGCATTCCTGATCGTCTTCGCCGTCGGCCATCTGGTCGGCCAGTGGCAAACGGTCCGCAGCCACGAGCGCGCCGGTCTGCTGTCCAGCGACGGAAGCCAAGCGCTCGACGATGCGGCCGTCGCGCCGAAGCCGCCGGGCGCCGAGACGCTGCGCGAGCTCTCGACGAGCGACGGCGTGATTTCCGTCGACATGCCGGAGCCCGAGGACGGCGGCGTGCCCCTGCTGAGAACGGCGATGCCCGGCGCCGGCGACCTGTCTCATTTGACCTCGGGCGAGCAGCTCGACATCGCCATTTTTCGAAGGGCGCAGCAGTCGGTGGTCAATATCGCCACCACCGTTTTGCGACGGCGGGCTTTCTCCCTCGACGTCTACGAGATCCCCCAGGGCACCGGCTCTGGATTCGTCTGGGATCGGGAAGGTCACGTGGTCACCAACTTCCACGTGGTCCAGGGCGGGCGCCGGTTCGTCGTGACCCTCGGCGAAGAGGACTACCAGGCGGAGCTGGTGGGCATGGCCGAGCACAAGGACTTGGCGGTGCTCAAAATCGATGCGCCGAAAGAGGTGCTCGTGCCGATGGACGTCGGCGGCTCGGCGGGGCTGATCGTGGGGCAAAAAGTGCTGGCGATCGGCAACCCCTTCGGCCTTGACCAGACGCTGACGATCGGCGTCGTCTCGGCCCTCGGCCGCGAGCTCAAATCGCCCGGCGGACTGCCGATCCGGGACGTGATCCAAACCGACGCCGCGATCAATCCCGGAAATTCCGGAGGGCCGCTGCTCGATTCGGGGGGGCGACTCATCGGCGTCAATACGGCGATCTATTCGCCGAGCGGCGCGTCCGCCGGCATCGGTTTCGCGATTCCGGTGGATACGGTCTTGCGGCTGGTGCCGCAGCTGATCCGATACCGGCAGCCCATCCAGCCCGGCATCGGGGTCGAGCTGCTGTCTGATCGCTGGCGCCAGCGCCTCTTCCCGCGCCTCGCCGGTGCGGTGGTTCTGAGCATCCGACCGGGCACGCCCGCCGCCGAGGCTGAATTGCGACCGATGCGCGAAGGGCGCCGCCGCTATGAGCTCGGCGACGTCATTCTCGCCGTCGACGGGGAGCCGATCCGCAACAATCAGGATTTGGCCCTCGCCTTCGACGAGAAGGGAGTCGACACCGTGGTGCGCCTCACGATTCAGCGCGGTCGACGGCAGATCGAATTGGATGTCGAGCTGATCCCCGTGAATTCCTGAACCCGCCGTCCCCGCAGAATGTCCCGGCCGCCGGTGGAGCGGCCCAGGGGTCCGGTTAAATAGCGATAGACTTTGCCGACTCATGTCGTCCCCACTCCGCGGAAAGGCAGGCCGAGAAGCCGCCCGGCGCCGCCCCGACCTCGGGGCCGCTGACCCGAGTCGACCGTCCACCTCGGACCGGCGCTTAGGCCCCGACGCTTTGGACGTCGGATCCGCAGACCTGGCGGCGGTGACGCTGGCTTCCATCGGCGATGGAGTCATCCGGACCGACGCTTTCGGCCGCGTCGATTACCTCAATCCGGTGGCTGAGCGCCTTACCGGCTGGCGTCTGGAAGAAGCCCGGCGTCGTGACATCACCGAGGTCTACCTCGTGGTGAACGAGCTCGCCCATCGGCCGCGGCTCAATCCGGTCGAGCGGTGCCTGGCGGAGCGGGAGATCCAGAGTCCCCCGGGCATTTTCGTGCTGCGGGGCCGCGACGGCGAGGAATCGACGATCCGGGACACGGTCTCGCCTTTGATCGGCGCCGGCGGCGAGTTGCTCGGCGCGGTGGTGGTCTTCCGCGACCTCACCCACGTGCGCTCGCTCGAGCGGCAGATGGCGTTTTTGACCACCCACGATCCGCTGACCGGGTTGCTAAACCGGCAGGATTTCGAGGTCTACGTGGAGGCCGCGCTCGAAGCGGCCCGCGACTTCGGCGGCGAGCACTCGCTGCTGCACCTGGACCTGCGGGAGCTGAAGCTGATCAACGATTCGTTCGGCCACGTCGCCGGCGATGAGCTGCTGCGGCAGGTGGCGGAGCTCCTGCGCCAAGAAGCTGGGGAAGGGGCGATGCTCGGGCGCATCGTCGGCAGCGACTTTACGGTCCTGCTCGACGGTCGGGGCGAGAAGGACGCGCTCGACCTGGCCCGGCGGCTCCAGGCCGCGGTCGGAGAGTATCGATTCTCGTGGGCCGGGCAGATGATCGAGGTGGGCTTCCAGATCGGCATCGTCGCGGTGCGCGCCGAGAGCCCGAGTGTCGCCCACCTGATGCGCGCCGCGGACGCCGCGTGCCACCGCTCCGGCGCCGCCGGCACGGGGCGAATCTACGTCTACGAACCGGCGACCGACGGCGTCGACAGCCACCAAGGGAGTCTGCAGTGGGTGCAGAGGATCCGCCAGGCGCTCTCGGCTGACCGTTTCCAGCTGTGGCACCAGCGCATCGAACCGCTGCGGGACGGCCCGGCGCTGCACGAGATTCTGCTGCGCATGCTCGATGATGACGGTCAGCCGATCCTGCCGGGGCAGTTCATTCCGATCGCCGAGAGTCACGACCTGGCGCCGCTGATCGACCGGTGGGTGGTGCGTCGCATGCTGCTCGAGCTGGAATACAATCCCCAGCTTTTTGACGGCGCGGCGGTGACGCTGAACCTCTCCGGCCAGACCTTGGGCGACGAGACTTTTCTTCGCGACCTGATCGAGCACCTCAAGGTCGCCCGGGTGGACGCGTCGCTGCTCTTCTTCGAGATCACGGAGACCCACGCGGTGGCCAACCTGTCGAGGGCCCTGCGCTTCATCGGCCAGCTCAAGGACCTCGGCTGCCGCTTCGTGCTCGACGATTTCGGCAGCGGCTTTGCGTCCTTCGCCTACCTGCGCAGCCTGCCGGTGGACCTGGTGAAGATCGACGGTCAATTCGTCCGCGAGGTCACCCGCGATCCGGTGGCCCGCGCCATGGTGGCGTCGATCCACGAGATCGCGCGCTTGATGGACCTACCGACGATCGCCGAGTGGATCGAAGATGACGCGACCCTCGGCGTCGTCCGGGACCTCGGCGTCGAATACGCCCAGGGCTTCAAGCTGCATCGGCCGGCGCCGATCGATTTCTTCGCTTAGCTCGACCTAGCGCGTCATCCACCACAGCTGGGGGCCGAAGAGCACGCCGGAGTGGGCCCAGCGCACTTGGCCTTCCGGGGTGATGATGATCGTCGTCGGCAAGCTGCTGACGCCGTAAGCCTCGGCCGTCTCGCCGTCGACGATGAGCACGGGATAGGGGATCTCGCGCTTTTCGACGGTGGCCTTTAGGTCATTCGGCGGGCTCTGCACCGACAGGCCGAGCACGGCGATCTCTGGGTTCTTGCGGGCGAAGCGCGCGAAGGACGGCAGCTCGACCCGGCACGGCGGGCACCACGTGGCCCAGAAGTTGAGCACCACCGTTTGACCGCGGAAGTCGGAAAGCTGGACGATCTCGCCGTCGAGGTTGCGCAGGGCGAAGTTCGGCGCCGGGCCGTCGAGCGCCGGGGCCCGCAGCCGGCCGACGACGGTGACCGCGGTGAATGCCAAGGTGACGAAGAGCAGCCACTGGCCGAGGTGACGCAGTCGGCGTCGGCCGCGGCTTCGCCTCGCCGGCGGGGTGGCCTGTGCAGCCGTCGGTGATTCTGAAGGGTCTTCTGTCATCGCGTCCTCCCGGAAACCGGCCCGACGCGTCGGCGAAGTCGTTTAGCCGAGACGGTCGAGCATCTGGCGCACTTTATCGACCAGGGCGCGGCCGGTGAAGGGCTTGGGCAGGACTTCGTGCTCGCCGTGGCTAAAGCCGTGCTGCTCGAGGAACGAGCCGGCGTAGCCGGAGATGAAGAGCACCGGCAGGCGAGGGGCTTTGTCGAAGAGGCGCCGGGCGAGCTCCGGGCCGCTCATGCCCGGCATGACCACGTCGCTCACCAGGAGGTCCGGGGTGCCGTGGCGCTCCGCCATTTCGATCGCCATCGGGCCGCTGTCGGCCACCAGCACGCGGAAACCTTGGCGGTGGAGCTGCTGCTCGAGCAGTCGGCGGACCACCGGGTCATCTTCGACCAGCAGCAAGGTTTCATGGCCGCCGCCGGTGGTCTCGCCATGACCTTGGGGCGAGGCTCCCGCGGGCGGCTCGAGGCGCGGCAGATAGACCGCCATCACCGTGCCCCGCCCCGGCTTGGATCGGGCCTCCACGTGGCCGCCGTGGCGACGGACCGTGGCGAAGACCATCGCCAGGCCGAGGCCGGTGCCTTGGCCGACGTCCTTGGTGGTGAAGAAGGGCTCGAAGATGCGCTCGAGGGTGTGTTCGTCCATGCCGACGCCGGTGTCTTCAACCAGCATCTCGACATAGGGGCCGGAGTCGAGCTCCAGCGAGCCGACGGTCGCCACGTCGAGGTCAACGGGGCGGGTGCGCAGGGTCAGCCGGCCGCCGGAGGGCATGGCGTCGCGGGCATTGATCGCCAGGTTCAGCATGGCCTGGTCGAGCTCGCCGACGTCGACGCGCACGTAGCCAGCTTCCGCCGCCAGGTCGACGTCGAGCTCGATGTCCTCGCCGATCGCCCGCTGGAGCAGGCCTTCCAATTCGCGGACGCGGGCGTTGATCGACACCACGTGGTGCTCTTGCCCCCCCTGCCGACCGAGGGCGAGCAGCTTGGAGCTCAAGTCGGCGGCGCGGCCGGCGGCGGCGGCGATCTCCCCGGCATAGGTTCTGGCGACGCTATCTTGGGCTTCCTGGCGCAGCAGGTCGCAATAGCCTTGGATCGCCGTCAGGATGTTGCTGAAGTCGTGCACGATGCCGCCCGCCAAGCGACCGACGGCCTCCATGCTCTGCGCTTGCCGGAGCTGTTCTTCCAGCTGCCGGGTGCGGGTCACGTCGGTGGCGATGGCCAGGTAGCCGTCGTTGGCGCCGACGTCATTGTGGGTCAGCCGGATGGATCCCTTGAGCGTCGTAGCCTCGCCGTGGCGGTCGCGGACCGCGGTTTCGAACTCGGCCCAGCCGCGCTGCTGCAGCTGGTCGAGGATGCGTCGACCCTCGATCGGGTCGACGAGGTCGAAACCGTGGGGCTTCGCCGCCATCAGCTGGGCGACGCCGGAGTAGCCGAGCAGCTGGGCGGCCTTCGGGTTGGCGCCGAGCAGGCGACCTTCGAGGTCGGTGATCAGGGCCGCGTCGGACGTTTGCTCAAAGACGCGCCGATATTGCCGTTCGTGGCTGGCGGCTGCGGCCGGGCTGCTCACGTGACCGAATGCTCGGCGGGTTGCACCGCGGACTCGGCAGGTCTAGCCGGCGGCTTCGCCGGATGGGGTCTCGGCGAAGCTGCGGAGCGCTTCCGCTTCGTTGTCAAAAATAGTCAAGAGCGGGAGGAGCTGGCTGAGCTGCAGGATGCGGAGCACTTGACCGCTGACGTTGAGCAGGCGGACTTCGGAGCCAAATCGACGGGCTAACTTGACGCTGGCCATCAGCTCACCGATGCCGGCGCTATCGATGCGCCGGACGTCGGAGAGGTTAAGGAGAATCTTGCTCGCGTCGCCGGCGACGACCTGGTTCAGCGTGTCGCGGAGCACAATGTCGCCGGTGCCGGCAACCAAGCGTCCGTCCATGTCGACGACGACCACGTCATCGACCGTGCGTAGATTGATATCCATGGGAGGTCTCAACTCAAAAGTGTTCAGCGGGATCGCGATCGTATCACGGCCGGAGCTCGTCGACGGTCAGGGAGCACCCGCGGAGCTCGGCGCCCGCGGCGCGTCCGAGCAGCCGAAATCCGCCGCCCTCCCTGAGACCCAGGTCTTCGCTCAGTACCGCCATCGCCGAGCCGGCGTTGGAGAGGTCAAGGATCCGGAGAAGGCCCGCCTCGCCGTCCGCGACGTCGTCGAGGGTCACCGGATCGACCGTACGGACGCGCATGAAATGGGGGACGCGGAACAGGTCCGGGTCGCCGCCTTCGAGGGTCGCCGGGTAAAAGTGGCCGGTGAGCTCGCTCATGCCGTATTCGCGAATGACCCTGTGGGCCGGCACGCCGAGCCGCCCGTGGACCCGAGCGACCAGCTCCCCGCGGCTGAGTTCGCGGCTGCGCCCTTTAAAGCCGCCGGTTTCGAAAACGCGAGTGTCGGCGGGCAAGGACAGGCGAAGTCCCCGCGCCTCGAGGTCGTCAAGCCACCAGGCGAGCGCAAAAGCGGTGGTGACGATGAAGCCCGGCCCTTCGAGGCGGCGGGCCCAGCGCTCGGCGGCGCTGAAGTCTGGCCCGTTGGCGCCCATCGCGGCCGCGGAGGGCGCGGTGCCGAAATGTGCCGCCAGGTGCTCGGCCATAAAGCCGAGGCTCGAGTCGGCGACCTCGGCCCGCGGCGCCACCAAGCGCAGGATCGGCACCCGCCCTTCGCCCGGCAGCAGGCAGCGGCGCCGGAAGAGCGCCGAGATGGTCCGGCGATAGAGATCGGGGAAAGGGTGGTGGTGCTCGCTTCGACGTTGGCCTTGGGTGGTTCCGCTCGATCGGAACACTTCTTTCGCCGGGGCGGCGTGGAGCGCCATGGCCTTGAAGGCGGCGACCGGCACCGGCGGTACGTCGCGCCAGCTTCCGAGGGAGCTCGGCGCCACGCCGCGGCTTTGGCACAACCTCCGGAACGGCTCGATGCGCGCGTATTGGAATGCGAAGACGTCTCTCACCAGATCATCAAACGGTTCCGACGCGGGGTCGTCGACAAAGTCGGCGACGCGGCCGGCTAGCGCGCGGGCTTTCGCCGGCGCCTCCGGGTGTGTGGGGCTGTCTTCGGTCGGTGCATCTCGGGGAGCCAAGTCGGGGCGATCCATGGACTGATTTTGGCGTCCCCGAAGCGCTCGGGCAAGCGCCCTCCGGGGGCGTGCGCAGCACGGGAACGGTGGCCACCTCTGATACGATCGTCTTGGAGAATTCACGCAAAATCCTCCGCGTCGGCGAGACGTCGCTGCGGGGTTTAAAGGGTCAAAACGCGATGGCGCTCGAGCGGCATCGTGGTTTTGGGCTCGACGTTCCGATCCGGCCTTCGGCCGCGGAATGCCTTTCGCGGGAGCGAGACTAGAGATGGCGAAGAAACCCCGTCCCCCTAAGAAAGCTCGCCCGGCCGGCGCCCGCCGCCCGGCGGCCAAGAAATCCGTGCGCCGGGGCCCGTCGCTCGGCCTGATGATCGCGGGCTTGGTGGCGCTGGCGGTGCTGGTGACCGCCGGCGCCGCGGTCTTTGTCTCCTCCTCGGTGGGGGAGCGGTCGGCTCGGTCGACGGTGGCGACCGATCTGCGGGGCTCGCAGGCGGTCCAGACGGCGTTCCAGCAGCAGCGCTACCAGCGCCTCAATCTCATCTCGCGCATCTTCGCCACCGACCAGGTCCTGACGTCTTACCTCGCGGAAGCCGCCCAAAAGCGAGACGAAGCGGCGATTTTGGCCTCGGTTGAGGAATACCAGAACCTGCTGACCTTCGACCTGGCGGTGGTCCTGGACCGGGACGGCGTGGTCTTGACCCGCACCGACAGTCGCTCGGCGACGGCGGAGGATCTGTCGTCGACGCCGCTGGTGGCGGTCGCGCTCAAGGAAAGCAAGGCCTCCGGAGTCTGGCAGCAGGGCGAGCAGCTTTACCACGCGGTGGCCGTCCCGCTGGTTCGCCAGTTTGAGCTCGTGGGCTATATCGCCGTCGCCTACGCCATCAACGACACTTTGGCCGTACAGACCGAGCGGGCGGGCGGCGCTGAGACGGTCTTTCTCGCCAACGCCGCGACTGGACCGTCGGCGGCGGCCAGCACCCTGGACGGCGGCCAGACCGCCGCGCTGATCGCGGCCCTGCGCAAGGCCGGGGACGTCCTGAATCGGGTCATCGACCGCGGCGAGACCGCCAGCGACGTCGAGCTGGACCTCGGCGGCGAGCGCTGGGTGGCGTTCCTGTCGCCGCTCCGCGACGCCGGCGGCAACTCGATCGGCGCTGTCGTCGCCCTCACCTCCGTGGCGGATCAGATCGGCGCCTTCGAGCAGATCCGCTGGCTGACGGCGGGGGCCGCGCTCGTGGCGCTGGCACTTGGCGCGCTGCTGGCCTTGCTCATCGCCCGCGGGACCGAGCAGCCGATGCGGCGCGTCGCCGACGCCGTGGAGGGGGTGGCCCAAGGGCAGTGGGAATCGCCGCTGCCGGCCGTCGGCGGCGATCCGGGCCGCGTCTCAGCGGCCCTGCGGGAACACCTCGGGCAGCTGCGGGAAAAGACCGCCCTCGAATTCGTCGCCGGCCGCGTCGCCCGACTCTTGCCGGAGCCGTCGAAAGACTCCGCCCAAGCCAAGGCGCAGGCGTTGCAGACGTGCCTGCTCAGCGTCGAGCTGCGGCGCTACGCCGACGCCAAGCTCGGATATGACCCGGAGGAAGGCGTCGCCCGCTTTACCCGCGATATCCAGCGCATCTCCACATCTTCCTCGACCCACCAGGGCCGCGTGGCGTCCGTCTGCGGCCACCGCGTGATGGTCGCCTTCGACGGCAACGGCGCCGGCTACCGGGCGCTTTCGGCGGCGGCGGAGATCATGCTGACCCTGTCGCAGCCGGATAGCGTCTTCGACGAGCCGAGTCCGCCGACCGTGGCGCTGTCGAACGGCCCGGTGCTCTCCGGCTCGGTGCCGGTCGGCGATCGGGCGGGGGCGCTGCTCGCAGGCCTGCCGGTGCAGATGCTCGAGAGCCTGATGCGCGAAGCGGCGCCGGGCGGCATCTACTTCACCAAGCAGGTTTACCAGGAGCTCGCCCAGACCTTGCAGCAGGCGCAGATCGAGGTCAAAGGACAGCGCGGCATCCTGACGCCGCAGCCGCTCTATTTCGTCGACGCCGACGCTGCGGCCCGAGCCACCGGCGCCAAGGCCCTCACGGAAACCACCAGCCAGGTCTCGGGCGAGGCGCGGTCCCTCGCCGACCTGCGGCCGGGCATGATGCTCGCCGGCCGCTTCGACCTGCTCTCGGAAATGGGGGGCGGCCGTCTCGGCGTCGTGTGGAAGGCCCAAGACCGCGACCTCGGCGACTTGGTGACGCTCAAGATGCTTCGCCCCGAGGCGGTCCAAGACGCGGTGCAATTCGATCGACTGAAGCGCTCCGTCGCCCGCGCCCGATCGATCCGGCACCCCAACGTGCTTTCGGTGCTCGACTTCGGTGAAGCCGACCGCATGCCCTATATCGAAGGCGAGTATGCCCGCGGGATGAGCTTGGCCTACGTGCTCGAGCAGGCCCAGCAGGTGCCGGTCGTCGCCGGCGTGCGCATGGCCCGCCAGATCGCCTGGGCGCTCTCGGCGGCCCATGGCCAGCAGCTGCTGCACGGCGGCCTGAAGCCGGAAAATATTCTAGTGGAGACCGCCGGCGGCACCGTCCGCGTCATGGACTTCGGCATGCACGCCCCGGTCCGCCCGGGGGCCGAGGTGCCGCGCCCGGCCTACCTGGCGCCGGAGCAGCTCGAGGGCCGCGAGCCCGACTCGAGGGCGGATTTCTTCAGCTACGGAGTCGTCGTTTACCGCCTGCTCACCGGCAAGTTGCCGTACCCCGGCGCGTCGGTGGGCGAGGTGCGGCAGCGCATTGCGAACGAGCAGCCGGCGCCGCCGACGTCTCTCGTGGCGGAGATTCCGGCGCCGCTCGAAGCCCTCATGATGCGCTGCCTGGCGCCGAATCCGGACCAGCGATACTCCTCGATCACCGAGCTCCTGGCGGACCTCGACGCCGTCAAGGTCTAAGCCCCGGCCGGCCTTCTGGCCCCCGGCGGCGCAGACGACTGAAGATCCGGGGAGGCGGGCGGCGCCGTAGAGCTGGTGAATCCCGCAGAGCTTCCGAACCGGTCCGCGGACCGAACCCCGCACGAGGTGCCCCCCGATGTCGAAGAGTGACCGCCAAGACGCGCTCGATTACCACTCCCAGGGCCGCAAGGGAAAGCTCGAAGTCGTGCCGACAAAGCCGACGTCGACCCAGCGTGATCTGTCTCTAGCGTACTCCCCGGGCGTGGCGGAGCCCTGCCTGGCGATCGAGAAGGATCCGCTGAAGGCGTTCGAGTACACCGCCCGCGGCAACCTGGTGGCGGTGATCAGCAACGGCACCGCCGTGCTCGGCCTCGGGCAGATTGGCCCGCTGGCGTCCAAGCCCGTGATGGAAGGCAAGGCCGTGCTCTTCAAGCGCTTCGCCGACATCGACGTTTTTGACCTCGAGCTCGACGCCAACGACGTGGATCGTTTTGTCGATGTCGTCAAGGCCCTGGAGCCGACTTTCGGCGGCATCAACCTCGAAGACATCAAGGCGCCGGAAGCGTTTGAGATCGAGCGACGGCTCAAGGCCGAGATGAATATCCCGGTTTTCCACGACGACCAGCACGGCACCGCCATCATCTCCGCCGCGGCGCTGCAGAACGCCCTCGAAGTGGCGGGGAAGCGCCCCGAAGAGATCCGTCTGGTGATCTCTGGCGCGGGCGCCGCCGCCGTCTCCTGTCGGGCGCTTTACCTCGAGCTCGGCGTGAAGCCCGAGCATGTGATCGTGTGCGACTCGAAGGGTGTCATTTACCGCGGGCGCACCGAGCGCATGGACGACGTCAAGCGAGGCCTGGCGACCGAGACCGACGCCCGCACCCTGGCGGAGGCGATGGTCGGTGCGGACGTCTTCATCGGTCTGTCGGTGGCGGGTGTGGTCAGCCCGGAGATGCTCCAGACCATGGCCGAGAACCCGATCGTCTTCGCGATGGCGAATCCGGATCCGGAGATTGGCTATCGGGAAGCGGTGGACGCGCGCAGCGACGTGATTATGGCGACCGGGCGCAGCGACTTCCCCAATCAGGTCAACAACGTCCTGGGATTTCCATTCATCTTCCGCGGTGCGCTCGATGTCCGCGCGACGGATATCAACGAGGCGATGAAGCTCGCGGCGGTGCACGCCCTGGCGGCGCTGGCCAAGGAAGACGTGCCCGACGCCGTCCTGCGGGCCTACGGCCTCAGCGAGCTCGCCTTCGGCCGCGAGTACCTGATCCCCAAGCCCTTTGACCACCGCGTGCTGCTGCGGGTGGCGCCGGCGGTGGCGAGGGCGGCCATGGAGAGCCAGGTCGCCCAGGTGCCGATCGACGACTTCGAGCTCTACGGCCGTCGGCTGGAGACCATGATCTCCCGGCGCTTCGACTTCATGCACGGCCTGATGGACCGGGCGGCGAGCGATCCAAAGCGGATCGTTTTCACCGAAGGCGAGCACGACAAAGTGCTGCGGGCGGTGAAGCAGGTGGTCGAACAGGGCCTCGCCCACCCCGTACTGCTCGCGCGTCGGGACAAGATCGTTCATAAGCTCGAGCGCCTGGGGCTCAACGAAGACAGCGTCACGATCGTGCACAGCGAGACGTCCCCCGATTTTGAGACCTACGTCGATCGCCTGCACCTCGACCGGCGCCGGGCCGGCGTCACCCTCGACGACGCCCGCCGATTGATGCGCTCGCGGGTCTACTTCGGGGCCATGATGGTGGAGATGGGCCACGCCGACGGCCTGATTTCCGGCGTCGACAGCCACTACAACGAGACGATTCGGCCGGCGCTGCAGGTCGTCGGCCTGCAAGACGGGGCGAAACGGGTCGCCGGCGCCTACGTTTTGATTTTCCAGGACCGGGCGCTCTTCTTGGCCGACACCACCGTCAATATCGAGCCGACCGCCGAAACGGTGGCGGAGACCGCCGTGATGACTGCCGAATTCGCCAGGCTCTTCGACGTCGAGCCGCGGGTGGCTATGCTCTCTTTCTCGAATTTCGGCTCCAACAATCACCCCGCGGCGGTCAAGATGCGCCGCGCGACGCAGATCGCCCGCGAGCTTGACCCGGATCTGATCATCGACGGCGAAATGCAGGCCGACACGGCGGTCCTCCAGTCGATCCTCAACGAGACCTACCCGTGGAGCGACCTGCGCAAGCCGGCGAACGTGCTGGTTTTTCCTGAGCTTCAGTCGGCGAATATCGCCTACAAGCTGCTGTGGCGCCTCGGCGACGTGGAGGCGATCGGGCCGATCCTGCTCGGCATGGAGAAGCCGGTGCACGTCTTGGACCGCGGCGCTGACGTG
Source organism: Acidobacteriota bacterium (assembly GCA_038747035.1). GTDB lineage: Bacteria > Acidobacteriota > Thermoanaerobaculia > Multivoradales > J023 > JAUIJL01. Next base: position 2,588 of record JBCDKB010000114.1, on the reverse strand, counting down.
ACGGAGATCGTGAACTTGACGGCGATCTGCGTCGTCGATGCCCAAGAGCGGGGCTCGAGGGTCGACGACGCCTAGGTCGGGACTGAGGCATCGGGCGACTCCACCGCGGGAAGTGAGGCCAGAGGCATCGGCCGGTTGAGAATTTGCGAATAGCGCATAGACTATGGACTCTCGAACGCGGCGGGCCCTGCATGGTGCGGCGAGGGGCCGTCGATCCCCCCAAGGAGGAGAATCACATGAAGCGTGGAATCATTTTTGGCCTCGTTTGCCTTTTGGCCCTGGTGGCGGTGTCGCCAGCTTGGGCCTCTGATAAGCCCCGGATCGCAGTCCTCGAGTTCAAGCATAAGGCCGACGGTGGCTACTGGTGGAACGGCGGCGCCGAAGCCATGCAGGATGTCTTTGTGACCGAGCTGGTCAAGAGCGGCAAGTTCCGCGTCATGGACCGCGAATCCCTCTCCGCGGTGCTCCGCGAGAAGAATCTGGCGCTTTCCGGCGATATTGACCCCGCCACCGCGGTGCGCGCCGGCAAGCTCATCGGCGTGAAGTACCTGCTCACGGGCGCCGTCACCGAATACGGCATCGAAGACGCGGGCGGTTCCGGCCCCGGCATCGGCGGGCTACCGTCGGTCTCGGTCAAGCGCCGCAAGTTCACCGCCGCCGCCAATGCCCGTCTGATCGACGCCGAGACCGGCGAGATCGTCTGGGCGGATGAGGCCCGCGGCGAAGAGAAGACCCGCAAGATCCGCGTCGGCGGCTTCGGCGGCGGCGTCGACGACCGTCGCATGTTCGACAAGGTGATGAAGCCGATCATCGCCGACCTGACGGCGAGCATCAAAGCGGCCGATATCTGATCGGTCCCCGGTCTCCCGGCCCCGTGAAATCCCCTCCGAACCGGAGGGGATTTTTGTTAGCGTCGACTTCTGGGGAGTCGCCATTTGTCCTATATTTCGGCTGTACCTCCGGCCGTCCGCCGAATTTCGGCGCCATCTCGGAAGGCCCGAAGACATCATCTCTGCGACAGCGCCCGTGATCTCATCTTCCGTTGATCTCACGTTCAAGAGGAATGCGATGCTGCAACGCCCGGACCGTTCGGACTGTCACGAGTTTTACTTCACCTATATTGACAAGGTGCCCGAAAGCGACGTCTTCGAGGTCTTGGAGACCACCCTCGGGGAAACCGAAGCGCTGCTGCTCAAAGTGTCGCCGGAGCAGGAGACCTTCGCCTACGCCCCCGAGAAATGGAGTATCCGCGAGGTCGTGGGCCACATGGTCGACGCGGAGCGGCTCTTCGGCTTCCGCGCCTTCTGGTTTGCCCGCGGCTCCGCCGATGCGCTGCCGGGTATGGACGAGAAAGACTTTGCGCGCATCTCCAACGCGACCAAGCGGCCGCTCGGCGACCTTCTCGAAGAGTTTTCCGCCGCCCGCCGGAGTCACCTGACGCTCTTTAGGAGCTTCGACGCCGAAACGTGGGAGCGTTCCGGCACGGCCAGCGGCTGGGCGGTCCGGGTCGGGGCGCTGCCGTTCATCATGGCCGGCCATGAGATCCATCACCTGGGCGTGCTCCGCGAGCGCTACAAGCTTTGAGCGACGGTGATCGCCACGGTGAAGGCCCGGTGCTCGAGCTGCTGACGGAGCTCCAGGCCCTCGATCGCGTGCCGCGGATCGGCTACTCGATGCGCGGCATCTCCGACGCCGAAAGCGTCGCCGAGCACCTCTTCCACGTCGTCTTCCTAGTGTGGACCCTCGCGGCCCGGGAACCTGACCTCGATCGAGCCCGCGCCGTGGAGCTGGCGCTGCTCCATGATCTCGCGGAGGTCCGCTTCGGTGACCTGCCGCGGACCGCGGCGCACTACCTGCCACCGGGCGCCAAGTCCCAGGCCGAGGGCCGGGCGCTGCGGGATCTTCTCGCCCCCCTCGGCGCGGAAGGGGAGCGCGGTTCGCGGCTCTTCGACGATTACCAGCGAGGCGGCAGCCCCGAAGCGAAGTTCGTCCGCGTCTGCGACAAGCTCCAGCTCATGGTGAAGGCGTCTTTCTACCGCCGGGCGGGCTCCTCGGCGGCCGAAGAGTTCCTCACGGCGCTCGACCGCTTTGACGACGGCGGCTTTAGCAGCGTGCGCGGGGTGGTTGAAGAGCTCAAACGCGTCCAGGATAGCGATCAGGGCGCGTAGCCGGCGCGATCCAGGTCGACGCCGCGTTTCGCGAGCGCTTCCTTGAGTTTCTCGAAGAGGTCGGCGCCGAGCAGGTGGTGGGAGGCGCCGAGCACGTCACCGATCACCCGCCGGAGCGGCTGCGAGCCGTTCCAGTAGCGGGCCGCCCAGGGCTCGAGGTCGCGGCCGAATGCCTTGGCGAGCACAGCGAGGGCCAGCACCCGGTCGTCGGCATAGCCCGCGGGGCCGACGATCGCCTCCGGCAGCTGGTCTTTGAGAGGAAGTGATTTCATCCAAAAAGCTGCTGCGTCTGGAGAAAGCGTTGATTCTTCTTTTGATTCGTTAATATCTGATAAAGATGGAGAGAGCAATTCTTCTAAACTTATAAAACCGTTAAGGTATTCTGAAAGAGATTTGTAAGAACATCCAATAAAACTTAGT
>JBCDKB010000113.1:0-19689 GCA_038747035.1 Acidobacteriota bacterium | reverse complement strand
CTGGAGCGACTGCGGCGCCAGCTGCAAAAAAGTCGGGATCCCGTCGCCCGCATCGACCTGCTCGGCGCCTTGGACTGAGATGCGGCCGATTCCCATGATCGTGCTCGGCGGTCGCGACCGCCGCGACGCCTACCATCGCCCGGACGGCGCCGAGCCGGCGGAGATGAATCCGCTGCGCGGCTATAAAGGCATCGCCCTGCAGATCGACGGACAGCCGCTGGTTTCCGTGATCATTGAGCGGATGGCCGCCACCGGCGTGTTCTCGCCGATCTGGATCGCCGGTCCGGCGCGGCTTTACCACCAGGCCGTGCCCGGGGTGCGCGTCATCGACACGGACAGCTCCTTCGGCGACAACCTGCGCACCGCCGTCGAGACGGTCCGGGAAGAGCTCGACGCCGAGTACGTCGCCGTCACCACCGCCGACATCCTTCCAGACCCCGACGAGCTCCAGCTGGCGGCCCGCGATCTGGTCCGTCACGTGCCGCTCGATTTCTGGATGCCCCATGTGCCGATCGAAGCCAGTCTCGGCAGCTCCGACTGGAAACCGCGCTACGGCATGCGTCCGCCGGGCGAGCCCGCGCCCCTCGGCACGCTGCCCGGGCACCTGGTGGTCGGTAACCTCGATTCGATTCGATTCGATTTCGTCTACCGGCTCTTCGACCTCTTCTACCAAACCCGCAATCGTCCGGTGCTCCCGCGCACGGCCTCGGTGGCGAAGGGCATCATCGCCCACATGCTGCGCGAGGACCTGGCGGCACTGGCCACGGGCAAGGCGCCCTACGCGCTCTTCACGGTTTTCCGCGAAGGGGTGATGCTGGCGCTCAACATCGCGTCGCAAAAAGCCACGACCCGCGACCTTGAAGACCGCATCCGCAAGATCAGCATGCGGCGGGACTATCGACGCCTATTCCCCAATCGACGGGGCCGCATTGCGGTGCTCGACGTGATGTCCCTGGCGCGCGATATCGACACCGAAGAGGAGGCCCGGGAGCTGACCGATACATCCTTTATCGCGCCGGCCGAGACCGCGGGACCCGACGGGCCCAAAGGGCCCACGGACTCAGAGGACCCTGCGGAGCAGAAGTCGCCCACGTCGACGGCGCCCTCCAAGACGCCGCCCCCGCGGGCGACCGAGTAAATTCATGGGGCAAAATCCGGACGCCGTGAAGCTTCGCGAGTCCAGATCCGTAGAGGAGCTTGCATGACCTGGCTCCCCCTTTCCCCGATTTCTGCGGCCCGCCGCCTCCTCGGCCCCGTCCTGCTCTTTTCCGCACTGCCGCTCGCGGCGGCGCCGCGCCTCGAGACCTGCCACGTCGACGGCGTTCGGGAACCGGTGCGCTGCGGCCACGTGACGGTGGTTGAAAAGGAGGGCGGCGACCGCAGCCTCGACCTCCGGCTGGTGGTGCTGCCGGCGACCCAGCCGGAGCCGATGCCGGACCCGCTGGTGGTGCTCGCCGGCGGCCCCGGCCAAGCCGGCACCGACCTCGCCGGGGCCTTCCGCGGAGCTTTCGCCGACCTGCGCCGCAGCCGCGACGTGGTGCTCATCGACCAGCGCGGCACCGGCGGATCCAATCCCCTCCACTGCGACCTCGGCAGCGCCGTCGACCTGCTCCAGGGCGGCGGTACCCCGGTCGAGACGCTGCGCCGCTGCCGCGACGAGCTCGAAGGCCGCGCCGATCTTTCGGCCTATTCCACCTACCACGCCGCCGACGACCTCGAGCAGGTCCGCCGCGCCTTCGGCTGGCCGAAGATCAACCTGTGGGGCGGCTCCTACGGCAGCCGATTGGCCCTGGTCTACCAGGATCGATACCCGGACGCGGTGCGCGTGATGGTGCTCGACGCCGTCGCGCCCTACGGCCTGCGTCTGCCGCTGCCCAACGCCGCCTCCGCCCAGCGCGCCTTTGATCGTCTGGCGGACGACTGCTCCGACGACGCGGCCTGCCGGGCCGCATTCCCGGACCCGCGGGGCGACCTCGACTCGCTGCTCACGGCGCTGGATGCGGAACCGAAGAGCCATACCGTGGCCCATCCGCGCACCGGAGCCCCGCTGACCGTCGATATCGACCGCGACGCGGTCGCCGGCGCGGTCCGGGCGATCCTCTACAACTCCCACCGCGCGGCGCTCCTGCCCCATCTCTTGCGGGCCGCCGCCGAGGGGGACGCGGCGCCGCTGGTCGCCGCCGCCCTGCACATCTCGTCCGAAGCCATCGAGCGCATGTCCCTCGGCTTGACCTTCACCGTGCTGTGCAGCGAAGACTTCGACCGCATCGACCCCGAAGAAGTCGACGAAGCCACCGCCCGCACCTTCGGCGGCCGCGGCGAATACGACGCCTTCGTGCGGGTGTGCGCCAATTGGCCCCGCGCCGAGCTGCCCCCGGGCTTTGCGAATCTCCGCGAGCAGTCGACGCCGACGCTGATGCTCTCCGGGGAGCTCGACCCCGTGACGCCGCCGAGGTGGGCCGAAGAGGCGCTGACGCTCCTGCCCCGCGGACGGCAGGTCGTAGCGCCAGGCGTCGGCCACATCACGTCCTTCCTCGGCTGCGCGCCGCGGGTGATCTCGGACTTCATCGACGCCGGCTCGCCCGTGGACGTGGAGGTCGACTGCCTCGAGTCGCGCCGTCGGCCGCCTTTTGTCCTATCGACGGCGGGGCCAGCCCTCGGCACCGAGTCCGCCAGCGCGGCCGACCGCCCCGTGAGTGGAGAAGGTCCGTGATCGAAGTCCGCGGCCTGCACAAGCGATTCGGCGACACCGAGGCGGTGCGCGGCGTCGACTTCCGCGCCGAAGACGGCCAGATCACCGGCCTCTTGGGACCGAACGGCGCCGGCAAGACCACCACGCTGCGGCTGCTCTACGGTCTTCTCCAGCCGGATGATGGCGAGATCCGCATCGACGACGAGGATTTCGCCGGCGCCGCCGACCGCGGAGAGCTCCGGCGCCGGCTCGGCGTGGTGCCGGACGAGGTCGGCCTCTACTCCCGGCTGACCGTGCGTGAGCACCTGCGGTACTCCGGCCGCCTCCAGGGCCTCGGCGGGCAGGTCCTGGTCGACGCCATCGAGCAGCTCGTCGACCTCTTCGATATCCACGGCCTGGCGAATCGCCGCACCGACGGCTTTTCCCACGGCGAGCGGCGCAAAGTCTCGCTGGCCCGGGCGCTGGTCCACGACCCGCGCAACGTGCTGCTCGATGAGCCGACCAACGGTCTCGACGTCATGAGCATCCGGGTGATGCGCCGCTTGATCCGACGCCTCGCCGAGCGCGGCAAGTGCGTGCTTTTCTCGAGCCACGTCATGCAGGAAGTCTCGGCGCTCTGCGACCGGGTGGTGATCATCGCCCGCGGCCAGGTGGTCGCCGAAGGCACACCCGCCGAGCTGCTCGCCCGCACCGGACGCGGATCCCTCGAGGACGCGTTCGTGGATCTCATCGGCAGCGAAGAAGGTCTCGGCTGATGTTTATCCACCACGTCGCCGCGGTCTTTGAAAAGGAGCTGGTCGATAGCGCCCGCGACCGCCGGTCCCTGATCTCCGCCTTCGCCTACGCCCTCCTGGGGCCGCTGCTGGTGGCTTCCATGCTCGGTTTCCTGGCCGACCGACGGGATACGGATCGCCTGATTGAAATCCCCGTCGCCGGCGCCGAACGCGCCCCCGCCTTGATGGAATACCTGCGGGGCCTCGGCGCGTCGATCGCGCCGCCGCCCGCCGACATCGAGCGCGCCGTCCAGCGCGGCGACGTGCCCTTTGTGCTGGTGGTGCCGGAGCACTTCAGCGAGCGCTACCGCGACCTGCGGTCGGCGCCGGTGGAGCTCTACTTCGACGCCAGCCGATCCGAAGGCCGCAGCCAGCGACGCCGCCTCGAGGGCTGGATCCGGGGCTGGGGCGATGAGGTCGCGTCCCTGCGGCTGCTCGCCCGCGGACTCGATCCACAGATCGTCCGACCGGTCACCATCGAGGGCCGCGACCTGGCGACGCCGAGTGCCCTCGGCGCCCAGATCCTCGGCTCGCTACCCATGTTCTTCCTGCTCGCCACCTTCGTCGGCGGCATGAGCGTGGCGATCGACGCCACCGCCGGTGAGCGCGAGCGCGGGTCCCTCGAGTCGCTACTCGCCCATTCGGCGTCCACCGACGCGCTGGCGGTCGGCAAGTGGCTGGCGGTCGTGGTGTTCAATCTCCTGGGCCTCGTGTCGATGCTCGGCATCTCGATTGTGGTGCTGCAGCCCGAACGCTTCATCGGCCTCGGCGTGGCGGTCAATTTCGGTATCGAGCAGGCGGCGGGGGTCCTGGTCCTGATGATCCCGCTCGCCTTGATGGTGCCGGCCCTGCAGATGGTGATGGCGATTTTCGCGCGCAGCTTCAAGGAGGCCCAGACCTACCTCTCGCTGCTCATCCTGATGCCGATCGTGCCGGGCTTCCTGCTTTTGCTCGAGGCCTTCGACATCGTCCCGTGGATGCACGCCGTTCCGGTCCTGGCCCAGCAGATCCAGATCGTGCAGCTGATCCGGGGGGAGTCGATCTCCCAGGTCGCCTTCTTCGCCGGCGCGCTGGCGACGCTCCTAAGCGCCGTCGTGCTCGTGTGGCTGGTCGGCCGGCTCTTGGGTCGCGAGCGCATCGTGACGTCACGCTGAGCTAAGACGTCCGGTCCCCCTGGGCCGTTTAGAGCCCGAGGCCACTCGGCCGCAGGATGCTAAAGTCCAGGCCGTGAAACGGCTGCTCTTATTCGATATCGACGGCACTTTGGTGAGCTGTGGCCGGCAGGTCGGAGAGATCTTCACCGACGCCATGACGGAAGCCTTCGGCGGCTATTCGATTCCTGAAGGCTTCAGCTTTTCCGGCAAGACGGACCCGATGATCGTCACCGAGCTGGTGCGCGAGCTCGGCTTCGACGACGCCGAAATTCAGCGTCGTCTACCGCAGATGCGGGACCGCTATGTCGTTGAGCTCGAGCGGCGCCTCGACGTCAAGCGCATGCGCCTGCTACCCCACGTCAACGAACTGCTCGAGCGCCTCGCCGAGCGTGACGACGTCACCCTCGGTTTGCTCACCGGCAATTTCCAGGCCGGCGCCTGGGTCAAGCTCTCGCGCTTCGAGCTCGGCCGGTTCTTCCCCTTCGGCGCCTTCGGCGACGACGCCGAAGACCGGCGGGGCCTGGTGCCGGTGGCGAGACAGCGGGCCGCCTCCCACGCCCGCGACTTTGCCCCCGAGGAAACGCTGATCATCGGCGACACCGCCCTCGACGTTGACTGCGCCCACCACGCGGGCGTCCCCTGCCTGGCGGTGGCGACCGGTTTTACCTCCGCCGAGGTGCTGCGCGATGCGGGCGCCGACTGGGTCTTCGATGACCTGGTCCAAGCGAGCCAGCACTTCGAGCTGTTCAGCGCCTGAGGCGCCGGTGTCCCGAAAGCCCCAAACGCCCCAGGCGACAGCGTCAACCGCGCCAGGGCCCGACCCTCGGCGACGCGTCGTCGAGGCCTTCCGGAGACGTTTCGGGCGCGAGCCGGAGTGCGTCACGCGGGCCCCCGGCCGGGTGGCGCTGCTCGGCGCCCACGTCGACTATTCTGACGGCTGGGTGATGCCGGCGGCCATCGACCGCGCCATCTACCTGGCGGCGGCCCCCGCCGTCGGCCCGGATTCGACGCTCGTCGCGCTCGACGAAGGGCAAGAGCATCGCTTCGACCCAAATTTACCGCCGCCGCCGCCCGCCGAGCGCGGCGACGCCGTCGACTGGAGCGACCTCCCCGTGGGCTTGGCCTGGGCCTTCCGCGCCGACGGCCTCAAAGTCCCCGCCCTCGACGTGGTCTACGGCGGCGACGTGCCCCAGGGCGCCGGCGTCAGCTCCTCGGCGGCGGTGGCCGTCGCTTTTGCGCTGGCGTGGCGTCGGCTCGCCCGCCTCGATCTCGGCGACGTCCAGATTCCGCTCCTCTGTCGCCGGATGGAGAACGAATAACTCGGGGTGCAGTCGGGCGTCATGGACCAATTCGCGTCGCTTCTCGGACGGTCCGGCCACGCGCTTTTCCTCGACTGCCGCAGCCTCGAATTTGAGCGCGTGCCGGTGTCGGGCGACGCCGCCGTCGTCGTCTTTGATTCGGGCGTCCGACGCCGGCTCTCCCAGTCCGGCTTCAACGACCGGCGGGAAGAATGCCGACGGGCGGTCGAGATCCTGGCCGATCACCTCCCCGGCATCCGGGCGCTGCGCGACGTCGACGAATCGGCCTTCGAGCAGCACTCCCACCACCTGCCGCCGGCGCTCCGCCACCGGGTGCGCCACGCCGTGGAGGAAATGACCCGGGTGCGTCGCGGCGCCGACGCCTTGCGCCGGGGCGACCTCGACACTTTCGGCGCCCTCATGCGCCGGTCCCACCTCTCGTCCCGCGACTTCTACGAAGTCTCGATCCCCGAGCTCGACCGGCTCGCCGCCGCCGCCTGGCCGCTCCGAGGATGCTGGGGGGCGCGCATCATGGGCGGCGGCTTCGGCGGCTGCGTCGCGGCGCTGGTCCGGGCCGACGCGGCGTCGGCGATCACCGACGCGGTAAGCGCAGCCTTCGAAGCCGCCTACGGCCGACGTCCGCCGGCCTTCACCAGCCCGCTGGCCGACGGCGCCGCCGTGCTTCACTCCACCGCACCGCCTTAAGACTCCGGCGACACCACCCTGAGGTCGACGAGGTAGTGCTCGAGTGCCAAGAAGAGGGCGAAGCCGACGGCGGCCGCGGCCCCGAGGGCCACCGCCTCGCCGAGGGTGGGGGTTAGGAGGAAACGCAGAAAGACGAAGACCGTAGCGCTCGGCAAAGCGGTCATCAGGGCGGCGCCGTAGGTTTTGGTCAGACCCACGCCGCAGCCGGCGCAGCGGCCGTGAAGCCACGGCGAGATCAGGAGAGAACGCAGGAGGGGCTGGGGTTCGTGGCATTGCGGACAGCGCATGGCAAGGGCCTTTTCAGTGAATAGGTTTCGGGGAGTTCGGTTTCGGAATCGGTTTCGCCGCAGGTTTTGGCCCGCGGGCTGCCCTTCAGGTCCCGTCGGCCTCGGGACCACCCGCCCATTCCCGGGTCGGCGAGTCGGGGAGCTGGAAGACGTCTTCGACGCTCGTTTTAAAAACGCCGGCGATGCGCAGGGCGAGCTCGGTCGACGGCACGAATCGCCCGCGTTCGATGGCGTTGATGCTTTTGCGCGTCACCCGGACCCTCTCGGCGAGGTCCGCCTGGGTGAGGTCGTGCATGGCGCGCAACACCTTGAGGCGATTGAGGAGTCGATCTGCCATGGGGCCGCCTAGTGGAAACGATCCAGGTAGAGGAAGCCGCCGAGGGAGGCGATGACACCCGTGGCGAAGGTCAGGTTGGCGGCGAGCCGGGCGCCGAGCATCGGTCCGCCCTGGGATTCGAGAACCGCCGCGGCCAGCTCGAGACCGAGCTGCACCACCAACATGGCGACGAACGCAAAATAGACCGCCCTCAGTCTTAAGGATCGACCCCTCTCGTCGTCGACGGCGCCGCGGAGATACTGGCCTTCACGGTCCAAGGTGCCCAGTTGCCACATGCGGAAGAACACCAGGAGGGTGGCGAACCACCCCACCATGGCGGCCGTGGAGGCCACGGACTCGACGAACCCCTGGCCCAGCGTGCGGGCGAGCTCCTCAAGGAAGCTGCCGCCGGCCCCCAAGGTCAGGGCGATGAGCAGCTGGACCTGGAGGCTCTCGTGGCGAGCCTCGGTCTTTGAAGAGAGGTGGATATCTGAAGAGGTGGGGCGGGTCATGGGAAGTCGCTCCTTGAGGGGCGCCTTAAGGATCCTGTCGCGCAGAACCTCTACGACTCATTATGTAACCCATACTACTCTTAAAGAGATCCAGAGGTTTCACGCGAAGCCAAATTTTCTCCAAGGCTTCCCCGAATCGGAGGAATCCGCCACCCCGCGGCTCAATCTTCGGACCGCGCTCCGGCGGGCGGCATTTTGATTTTTCGGGCTAGACTGACAGTACGGTCCGGGGTCCCGCGAGACGCGGCCGCCCGGGCGACCACCCCACAGACGTCAAGCGCCGGCGCCGACGCGCCGGGAGCTTTCTTTAAAGGAGTGCCCCCATGGGTCTCGGAGTTCCTGAGCTACTCATCATCTTTTTGATCATCGTGGTGCTCTTCGGCGCCTCCCGGTTGCCGCAAATCGGACGCGGCTTGGGCGAAGGCATCACGAATTTCAAGCGGGGCCTCAAGAGCGGAGACGATGAGTCGTCCACCGGCGATACGAAAAGCGACAGCTAGGCTTTGTTGAGCCGATTTCGGCGCCCTACGCCGATCCCCCCATAAAGCAAGAGCGACGGATCTCTCCGTCGCTCCTCCGGTCCATGTCTTCCCGCTACAGCGCTAGGCCGTAACCGGCGCGGTCTGCGGCATGGCCTCGAGCGCGGCGGTCGCGAAGTGGGCGGCCTCGCCTGCGAGTAGGTCTTCGAGTCCGGCCGTATCCAGGTCGATCAGGTCGCGACTGCGCAGCGAGACGAGAAGCTCAGCGGCGGCGCGCATCTCCTGGATGAAATGCTGGCGCCGACGTTCAGCGACCCCGGGCTGGAGCTTGTCGAGCGCGGCGAAAGCGGCGCGGCCGCGCTCCCAGGTGGCGACGTCGGTCAGCTGCTCGAGAACGTCGGCGGCGCGGCCGGATGGCTTACCGTGGGCGTGGGTGAGGCGACGGAGCAGCTCAACCTGGTGGCGGAGCCAGGTCGGGAAATCTGGGGTCGGGCCGGCTTCGCTGCGCAGGACGGCATCGGCGGGAAGGTCGAAGAAGACGCCGCCGCTGGTGCGGCACACTTCGCCGCGGTCGAGCTCGTAAAGACGCGCGTCGGCGGTGACGTCGCTCTGTCGCTCGTAGCAGCCGTAAAGGTGGAGACTCATGAAAGGCGTTTCGCCAGTATTGCCCATCTGGTGGACCATGTCGTGATTCACGGGCACGACGGAGCCTTCGGGGTAGACGGCGCGCTCAATGGTGCGCATGGTGCCGTCTTGAACCCTAAACATGGCGTGCTCCGCGTCGCCGAAGAGGCGGACGGCGCCCCACTGGGTGAAGCCGTGGTCGTGGATAGCCGACATGTCTCCCGGGGCCCACGACATCACCATCAGCTCGAAGCAGCCGCCGTCGAAAAGCATCTTGCGGCCGTAGGAGTCTGCTTTGGGGTGGTCGTAGTCCGCCCACGGCTGGAGGTCGTCCGCGCTGAGCGTGGCCTCCTGGAGCAGTTGGCGGGTGCGCGCCGGCGTCAGCTCTTCACACGCTTCCACGGCTTCGATCAAACATCGGATGTTCTTGGAAAGGTTCTCTCGGTCCATCGTCATCTCACAGCACCTCTTGGCTTATCTCAGGTTGGGCTAAAAACTACGGGCTCAGAAAAAATCAACGGGCCCCGGATTCGGGTTCGGCGGTCCGACATCCCGCGGCCACCTCCGGCCGCAGGACCCTGCGCGTCCACCCAAGAACGTCCGAGCTGGCACCGCGAGGTCCGGGTTGCCCCAGGCTCACCCGTTTAGGGGCATCCCGGGGCGCCAGCCTCCGGCGCGTCGTCGTCGAGCACCAGTTGGAGGATGGCCACATCTTGCCACTGGCCGTTCTTGTAGCCGATTTGTCGCTGGACGCCGACCAGCTCGTAACCGAACTTCCGGTTGTACTCGATACTGGCTTGATTCTTGGCAAATATCTTCGCGACCAGATGATGATACCCCCAAACGCGGCACTGATCGATAAGGCCGGCCTTGATTCGCGAGCCGAGCCCCCGACCGACGCTCTCCCGCGGCAAATAAACGGCCGTTTCGCAGGCGAATCGGTAACCTTCGCGGTCGCTGTAGCGTTTGATCACACCCCAGCCCAAGGTGTCGCCGACGGCGTCCACGAGCATGAAGACGCCTTCGCGATCGGAAAATCGCTCCATCATCGAGCTGACGGACTCGGCGGTCCACGGGGTTTCCTCCATCGTTGCGTCGCCCACCGCCACCGATTCGTTATAGATCTCGGCGATGCGGACCGCGTCCTCTGGCCGCGCAGCGCGCAGGCGCGGAGCGTCGGGGCCCCCGTCCGTTCCGGCGCTAGCCACGGCGAATGACTCGGCCCGGCATGGCGTCGCCGACGGCGCCGTCCTCAAGCATGCGGACGCCGCTCACCCAGACGCCGTCCGTGCCTTCGGAGTACTGACGCGGCTCTTCGTAGGTCGCCTTTTCCCGCACGCGGTCCGGGTCGAGAAGCACCAGGTCGGCCATGGCGCCGACCTGGATGCGGCCGATCTGCGGCAGACGCAACGTGTCCGCGGGCAGGGTGGTCATGCGCCGGATCGCCTCGCCCATCGGCATGCGGCCGGCGAGGGGCCAGCGCTCCAGGAATCGGGTAAAGGCGCCGAAGGTCCGCGGGTGCGGATCGCCGAACTGATTCGGCGCATTCACGGGGTGGCTCCAGGAATCGGAGCAGATCACCGCCTGGTGCCAGGCGACGGCGTGGTCGAGGTCATCTTCGCTCAAGCAGTGGTAGACGATCCACGCGTCCGGATCAGCGAGCAGAAGGTCGACGGCCATCTGTTCCGGCGCCTTCCCGTGGCGGGTGGCGAGGTCGCCGATCGAGACGTTGCGCGCTCCGGGGATGCTTTCCCCGATCATCACCATGGCGTCGAAATCCGTCCCGCGGTCCACCAGCCAGCGGCTCGCCTCGGCGCGCCCACCCTCACTCCGCAGCCACTCGACCATGCCGGTGACGCCGCGGGCGAGGGACTTCTTGGGGATGAAGGTGCGAAGCTTCGTCGATACGGCGGTATAAGGGTAGACCTCAAAGAGGATCTCGGCGCCTTCGGCCCGCGCCTCGTCGACGCGCTTCGTCACCCGCGGCAGCTTGCCCCAATTCGGCCGCTCCGCCGCCTTGAGGTGGCTGATCAGTACCGGCACATCAGCCCGACGGCCGATCTCGATCGCCTCTTCGATCGACGCTTCGAGCTCCTGGCGCTCGTCGCGCACGTGGGAGACGTAGATGCCGCCGTTGCGCTTCGCGGCGTGGGCCAGGCGTACGATTTCTTCGGTGGTGGCGAAGCTGCCCGGCGCGTAGACCAGGCCCGTTGAAACCCCGAGGGCGCCCTCCTGGAGCGCGCGGTCGAGGTCGCTGACCATCAAGTCGATATCGCCGTCTGCGACCTGCTGGTGGTCCCGGACCCGCCCGGCGCGCAGCGTCGAGTGACCGATATAGGTGCCGACGTTGAACGGCAGTCCGTAGTGCTCGACCTGGCCAAACCACTCACCGAGGCCGAGCCACGAGAACGTAAAACCGATCTCCTCCGCCAGCTTGTGCATGGTGCCTTCGAGCAGCGGTCCAATCGGCGCCGACGAGGTGCCGCAATTGCCGCTGATTTCGGTCGTGACCCCCTGGAAGAGCTTATTGTCGCCGGCGTTGGGCAGCATGTAGCCGAGGCCGGTGGAAGCGTGGGTGTCGATGAAGCCGGGGCAGAGGAGCCGCCCCGGAGCTTCGATCACCCGATCGGCCGCAGTCTCGGGCGCCGTCGGCTTCTCGCCGACGAAGGCGATGCGGTCGCCCCGAACGCCCACCGCCACCGACGCGGCGTCGCCGCCGAATCCGTCGTAGACCTCGGCGTCGGTGATCAGAAAATCGAGCTTCATGGCTGGCTCCTACTCGTCAGGTTGGCTCCGGGGAGGGGAGCGCGGGGAAAGGAATGGGGGCGGGGAAGGGCAGATATCGGAGGGTGGCTCGCGCGCGGCCGGCCCCTTAAGGCACGATCCGGCGTTCGACGGTGAGCTCGTCGAGCGAGGCACGGTCGAGCTCGACCGGCGCCTCGTCGAGCTCAATGCGACCGTCGGCGTCCATCGCCACCGGCGGCACCACCAGGTCGCGGGTGAAGTAGCGCGACGACGGCGACAGGTCATGGGCGGTGGCGCCCTCGACGCGGGCGGCGACCCGCAGGTTGGCGCGGCGGCCGATGCTGGTCTCGAACATGCCGCCGATCCACACCGGCAGCCCGCGGCGCCGGCTTTCGTCGAGCAGGGCGGCCGTCACCGCCGGCCCGCCGACTCGGCCGGGCTTTAAGTTCAACTCGTCAATAACGCCGATCTCGAGCGCCAGTCGCAGGCTGCCGAGGCCGTGGATCGACTCGTCGAGGCAGAGCGGCAGCTCCGGCGACCGTCGGCGGAGCTCGGTGAGCAGGTCCCACCGGTCCGGCCCGAAAGGCTGTTCGAGCATCGCCGGTTCGAGTTCTGCGAGGGCGACCAGAAAATCAAGACCGTCCTCACCGAAGGAGCCGTTGGCGTCAAAGCCCAAGCAAAGGTCCGGGAACCGGCGGCGGATCGCCCGCAGGTGGTCGAGCTTGAGGCCGGGCTGAATCTTCAGCTTGATGCGTCGGTAGCCCTGCTCGACCTCTTCACCCAAACGACGCACGGCGCTTTCCGTATCCGGGAAGAGTCCGAGGGAGATTCCCACCGGCACCCGGGGCTCGCGAACTGCGAGCCCGTCGAGGTAATCGCGACCGCCGATCCGGCGCAGCAGATCGCAAGCCGCATCGAGCACGGCGGCCGTGGTGAACGGCCAGCCGCGGATGCGCCCGAGGGCTTTTTCCACGGCGCCTAAGTTCAACTCGCCCCGGGACCCGGCCGCCGCAATCAGCGGCTGGGCGAAGCGCTCGAGCACGATCTGGGCGCCGTCCACGAATTCACCGCTATAGAACGGATCCGGTCGACAGGAGCACTCGCCGACGCCGACGGCGCCATTCGCGTCGTGCCACAGGACGAGCAAGGCCCGCCGATGGTGCCTTTCACCGACGGCGGAGCGGAAGACTTCATGCTGCGGCAAGACGACCACGCGCAACTCGATGGAGCGAAGGGTCAAGCTTTGGTCGCGCGGCGAATCGTTCACAAAAGCATCTCTCACGGCCATTTTGTTAATAACTACGGCACACCCAGGCAACCCAGGACACTTCGTTCAAGGAGGAGGGTAAAAATTCCTGAAGCGAGCCCAACGGCGCCCTCACCGCGCCAGACTTTATCGAATTCATCGGCTGCGTTCGGCGCCCGAATCTCGCCAAGCCCCGGGACCGGCGTCGCTTGACTTTGACTCCCCGCCCTCCTATCTTTTGCCTAGGCCCTTTCCCTTCTTCCTTCACAATTTGTCGTCAGTCAACGCCTTTGGAGGTTTTCTATGTCTCATGGTCGCAAGAACCCTGTCGATGGACCCCACCTGAACGACGCTGCGGACGACGCTTCGGTCTTTGACGCCGTCGCTGAAGCCGCCGACGCCATGGACCTCGAGCTCGAGTCCACCAGCCGCCTCGACCAGCGCATGGTCGGCGTCTTCGCGGCGCCCTCGGCCCACTCCTCGTCGCCGCCCTCGGATGACGGCCAGACCTCAGCCGACGGCCCGAGCGATAACGACGATATCGAGAAGGCGATCTACGGCTGGGCCCAGACCCACCCGGAAGACGTTGTCAAAATGCACGGCGAATACACCACGGATCCATATTGCGCGGTCTTCCCCGGTGGCGTGCAGCTCATCGACGCCACCTACCTCGAGAATTGGGTCGGTAGCGACGAATATCACGCCATCCTGGGCGAGTGGACGCCGAAGCGCGAGCGCGTCGCGGACCTGCACACGATTCAGATCGTGCACCTCTCCGACTCGGTCGCCAGCGTCACCTTCCAGGGCCGCGAGACCGGCGAAAAGGACGTGCCGGTGATCTGCAACGCGGCGGCGATTTTGATCAAGCAGCCCAACGGCCGCGGTACGACCTGGAAAATCGCCTCCGTGAGCAAGTTCGGCGACTTCGTATAGACCGATAGTCCCCGCACACTTGCACGATCAAGCGTCGAAGACCGTGGGGTCGGGTCAGCCCGGCCTCCACGGCAAGCGCTATTTTGAAGGCACCCATCGCATCCGGACGCCCGCGGAAACGTGGGCCTGGATCGCCGATGTCTTGCCGAAAGTCGGCATCACCCGGGTCGCCGATGTCACCGGCCTCGACTGCCTGGGCATCCCGGTCTTCCAGGCCGTGCGCCCGGGCGGGCTGAACCTCTCTGTCTCCCAAGGCAAAGCGGCGACGCCGGAGGCCGCCCGCGTGAGCGGCACGATGGAGGCCATCGAGCTTTGGCATGCCGAAAGCCTCGGCCACTTGCCGCAGGTGACGATGCCGCTGCGCCAAATGGAAGTCGGCAACGCCATCCCCACGGCGTCGCTCAAGCTGCGCTCCGACACGTGGAAGCTCGACGCGCTGCCGATTCCGTGGATCGAAGCGACGTCGCCCGTGCGGGACCGCACGGCGTTTTTGCCCCGCGGCATGCTGGAGCTCGACTTTCGCGTGTCGCCGCTCCTGCGCCCGAACCTCTTCCACCTAACTTCCAACGGCCTCGCTTCGGGCAATTGCTTCGAAGAGGCGCTGCTCCACAGCCTGTGTGAGCTGGTCGAACGGCAGGGGCTCTTCCTGGCCTTTGAAGACCCGTCGCGGCGCCGGCCCATCGACCTCGACTCGGTCGAAGACCCGGGACTCCGTTCGCTGATGGACCGGGTCCACGGCGCGGGCATGAAGATGGCGGCCTTCGACCTGACCTTCGAGCTCGGCCTGCCGATCATCCTCGTCGACCTCGTCGCCCGCGACCTGCCCCACATCTGGCGCGGCGCCGGCTGTCACCTGTCGCCGACGGTGGCTTTCTCCCGCGCCCTGACGGAAGCCGCCCAGGCGCGGCTGACTTATATCTCCGGCGCCCGAGACGACATCATCCGCTTCCCCAAGGATATGGATCCGGAGAGCCGTTTCGAGACCTTCCCGGACCCGGGCCCCGGCGCCCCCTTCGACGGCATCGACGACCTCGCGACCGCCAGCGTCGACGGCGACCTCGGCCGCGTCCTCGAGCGCTTGGACGCTCACGGACTCGAGCCCTTCTACGTCGACTTGACCCGGGACGACATCAACGTGCCGGTCACCACCTGCTTCATCCCCGGCTTCCGGGAGGCGCCCCATGCCTAGTCCGGGAAAAGTCGGGGAGGACTCCAGAGCGACCACCGGGCCGGTCATCGTCTTCGCCGGGCCGTGTTTGCCGCGGGAGCTCGACGACCGCTGGCGCCGGGCCCTCGACGGATTCGACGTCCGTCCGCCGGCCCAGCGCGGCGACGTGCTCCGCGCCCTCGGCCAGCGGCCGCGCGCCATCCTGCTGCTCGACGGCCTCTACTACAGCGTGCCGTCCATCACCCACAAGGAGCTGCTCTACGCCCTCGACTCCGGCGTGCCGCTGATCGGCGCCGGCAGCATGGGGGCCCTGCGGGCGGCGGAGATGGCGGCCTTCGGCATGGTCGGCCTCGGCCAAGTCTTCGAGTCCTTCCACTCCGGAGAGCTCGACGGCGACGATGAGGTCGCCATGCTCCACGGCCTGCCCGAGCACGGCTACCGCGCGGTCACCCTGGCCTTCGTGGAAGTCCGACACGCGCTCCGGACGACGCTCGAGGCGCGGGGACTCCCCGAGTCCGACGGCGGGGCCTTCATCCGCGCCGCCAAGGCCCTCCCCTTCACCGAGCGCACGCCCGTTCGGCTCAAAGCCCTGCTCGAAGAGCACGCCCCAACCCTAGGGACCGGCGGCGCCGACGCGGTGCTGACCGCCGTTATGGAAAAAGGGCTCAAAGGCCAAGATGCCCTGCTCGCCCTCGAATGGCTGCAGCGGGAGCTCGGATCGGGGTCGCTCGCCAGCCGTTCTGCCGGGGGTCTCCGCGAAGAAAGACGCGGCGGCGCGCCGCTCGTCACTACCCTTTTCAGCCATTTCCGGGAGTGGTACCTCGGCCCGGCCAGCGAAGACGATCGAGAAGCGCCGAGCTTCCTCAACGGCTGGCAGATGGCCCAGCTCTTCCACCCCCGGGCGCCTGAATTCTTCCTCGCGCTCCGGCGGCGCTTCCTGCTCGCCACCGCCGCCGACGCCGCGGGTTTGTCGCCGAGCTCCGAGCTCCGGAACCGGGTCCACGCGGACCTCGAGGGGCGCCTCGACGACTGTCCGCTTCCGGTCCTCGAGCTCGACGCGGAGGTCCATATCTCGGCCCTGGCCCGCACCGCCGAAACGGCCTTCGCCGCCGACGGACACGACCCGCTGGCGCGCGCCGGCGAGCTGGTGGCGCCGCGCTTCGGTCTGCGCAACGGTGACCAAATCCTCGAGCTGATGACCGTCCAAGGCGACCTGCTGCCGCCGTGGTTCTTGGCGCGATCTTTCCTCTTCACCGAAGCGCGCACGCCGGCCCTGCGCCTGGCGGCGTCGGCCCTGCAGGTGGCGCGGGCATTTAGCGCCTTGACCCGGGGCAGTCGCCTCTGCGCCACGGAAGTCGACCGCCTGGCCTGCGACCTGTTCAGCTGCACGCCGGACCGGGTGCCCGCGGAAGCGCGGCGGCGCGGCCTGCAAATTCTCGCCGCCGCCGAAGACCGCGCCGCTCCCGGATCACTCGCCGACGCCGTCGCCTTGGTGGCGGCGGCCGAACGCCTGCCGCGGCCCGCCAACGACTATCCGGACCGACGACGGCGGTTGCGCGGGGCGAGCCTCACTCTGGCTTGATCGCCCGATAAAGGTAGCGACGCAGCGCTCCGGCGTCGAGCAGCGAGCGGAGCTGCGCCGACTCTTCCACCAGCGCCGAGGCGAGCAGGTCATTCCCTTCGGCGCGGAGCGCCCTTCGCGCACCGTAGGCGGCGAATTGCCGGGCACGCAGCACCGGCAGCGCGAGGTCGCTAAGGTCGTCTTGGGAGAAGGGGAGGGCCATGCCCCTAAGGGCGAGCGCCGTCGGCGCCTGCTCGGGTCGAGGACTCGCCTCGAGGGCCAGGATGACGACGCGGCCGCCCGGCTTGACGCACGCCGAGAGGCGGCGGAGGACGCCCTCCAGATCCTCGACGAAAACCAGCGCGTCAACGGCGAGCGCGACGTCGAAAAGGCCTACATCCTCCGGCGTCAACGCGTCGAGGTCACGCTCGTCAAACGTCACGCCTTCAAGTCCCGACGCCGTCACCCGCGCGCTCGCCAGCTCGATGGCCCTGGGCGCGTAGTCGACGCCGAGGGCGCCGCCGCCACAGCGGCGCACCACCGCTTCGGTCACGTGGCCGGCGCCGCAGCCCGCGTCGAGCAGCCGGGGCTCGGGGCCGGAAGCGCAGACGGCGTCACACACCGCGTCGAGCTGGCGACGGTCGAGGGGACTGAAAGCCCGCACTTCGAGGTCCCCGGTCTGGCGCAGGAACCTCGCATATGCGTCGCTGCGCTCGGCCTGGACAAGAATCTCGTCGAACCGCTCGCGCCGGAACGCGTCGCGGCATGCTTTCGCCGGCGGCGAGCCAATAGGCGTCAGCTCGAGGCCGCCGCCGTCCTCTTCCCGCAGCCACTCGAGCTCCGCCAGCTCGGTCCAGGCCAAGTCCCAGGGCAAGAGCGTCGCGCCGAGCCAGAACCTCGCGGCGTGCGTTCGCACGTGACGGCGAAGAATCGCCGCGGGCCGTCCATCGGGCCACTCCTCGTCCCGCGTCTCCAGCGCGTAGAGGGTCGCGAGGACTTGCCGGGCCGCCGGACTGAGGGTTTGCGGCGGCGGATTTTCTTCGGTTGGCGCCCCCATCTGTCGATGGTACGCTGAACTTATCCTTGGACCTAGTCCGCCTAATCTTTGGAAACCATCCCTTCTTTTAAAGACCGTCTTTGGAGACCGTCGACATGACCACTTCGTCGAATTTCGCCCACGGGCCCGGAGGCCTGCGCCAGACCGAGAACCACCATGATCTCTCGGTGGACGGCCTCGCCCACCTCGACTCCGACGGCCGGCTTTTTAAGATGGTCGACGGTCAGCTCGAAGAGATCGTCGAAGACGGACCTCCGATCGTCGAAGATCCCCCTTCTGACCAAGCCACGGGACCGGGCTGGGTGACCTTCGCGAGCTGGACCCCTGCGACCGACGTCACCACCCTGGAGGCGACCTGGGAGGTGCCCGAGCCGCCGGCCAACAACAAAGCCCAGATTCTCTTTCTGCATATCGGCCTCCAGGGCAAGTCCAAGGACACGGTGGTCATGGCGCCGGTGGTGCTGCAGTGGGGCCGCACGCTCTTCGGCGGCGGCGACGGCTGGACGGTGGCCTGCTGGCTCCAGATCGGCGAGAACATCATGGTCGGCAACTATGTCGACGTCGCCGCCGGCGACACGATCGAAGCCCACATTGCCCATACCCACTCCGGGGCGAAGGATCTGTGGAAAATGAAGGCGAAGGGCGGCGGCGAGACCGCGTCGCTGGCTTTCACGCTGGAAGCTTCGTTGACCGAGCAAATCGCCTACGGCGGGTCGCTTGAGGCCTACGCCCTCGACATGAAGTGCGACCAGTATCCGGCCTCGCCCAAGCTCTCCTTCGGATCGATTCAGCTGGGCACCGCCGACGGTCCGATCAAGCCCGAGTGGAAGGCCCAGGACGAGATCACTAACTGCGGACAGCACACCCAGGTCGTCGACCCGGCGACCGTTGACGTTTACTTTCGCAGCTAACCTCGACTCGCCGCCGACCGGCCGGCCGAGCGACCGGGCGACCGCCCAAGGCAACGCGTGAGAGCCACCTGGAAGCAGATCCCCCGCCGCTACCGGCGGGGCCTCACGGCGGCGGCCCTGGCGGCGGCGGCCTTAGGCGCTACGGTCAACCTGTGGCTGCTCTTCGGCGGCGCCGCCGGCGTCACGACGCCCAAGACCCACGTGCGCTGGTCGCGGGCCTGGATGCTCATCCCGGGCCACCTCAGCGTCAAAGACCTGCGCATCAGCTCCCAGACGCCGACCGACCACTGGCAGCTCGAGATCGAGCGCACCCAGGCCCGCGTGTCGCTCTTCGCCCTTCTGACGCGACAGCTCGTGATCAAAAAAGGCGCTGCGGCGGGCGCCGAGTTTCGACTCCGCCGACGGCCCCTGCCCGGGACCGACCTCACCGCCGTCAGCCCCTACCTGCCGCCGATCGACGGCTTTCCGATCAGCCACCGGGAACCCCGGCGGGACAAAAAGAAGAACTGGCGCTTCACCCTCAATGGCCTGGAGTTCCGCGACGTCAAAAAGCTCTGGGCCGACTCGATCGAAGTGCGCAATCCCGGGTCAACGGGGCTCGTCTCCGGCGACGCCCACTTCGTCGTCCGCGGCTTGATGTCCATGAAACAGGTGCGCTACGCCCTCGACGGCGGCGAGCTGTGGCTCGGCGGCGCGCGGATCGCGGAGAGCCTCGACGTGCGTTCGGAGTTTTCACTCCGCCCGATGAGGCCCGCCGATCTCCGCCGCCCCGAATCATTCGGCAACCTCGACGGCCGCGTCGAGGTGCGGGGCTCGGTCGGGTCGCTGGTTTTCTTGAAGACCCTGCTCCCCGAGCGCCTCCAGGAGCTCGATCTGCAGGGCGGCGGCCGCCTCGACGCCCGCGTCCACATCGCGGGCGGCCAGATCATGGAACCGTCGACCCTCGGCGTCGAGACCACCGATCTCGACGTCCGCTTCGGCGCCTACCGGGGACGGGGCCGCGGACGGATCGACGCCGCCATCACCGCCCCGGGCGAGGCCCCGCCACCGTCTCCGGGGCCGTCGCCTGCAGAAACGAGCGCTGGCGGCGACCTGGAAGACGACGCCCCGGTAGACCAGACTCCGGACCCTCGCCGGCCCGACGCTGCAATCGGCAAAGCGCCCATCGACGCATCACCGGACCCGCGGCGCCGTCTCACCGCCCACATTCGACTCGACGACCTGCGGG
>JBCDKB010000112.1:0-19759 GCA_038747035.1 Acidobacteriota bacterium | reverse complement strand
TCTGGTCCTCCCTCGAGCGGGTCGCCAGGGCCCCGGAGTTGGAGGTCGATCTGAGATCCTTACGGCCCGTAGGCCGTCCCTCCCCGCCCCTCAACGACCTCTCAGCCGTCCGGCAGGCACAGGCTCTGGGCCGCTCCCTTCTTCGCTGCGTCGCCCCCATGGTCCTACCGGGCTGTCGTGTCGGCTTGGTGTGGCCCGCGAGCTTCTGGACCGTGGCCTGCGATCTAGTCTGGAGTCTTCCCGGAGACAAGAACTGCGCAGGCGACTGCGAGAGCTTTCGCGCTTCTTCGCTTTCCGCGCGCTCCCGCCAAGTCGGTCACGGTGGCGCTGACGGTTTCGCTACGGGGCCGCCTCTGCAATAGCAAGACAGTGAAGCGGGGCTAGGCGTTGACCGTTCGGCGAAGCCCGGTGATGTCCAAATCTTGAGCTTTGCCGAACGATACGGCATGATCTCTGGACATAATCTCGGCGGCCAGGTGCCCGCCTACGCGTCGCTGCACGCTGAGGCGTCGCCCCGGACTATACCGCCGGGACCCGGCCGCCTCCCTCCTGAGACCGAGCCACTGCGGCATATCGGTGCGCATGCCGGGTCCGCCAACCGATGAGGAGCCGGCGGCCATCTCAGACATCACGGACTTGCTGGATCGTTGCCGGGATGGTGAGCAGGAGTGCCTCGACGAGGTCTTCGCGCGGCTTTATCCGGACCTGCGTCATATCGCGGTCGGCAAGCTCGCCCGGCTGCCGGCGGGCAGCACGATCACCCCCACGGTGCTCGTACACGAGGCCTACGTGCGTTTCGTCGGCGCCGAGCGCCTCGACTTGGAGGGACGCCGGCATTTCTTCACCAGCGCGGCGCGGGCGATGCGCCAGATCATCGTGGACCATGCACGCCGCTCGTTGGCAGCGAAACGGGGCGGCGGCGACCTCTCAATCACTTGGTCTGAGGAGCTCGTCAAAGGAGTGGCCGACGCGGGTGAATACCTGGATCTCGACCGGGCGCTCGAGGACCTCGCCACGATCAACGTTCGCGGCCACCAGATCGTGGAGCTTCGCTTTTTCGGCGGGCTGACCGCTGAAGAAACAGCTGAGATCCTGGAGATCTCCCTGCGCACGGTCCACCGGGAATGGGTTCGGGCGAGGGCCTATCTGCACGCACGGCTGGCGGCTTCGGCCTGAGCGCGGGGCAGTGGTGGACAAAACAGAGAGACAGCTCTGGAGGCGAGCGGACGCGGTGCTGGGCAGTCTGCTCGAGCTCGACTTCGAAGAGCGTCTCTCAAAGCTCGGCAGTCTTGGACTGGAGCCGGACGTCCACGACAGAGTCGCCGCCCTGCTCGACGCCGCCCACGACCAAGGTGGGCCCTTGGACCATCCGCCCAAGCTGCCGTCCAGTCAAGAGATCACGGGGAGCCTCCGAGGTTTTGAGATGGGGCCGTGGAAGCTCGGCGAAGAGCTCGGCAGGGGCGGCATGGGGGTCGTGCACCGGGCTACTCGTCGTCGCGCCGGTTTCGAACAGACCGCGGCGTTGAAGGTGCTGCGGGTGGAATTCTCGAATCCTTCGGCCATCGAGCGATTTCGACGTGAGCAGCGATTCCTCGCCACGTTCAGACACCCGAACATCGCGTCGTTCATCGACGGCGGTGTGTCCCGGGACGGCACTCCGTACCTGGTCATCGAGGAGGTACGGGGGGTGTCGATTGATCGCCATTGTGAAGGGCTGGGGCTCACCGCTAGAGAGATCGTGCGGCTTTTCCTGCA
The DNA here is from genome assembly GCA_038747035.1 of Acidobacteriota bacterium. Taxonomy (GTDB): domain Bacteria; phylum Acidobacteriota; class Thermoanaerobaculia; order Multivoradales; family J023; genus JAUIJL01. Next base: position 18,004 of record JBCDKB010000112.1, on the reverse strand, counting down.
GGTCTGCGACGCCGTCGCCCACGCCCATCGCAACTTGATCGTGCACCGCGACCTGAAGCCCGAGAACATCCTAGTCGACGAAGACGGGCGGGCCCGGCTGCTGGACTTTGGCGTCGCAAAGCTTCTCGGCCCTGACACCCACGAAGGCCGGGCGACGCGTGTCCTGACGCCGGCCTACGGCGCGCCCGAACAGGCCAGCGGTGGTGCGGTGACCACCGCCACCGACGTCTACGGGCTCGGCGCCGTACTCTTCCGCCTCCTAGCGGGCGAATCCCAGCGAGGCGACGAGGGAGAGAACAGGTCCCTGCGGGTACCGTCGTCCGCGGCCGGCGCCGTCGAGGGCATCGATACCGATCTCGAGAACGCCGTCTCCATGGCGATCCGGGAGGAGCCTGAAAGGCGCTACGCCAGCGCCGGAGCTTTCGCCGCCGACCTCGGCGCCTGGATCGAGGGCCGGCCCCTCGAAGCCACCCCCGATTCGTTCCGCTATCGCATGGCCAAGGCGGTCGCCCGCCATCGGACCGCGACGGTGGCCGTTTCCCTCGCCTGCTTCTTCCTGCTCGCCGGCAGCGGTGTAGCGCTGTGGCAAGCGGCGGTCGCCGGCGCGGAGTCACAGCGGGCGCGGGCCGCCGAATCCGAGGCTCGGCGCCAGTTGGGGCGCGCCGAGGCCGTCACCGCGTTCCTCGCTTCGACCTTCGGCGCCGCCGATGCGACGGCCACCCACAGCGATGAGATCACGGCCCGCGAAATCCTCGAAGCGGGGGCGCGCCGCATCGAAGAAGATCTTGCCGGGGACGAGCAGACCCGCCGACATATGCGCTCGGTGCTCGGCCAGATTTCCTACAACCTCGGTGATTTGCGCCGCGCCGAAGCGCTGCTCTCCGCCAACCTGGCCGGCGCCGATGGCGGCGCCGGGGTGCTGTTCCAAGATCTCCTCTTCGCGGCGAAAACGGCGTCGGCCGCTGGTGACTACGCCGCGGCTGAGCGCCGATTTCGCCGCGCCGAGGGCCTGGCGGGTTCGGTGGCGGTCGAGGCGCGCGTGAACCTCGAGCTCGCCTGGACCCACCACTTGGTGAACAGCTCGCAGACCGAGCGCGCCCGGCTAAGCCTCCAGCGGCTCCTGGAGAGTCCCCGGTCGCGCCGGGCCGCGCCGGAGAAACGCGCCAGTGCGAGTGTCGCCTTGGCTTCGATTTTGGAGCAACAGGGGCGCTACGTCGAAGCCCGGACCTGGGCCGAAGAAAGCACTGCTCTACTCGAGCCGGCTGCCGACGCCCACCCGGTCGAGCTCTCGAAGGCCCGGGGCGTGCTGGCGAATATCGAGGCCAGGCTAGGACAGCTCGAGCACGCCGCGAGGCTCAAGGAGCAGGCCTTCGCCGTGCAGCTCGACATTCTGGGGCCCCGTCACCCCGTCACGCTCGTCTCCCACAATGACCTGGCGACCCTGGAGAAAAATCTCGGGCGCTTCGAGGCCTCGGCCGGCTCGCTGGCGGACTTACTGGATCGCCAGATCCAGGCCCTCGGCCGGGATCATCCCAACGTGGCGACGACCCGGTTCAACCTTTCCCAGTCCCTGGTCCTTGCGGGCCGGCGCGGGGAGGCCCTCCGCCACCTCGAGGCGGCGGTACGGCGCGCCGAAGAGGATCCAGCGGCGTTCGGTGCCCGGCGCGGCGTCTTCCGCGCCGTCTACGGCCGAACCCTGGCGGCCGTCGGCCGCGGGCCGGAGGGGGAGCGCGAGCTGCGCCGCGGTCTCGAGCTGGTGGTCGAGGAGGTGGGCCCCAAGCATCCCCTCACTTGCCGCCTGCGGGTCGAGCTGGCCGGCTTTCTCGTGGACGGAGGCCGGTTCGAAGAGGCCCTTGGGTACCTTCGGGAAGCTCTTCCCGAGCTCGAATCCGCCCACGGCACCAACTCCCGGGAGCTCGCCCTGGGCCAGTTCCACATGGGGCGCGCCCTGCTGGGCCTCGGTGCGTCCGGGGCGAGGGCCCACCTGGGCCGGGCCGTCGATTCCCTCCGGCGGAGCCCCTTCCGACACCAATACGCGGCCGAGATCTCCGCCGGCGAAGGGCTCCTGCGGACGCCGGCGCCCGACGATTCTCCGTAGGACCGGGCCGAGTAGGCCGTCGCGGTCGACGGTCCTCGGGCGCGGCAAGACTCCGTGGCACGGTTCTTCGGGGGATTGCGTACGTTGGGGAAAAGGCCGAGGCGTGACGATGTTTCTCCGCCGGGATCAGCCCCGGCGGGGCTGCGCCTCTTGGGTCCAACCAACCGAAGAAGGGAGAAAACCGTGAAGGATCTCAGCACCAAGACATTGCTCGTAGGCGCCATCCTCCTGGCCACCCTGGGTCTCGCCAGTTCCCCCGCCCAGGCGACGGACGGCATCTGTTGGCTCCTCTGCCAGGAGGCGCTCGCCGGCTGCTACATCGAGGCGGATTGCTGGCTGCAAGTCTGCAAGGATGGCGGAGGGCCGTGCACCGGCGGGTGCAGCGAATGCATCACCGTACCGTGCCCCAACGCGGCGTGCGAGCAAGCCTTCAGCGACTGCATGGGCCACTGCGTCGACTGGAGCTGGCTCTCGGCCCTTTCCACTGTCACGACGCTCGAGATTCCCGATCTGGTGCGCCAAGATCTCGACACGGAGCTGCAGAGCCTGCGCCTCGAGATCGAGGCCGCCGTTCAGAGCATCGAGGTTTCGCTGGCAACCCGCCTGGGGCAATACCGGGCCGAGGTGGAAGCCCTGCGCGACAACCAGCAGCTGGATCCGAACACGGCGAACGGCTTGATCGAGATGGCCAACGGCGTGGAGGCATCCCTGGGGGGCGGAGCCCTCATCGAGTACATCAGCGATTCCCCCTCGCCCCAGAACTAGGCTTCGATCGGCAAAGCGCCTTGCCACGCGGGCGGCGCCGGTCGCCGTCGCCCGCGTCCTTCCTCACTCGTCGGATCCGGCGACTTGATCGGCAGGGCACCCAGCAGGGTGTGACCTGAGCTTCTTTCCGACGTCGTTGTTGGAGTGAAACTCATCAACGGAGACGCTCCGCCCGACTCAGCCCTCAAACAACGACCTTGCTCGGCGTGTGCGCTCGACTCAGCAAAGCTCGCAGCGGGAGTGCGCTTTCAGCCCTCGCCCAAGTACTCCGCGACCGCGCACGCGCGCTCGTGGACGTGTGCGATCAACTCCGGCAAGGAGGCGAAGAAGTCCGCGGCTGAGTCGAGACAGGTGTAGCCGACGCGCTCACCGTCGGCGCCTATCACCGCCGGAGCCACCAGGGCGTGCATCTCTTCGAAGATGGGCACCATGCGCTCGGGACTGTAGACCTCGGCGGCGACGGCCCGCACGTGCTCCCGATAGCGGGCCCCGTAGATCTCGTCATCGATCAGCAAGCGGATCAACGGCCATTTCCCATCCACGCCGTCGAAGGAGAGCGGCAGCGCTTCCTTGTTGCCCGCCGATCTGAAGAACTCGTTGCTGTCCCAAGGCAGCCAGGTGAGGCGATCTTCGGTCGGGTCGTTGTAGAGGTAATAGTTGTGTGCGGCATTGCCGTAGACGTCCCAGTTTTGCTCGACGGTGACGACCGCCAGCCAGCACAGGAAACCGTCGACATCGAAGGCCGCCTCGAGACCGCTACGCCACTGCGCGGGATCAAGGTCGCGGCGGTGCAAGGCGTCATAGAGGACACGCACGTCGCCATAACCCCCGTCGTCCTCGTTGGTCTTCTTGCAATAGGAGGCTTCCCGGTAGGTGCCTTTGGCGAAGCTCGCCGGCGGGCCGTCGGGCTTGTAGAGGTTGCCGCCGTCGTCTTCGAATTGCTTGCGGATCACGGTGTCCTCCATCGTCTCGACCATGGTGTAGAGACCGAAGTAGACCGGGCCCTCCCCGTGGTCGACGTAGACCCGGTAGAACGCCGCCCGCGGCGCGGAGCGTGTCATCAGCCACCCGCTCGCGGATCAGTGAAGAGTCTCCGTAGTTGTTCGCCAGCGACAGCTTGCCGAAGCCGTAAAACCGCTGGTTCTTCGTCTCGGGGTAATCGTGCTCGTACTTGTCGAAGTCGAGCTTCAGGGGCAGCTTGAGACTGCCGTTGGCCCAGGGGTAGATCTGCGAGGAGTTGCCCTTGAAGCGAACGCCCACGTGACTCCAGGACTTGCCCCGGAAGCGGACTTCACAAGGCACCCAGATCGGCTCAGCGGCCTCCGCCCCCTGCATGAGGGTGAGCTTGAATTTCAACTCGGTCAACATGTCGGTGGGCTTTCTTTGCCCCGAGAGGCTGCCGAATTTACCGCAGCGCGCCTCCATATCCTCCATCATCCGCCCCCAGTCCTCGGCCGCAATGACCAACTCAATGGTGTTGACTCTGTCTTTGGGGAAGACCTTTTTATAGCTCGGCTTCTTACGCCCGCCGTGGGACTTCTTCTTTTTCTTTCCCAATTCGATGCTCCTTTATCGGCAATGTTCTTTCCAGTCGGGTGCGAGGGGCAACCGGGGGAAAAGGTCAAGGTTTTAACGATCACACCCTTGACCAGAGTGATCCAAGAGTCGAACCAACGATCTCCGGATATTGCGATCAAATCCCTCCAACCGAAGAGCTCCAGGCGTCCACATCACCGCTTTCAAATCCGTCAACGAAAACTGGCGTAACGCAGAACGAGTTGCCGGAGTCGCTGGCGGCGCCCGAGATATCGAACTCGACCACGACAACGTCCAACGACGTCGACGACACGAAAAGACTGTCTCCGACGACCGCTACGCCCTCTCCACTGTTGAAACAGTCTTCACCGGGAGCAAAGCGCAGTCGCCTCCGCTTCCGAGCGGAGCCGGTCTTTCGATCTCATTGGTTTCCGCAAGGTCTTGGAGACCGCCTCCGCTCGCGAGCGGAGACCCCTACAGATCCATTACAAAGCTGGGGTCTCCGGTCCGGGGGGCGAGCCGATCCAGGTCGCCGCGGAGTTGGACCTCGACAATGTCGAACGAGGAGTTAATGGGGCTTTTGGAGCGGGCTTGGGGCTGCCCGCGCAACGCTCGGCACTCCCAAGAGACCTGAGGTGCCTCGGCGAAGCCGAAGGAGCGCTACCGGAACGCCCTCGGGCACGACAGCTACGGGTCGCCATCTTCGGTCCCGGGAGCAGATCCAGCTCCTTCACCGTGGGACTCTCGAGGCTCCCGGACTTCGATCCGGTGCAACAGGTACGTGCCGTCACCGGTCCCTGGGTCGAAGCGTAGACGTCCATCCAAGTCCACGTCCTCGATCTCGAACACCAGGCGGCTACGGCCCGCCGCCAGAGCTTGCCGGGTACTGCGCCGCCAGTGAAAGAAGGGGGCAGCGGACGTTTGCCAAAAGAAGTAGGCATCGGTGATCCGCGGAGTGGTGACCTCGACAGCCACCAGGAGGCGGCTCCGGCCTGCAAGGTCGACGGGCAGGAAGACCATCGGATCGGCTCCCAGGGCTCGCACTTCCAGAGCTTCCTGCGCTCCCCGTCCGACAGCCGAGAGCTGAACCTGATCCCCGGCTTCGACCCCAGCGAAGCCGGCGCCGCCTCCACGCACCAGCAGCACCGCGGAATGGTCCCAGTCAGCGCTCGCCAGCTCCGATGCGTCCATCGGACTCGTCCCGAACAGCCGCCAGGCTCCCGGCGCCTGCCGAGCAACCAGGACCTCGATTCGGTTCGCACCGCGCCGAAACGAGGATCCCGGAACCGTGGCCGAGAACTCCGATCCCCCGTCCCGGGGACGCTCCCCCAGGGCGAGGGCGCGGACGGTGCCGTTGACGGCCACCGCCAACAACGGCCGCTCTAGACCGAAAGCGTCTCGGTCGCTATGGATTTCGACCACCCGGCCGCAAATATGGGCCGGTACGAAGGCCGCCTCCGGATCGACGTCGAAATACAAGGCAGGATCCCGCAGTTCCAGGCCGAACCCAGAATCCCTCTCCACCTGGAGGCTTGACACCGGTCGGTCCAGCAACTCGGCGTGTGGCAGGAAGCGCCGCGGGTCCGCCGCCAGGGCGGTGTTCCAAGCCACGGCCTCCGACCGAAGCGCTCTCGGATTCCCTAGGAGAAACCGGTCGCTCACCCCAAACACTTTTGCCAGGGCCGTGTCTTCGGGAAGTCGCCTGCGATCACCTACCAACGACATGCCGTCCATCTGCCAAGGCGGCTCGAAGCCGAATACGTCCGCGAGGGTGGGCGCCAGGTCGATGGTCTCGGCCAAGCGCCCGTCCACCTTGCCTCGGTCCTGGCCCGGAAACTTGACGAAAAGGGGCACCGGCAGCACGTCCCTCGCCAGGAGCCGCGGGTCGTCATCCGCCCGGCGAAGCGCTCCCGGCTCGAAGGTCAAGCCGTGGTCCGCCGTGACCATGACCAGCGAGCGGTCGTAGAGGCCGAGCTGTCGCAGCCGCGCCACCACCTCCCCTAGCAACTTGTCCGTGGCTCGGGTTTGGAGCAAGAGGCGTTCGTGGGCAGCCCGCAGGTCGCGACGATCATCTCCCCACCTGTTGTCACCTCCGCCGTCCCAGCCAGGGGTGATCCACGGATGGTTGTAGCGCTGGGTCGAGGGTAGGAGTTCCCAAGGCCAATGGGGTAGGACGGCGTGCAGAAACACCAGCTGCGGCCCGGGCCCTGCCTCGAGGCCGTCGAGGAACCTTCGCACGTCTCGCACCCGTTTCGCCGAAGCCTCCTTCTCACCGCCTCGCTTCGTCGTCCCCAGGCGCTCGCCGAAGCCCGTCCACGCGCCATCCAGGCCCGGGAGGTGACGACGCCAGCCCTCCGGGGTAATGCGGTGCAGATAGACCCAGCCAAGGTCCCGCAACAGCGCGTCGAGCCGGCGAATCCGGGGCTCCCGCTCCTCCACTGGCCGAAGACCGTCGCCGGAGACGCGGGGCGCCAGCCGAGTGACGGGCTCGTGGGGTGTCCAGGCGAGCGCTTCCCGCCAGAAGCGACAGCAGATTCTCGTCGAAATTGGCCTGATCCGGTCGCTCGTTCCAACTTGGATCGGGGTAGCGGCCCACCAGCATCGACGGCACGGCGACCTCAGTCTTGGTGAACACCGTGCGCGCATGGGTAAACCAGGTAGACCCCGCCGCCAGTTCGGCGAAGTTCGGATAGCGAGCCCCGTCGATCCGGCCTTCGGCATCGAGCAGCACGGCGGCCGGGAACTCGTCAAAGACCACGATCACCGCCGAGGCGTCCGGCGCGAGGGCCAGTCGCGGAGGCACCGGCGCCCGCGGCCACAGCTGCGGCGCTCGGGCAAGGAAGATGGAGGGGAAAATCAGGATCGCCGGCGACAGGGCCGTCAGGAACAAGCGCAGGGGCCGAGACCGTCGGCGAGCCACCGCGAGCCCGACTCCGAGGAGCCCCGCCGCGCCCACCGCCAGGACCGGACCACCCACCGGTCCGACCCACGGTGCGACCACGAGCCCAGCGGGCAGGGCCAGGAGACCGCCAAGAAGAATCCTCTGGAGCCGATTACGGCCGCGCGACGGCCCTAGGGCCAGGAGGCCCCACGTCAGCGGCAACGCCAGCCCCAACACGATGGCCAGGATCACGGCATCGGCGGCGTCAGCATCGTGGGCGGAGAGAAAGGGTGGATGCCGCGCAAGCAGCTCGAGGGCAGGATAGGACGCGCCGAAGGCCATCAAGACCGACGCGTGGAGGGCTCCCTCGAAACGGGCCGGACCCGGCCCCCGATCCTTGGAGGGAAGCTGCTCGCCCGGTTCCTTTCTGCTCGTTGCTGCTCCCCCGCCGTTCGGACCCTCCCGAGGCGCACCCTTCACGTGACCACCCCACTGCCGGCCCCGCCCGCCGGAGCGGTCTTCCCCCGGTCCGCCGAGAAGATCGCCTGGGCCGCGGCCGCTCCCCGCGACGCCTCGTTGGCTTTGCGATTGCCCACCGCGCCGCCGCCGAGCCCCGGTCCGCCGGGCCAGGTGAGCGTGGGTAGTAGTCCACGTTGGAGGCAGAGGGTCTCTTTCCGGATGGACTCCCGCCGCCGCCTCTGCTCGACCTTGGGACCCGCGGAACCACCATCGGTCAAGTCGAGGGCCTCCGCGGCAATCCGTTCCCCTGGCTACCGTCCGAGGGTTTCGCTGGCGTGGACGGGGGCGGCTTCAGCTGCCTGTAGGGATCTTCGAGCACATCCTTCACCGCGTCCTCCTGAATCGCTGCCGATCTACTGCAACGCCGCCGCCCCACGGTCCCCGAATGCTACCGCGGAGCGATCGAGCTGAGTCCAGCGGAGTCGACTTATTCTTCACTATGACCCACGGTAGCTTCAGCCAGGCCGGAATCGGGATGACCGAGCTCCAGAAGCCCGAGCACCTGACGACCCGGGCGGTCTCCGAGTGGTCGCTCACGGAGGGCGTTTCATGGAGTTCCGCTCGACCTTCCCGAATCCGGGCTGTGAGACCGATATCCAGAAGCCGTTCGTCGAGCTTTACGACGATTCGGATTGGAGTGACCGCGGGTTCATGATCGATTTCCCGACCGCGACCGCGAGTACTACGCCGACTACGACGCCTTGGAAGGTCTCGAGGACAAGGTTTCGGCCGTGCGATATTGCATACCCCCCGGGTGGCGATATCGCCCCTACAGGGATAAGCACCTCCGGGGCAGCTACCTGGATCTGACCGGCAAGGGGTCGAGGAACCTGAACCACTATGGTTTCGGTGACAAAACCTCCTCGTCCACCTGGCTGAGCTACTGACACGACCGGCAACTACGGAGGCGAAGCCGCCAGCCCGTCGGCCGGCGCTTCCACCCACGCCCAGCCGCGGACGTCGGCGGCTAGGCGCAGTCGCCGTCAGTTGTGGACGACGACCCAGGCGTTGATGGCCGTGGCGAGCATCAACCAGACGGCGTAGGGCACGAGGAACCAGCCCGCCGCGCGATGGACGCGGCCGTAGACCATCACCATCGTCACCACGACCGCGTCAAGGACGACGATATTGGCCAGCGCCCAGGCGGGATTCTTCAGCGCAAAGAAGAAGAGCGACCAGGCGACGTTCAGAACGAGCTGCACCCCATACAGCCGCAGCGCCGCGCGCGCGACGTCGCCGCGCCGGGCGACCTGCCAGGTGGCGACCGCGAGCAGGGCGAGGATCACCGTCCAGGTCGGAGAAAACACCCATCCCGGAGGCTGAAACCAGGGTTTCTTGAGCTCGTCGTACCAGGGGCCGAACCCCAGCGAGGTGAGCCAACCGCCGAGACCTAGGGTCAGAACCGAGAGCGCGGCGAAGAGGGCCAGCAGGCCCCGGCGGCGGTCCGAGGGAGCCCCGGATCCAGACGGAGCGGTGGCGGGACGTGGCGGAGCGATGTCTTCCAAGGGTCCTCCCGGGTCGGTTTGGCTGCCCGATGTTACATTTGAATCGAAGTTTGCGCATGAGGGTCAAATCAGTAAGCCATCTCGATTCTCTCGATCGCTGAGGTGACCGCCATGCTCAAGTTCCAGTCTCGGCCTTGGTCTTCCGCCGCCCTGCTCTGTGGCCTGCTATCGGTTGGCTGGCTTTCTTCCTCTGCACTCTCCGCCGAGACCGGTGTAGCACTGGTCGGTGATGAGTTCCGAGTGAACACCTACACCAGCGACAACCAGTCCTTTCCCGCAGTCGCCGTGGCACCCGACGGCCATGCGGTGGTCACTTGGGAAAGCATCGGCCAGGACAACAGCAATCACGCCGTAGCCGCTCAGCGCTACGACCCCGACGGCTCCCCCCTGGGCGCGGAATTCATCGTCAATACCGAAACGATGGACACCCAAAGCCAGCCGTCGGCGGCGATGGCCGCCGACGGATCCTTCACGATCTTTTGGCGCAGCAAATTCCAAGACGGTAGCGAGTTTGGCGTTTACGCCCAGCGCTACAGCTCTTCCGGAGCCGCGGTCGGCGGTGAATTTCGCGTCAACGTAGAGACGGCGGATAACCAGGAGGACGCCTTCGCCGCATATGACGCGGGGGGCAACATGCTGGTGGCTTGGCAGAGCCCCGACGACTCCTCCGGCGGCATCTTCGGACGCCTGTACGACGCCGCGGGCCATCCCGGCGACGAATTCCGGATCAACGACACGACCCAATCCTGGCAGCACGACCCAGAGGTCATCGCCACGCCCACGGGCTTCATCGTCACCTGGGAGAGCCGGAGCGTCGACTCTGACGGCCGGGCGGTGGTCTTTCGGCGCTACTCCCCTAGCGGCGCGCCCCTCGGCGGCGAGCAGCAGGTGAATATCACCGAGTCCGCTGACCAGCACAATCCGCGCATCTCCACCCGCCCCGACGGTACCTTCGTGATCGTCTGGGAAAGCGTCGGCCAGGACGGGTCTGAAGCCGCCGCCGTTGCCCGGATCTACGATCCTTCCGGCACACCCACGACGGGGGAGATTCAGCTCAATCAAACGACGGTGGACGACCAGGAGAATCTGGGCGTCGCCTACGACGGCCAAGGGGGCTTTGTCGTGATCTGGGACGGCGACGCGTTGTCCGGCGGCAGCTTCGATGAGATTTGGGGACGCCGCCTGCTGGTCAGCGGTGCCCTGGACGGTGATGAATTCCGCATCAACACCAATACGACGAATCGCCAAGTCTTTCCCGCCATCGGCAGCAGCGACAGCGGAGAGCTCATGGCCGTCTGGCACTCTTGGACCGGGGACGGCAGCGGAACTAGCGTAGCCGGCCAGCGGCTGTGGATCACCTCAGTCTTCCGGGATGGTTTCGAGACCGGAAACACCTCTGCCTGGAGCAGCGTCGTGCCGTAACGGACCTCCGAGGCGCCCCACCGGCCCACGCCGCCGTGGAGGATGGTCAGCCGACCGCGGCGTTTCCCATTTCAGCTGGGGAGCTGCGGTCATCAGCGTCGCCTCCGTGGCATACTCGCGGGATGGTACGTTCTATGCTCTCTACGCCCCGTTTCCTCTGCTTCCTCGTCGCTCCGCTGCTCTCCCTCGGTCCGCTCGCCGACGCGCCCGCCCGGGCAGGCGTCATCTACACCGTCGAGGTCGAGGACTACCGGCCGGAGACGCCGAAGACGGAGTTGATCGAAATCGCAGTCGAGGGGCGCTTTCTCAAGATGGACGTCCCTTCCCTGGACCCCGCCGATCCGGACGAGCTGATCTATCGGGGCTCGATCCCGGAGCTCGTCTTCATCGACCACGACGCCTCGAGCTTCATGCGCATCGAGCAGGAGACGGTCGAACGCATCGGAAGCCATGCCGACGTCGCACTGGAGCACTCGCGGGCCGCGCTGGACAAGCTCCCGGAAGAGCAGCGGGCCTCGGTGGAGCGGATGATCGAGCAGAATCTGGCGCGGGCGGCGGCACCGGCGCGGCCGCGGAGCCGGTTGCGGAGAACCGCCGAGGAGGCGCGACTGCACGGCTATCCGTGCGTGAAATACGAAGTTCGCCAGAGCCTTCGCACGGTCCGCGAAGTGTGGGTCACCGACTGGTCGAATATCGAGAACGGCGACGAGGCGCGCGACGCCTTCGAGCGTACAGCGACCTTCTTCAGCCAAATGGTGAAGTCCATCCAACGATTTGGCCAGGGCAAGGCACCGCTCGAGGAGCTTGCCTTCGAGCACTTGGCGGAAATGGAGGGCTTCCCGGTGGAGATCCGCGAGCTCAGCGCGCAGGACGGATCCCTCGAGCGCAAGCTGACCCTGATCTCGGCCCGGACCGAATCCTTGGGCCGGGATCGATTCGGACTGCCCGAGGGCTACAGTCCCAGGGAGATCTTCACCGCGCGGCCCTGAGCCCCGCCGCCGGGGACGTCAGATCCGAGTCCGCACGTTCAGCTCGAGGGGCTTGACGACGTAGACGGTCCCACACCCATGGACGGGACGCGCGTCAGGAGTCCGGGCAGGTCTAACCTTCATCAATTCCAACGCCAAACCGCGCGGCCCGACGCTTCATCTGCAATCGACCGTCCGGGACACGGTCACCCTGCGCTACGCTCTTTTTCAGGCCGACGGTTTACTCAGCCCGATTCAGTTCGGTCCAGCGATAAGGATCGACTTCGGCGATGCTGTACCGACCAATGTCGCTGGCGTGCCCGCAGCCCACCTCGCGTACGATTTCTTGGTTGAATACAACCGCATCATCCATCGCAACGTCTTCCTGACCGGCGGCTTCAGCGTCTCGTTTCCGGGACCTGGCGTTGAGAGGGCGGTCGGCGGAGGCACTCCGGAGTGGATTGGAGGATTCCTCAATGTCGTGGTCAACTACTAGCTCAACGTTTCGTGCCCTGTCCGTTGCGGCGGGTTTGATTGTCGTCGCTGCCTGTACGGCCTCGCCCGCACCATCCGAGCCGCTAACCGCCGCCGAGTCCGATCCGACCGTGCTCGGCTGGATGGAGGGCTTCCCGCCGCCGTCCGACAAATTGGTCATGCAGCCCGATTCGAACTTCTTCAGCTTCCCCAAGCTGCGGTGGACGGTCTGCCATTTCCGCGAGCTGCTGCCCACCGAGCAGGTGAGCCGCGGGCTAGGGGCGCCGAAACCACTGCCCGCCGCGCTCGACGGAGCGGCCATCGACGCCCTCACGTTCACTCCGATGGGCGGCGACGGGCCGATGACTTTCGAACAAGCCCTCGGCGCCAACTACACCGACGGCATCCTCATCCTGCACCGTGGTCGGATCGTCTATGAACGCTATTTCGGCTGCCTCGATGAGGCTGGGAAACACGGCGCGATGTCCATGACCAAATCGCTCACCGGGCTATTGGCCGAGATCCTGGTGGTCGAGGGGCGCCTCAACGAGCACGCCAAGGTTTCGACGATCGTGCCCGAGCTGGCTCAGAGTGCCTTTGGCGACGCGACGGTGCGTCAGGTGATGGACATGACCACCGGTCTCGCCTACAGCGAAGACTATTCGAATCCTGACGCCGACATCTGGATCTATTCGGCCGCGGCTAGTCCACTACCGAAACCCAAGGATTACCGCGGGCCGAACGGCTACTTCGAATACTTGCAGACCGTGCGCCCCGAAGGCTCCCACGGCGAGGCGTTCGGATACAAGACGATCAACACCGACGCCCTGGGCTGGATCGTGTCCCGCGTCAGCGGCCAGGAGGTCACGGAGTTGCTCAGCGAACGCCTGTGGAGTCGAATGGGCGCCGAGCAGGACGCCTACATGACGGTCGACGCCAAGGGCACCCCCTTCGCCGGTGGCGGTCTCAGCGCCGGCCTGCGCGATCTGGGGCGCATCGGCCAGCTCATGCTCAACGGCGGAGCTCTCGACGACGGTGAACGACTTTTCCCGGCGGAGGTGGTCGAACGGATCCGCTCCGGCGGCAGCCCAGAAGCATTTGCCAAGGCAGGCTATACGACCCTTGAAGGGGGTAGCTACCGCAGCATGTGGTGGATCTTCCATAACGACCACGGGGCCTTCGCGGCGCGCGGCGTGCATGGCCAAACGATCTATATCGATCCGAAAGCCAAGATGGTCCTGGTTCGTCTTGCCTCGTTCCCACAGGCGAAGAATGCGGCGATCGATCCGACATCCTTGCCGGCCTATCAAGCGGTCGCCGAATACCTCGTTTCGAAGGAGTGATAGGCGCCTCGGTGCCTGTCAGCTGTCGTTCGCCTGGACTCAACGATCTCAGACGGATTGGGACTCCCGGTCTAGTCTCCTCGAAGGGCGGCGCAGGGATCGGTGCGGCCTGCTCGGCGGGCCGGCGCCAGTGGAGCCAGAACGCCCATCAGTAGCCAATGGCCTCTTCGCCCTGCCAGAACTCGCGGGCGAACGATTCGTTGACCACGCGACGTCTCGGCCGGTGCGACGCTGAATCTCCCGCGCCATCTCGGCACCGTAGGCTTCCGATTCCAGGCGCGTCACCGCCAGCACCAAAATCAGCTCGAAGTCGCTCAATCGAGGCTTCCCAGTACCCGGGAATCCTGAAGATCCCGTCTGCTTTGCTCTCCTAGTCATCGACTCTCCCCTGCATATCCCTGGTGCGCCGGGCGTTCTTCCGCGGCCGGATCCATGTCCGTGGTGTAGAACCTCATTAGTACGACATTGACGGCATAACAAGAGAGAAAGGGCTGATTTCGGAATGGGGCGCTGGGGTTCCACGGCCAGGGGAGACAAATCCGGGCTCGATGCTGCTCGCCGGTTGGACCGCCGTATCCCAGAGAGTTCCGTGAAGAGATCGGAATTCCTGCGCATGTCCTATCGAGCGCCTGTGCCCAACTCAGTCCGCAGGCCCGCCAAGAGGACTCCTGCATGCGACGCTTCCCAGTCTCCGCTTCTCGGTCGAGCTCCGCCTACCCAGACCTCCGCAGTCCCCTTCCGGGGCGACGTGCGTGGGGGGCTTGCACCGTGCTTTGGTGCCTGATCGCCCTCTCGGCGTGGCCGGCCGACGCGCAGAAAGTCGTGACCTCCGCCGCCGATCCCGGCGTCGCCAACGACGGGCAGTGCACCCTTCGCGAAGCGCTTCTAGGGGGCGGGGGGTCGGACTGTCCGGGGTCCGGCGCCGTCCACTTCAACATTCCGGGGACCGGTCCCCACGTGATCCAGCTGACAGGCCAGTTCGTCGCTGTTTCTCCAATCGAGGTCGACGGTTCGACCCAGCCCGGTGCCGAAGACGTTTGTACCCTGCCGATTCAAGATCGCCCGGCCTACCAGATCATCCTGGACGGCGGGGGCACGGTCTCGGGCGCCTTCTTCGCCGGCAGCTCCCTCGCCAGCGGGTCCATCATCCGAGGGCTGAACCTCCGCAACTTCACGGATTCAGCCATCGACTTCCGGATGAGTGACGACGTGACGGTTCAGTGCAATTTCATCGGCACCGACGAGACGGGCACCGTGGCCATGGGCAACGGCGAGTACGGTGCGGTCTTTACCGAGAATACGACCGGGATTACGGTGGGTGGACCGGATCCAGGCGACGGTAACCTCATCTCGGGCAACACCAACGGCGTCCAGTTCGGCGGACCGCGCGACAGCTTCATTCAGCGCAACTTCATCGGCACCGATAAGACCGGCACGCTTCCCATTCCGAATCGCGACAACGGAATCACCCTCCGCAGCGGGTCCAGCGACAACACGGTCGGCGGTACGGCCGCCAGGTCAGCGAACATCGTCGCCTTCAACGGAGGACGGGGTATTACGCTCGTCAACTCCAACATCTCCGGCTCCACCCCTCTCGGGAACAGGATTCTTCGCAACAGCTTCTTCGAAAACCGCAGCCTCGGCATCGACCTGAACTCGAACGGCGTTACCGCGAACGACGGCAACGACGCCGACTTCGGAGCCAATCGGCTGATGAACTTCCCCGTGCTCACGGCAGCGTCCCTCAGCGGTTCGACCCTCTCCGTGACGTATCGGGTGACGTCGACGACGGGCAACCAGACGTATCCACTGCGGGTCGAGTTCTTCTACGCCGATGTGGACGGGCAGGAGGGCCAGACCTATCTGGGCTTCCAGAACTACACGAGCGCGAACCAGACGAGGACCGCCAACCTACCCGCGGGCAGCCTGGGCAGCCGGGTGGTCGCAACGGCCACGGACGCCGACGGCAACACGTCCGAATTCTCGGCGAGTCAGGAGATCGCCAATCTCCCCGTCGATCTCTCGATCACCAAGACCGACGGCGTCACCACCGCGACCCCCGGCGGGTCGTTGACCTATACGCTGGTCGCCTCCAGCCAGGGACCCGGGGACGGAGCCGGCGCGGTGGTCAGCGACACCCTGCCGTCCGGCCTCAGCTGTACCTACACCAGCACTGCGGCGGACGGAGCGAGCGGCAACGACAGCGGTAGCGGCGACATCAACGACACGGTGAACCTACCCCCGGGCTCGTCGATCACCTATACGGTCAACTGCCTGATCGACCCGGCCGCGACCGGCACCCTGTCGAATACCGCGACGGTCACCGCGGCCTCCACCGACAACCGACCCGGCAACAATTCGGCCCGCGACACAACGCGCCTCGTGCCCAGCGCGGACGTTTCCGTGTCGATCTCCGGCCCCGGCACCACCTTGGTCGCCGGCGGATCGGCGATGTACACCCTCACCGCCGCCAACGCCGGGCCGAGCCGGGATCCAAGGGTGCGGATCCGCAACACGCCGCCGTCGGACCTCAGCTGCAGCTGGACCAGCTCCGCCGCGGGGGGCGCCAGTGGCAACGGCAGCGGATCGGGCAACCTCAACCAGTTCCTCGACCTGCCGGTCGGTGCTTCGGTGACCTACACCATGAGCTGCTCGGTGGACGTCGGGACCACCGGCGACGTCACCAACACGGCCTCGGTCACCCCGTCGGTTTCGGATCCGGACAGCGGCAACAACACCGACTCGACGACCAACGCTTCGGGCACGGCGGGCCTCACGGTGGAAAAAACCGGGCCCAGGACCGTCGTACCGACCGCCACGATCCAATACACGGCCGCCGTGACCAATACCGGGACCCTCGACCTGGCGTCGGTCACTTTCACCGACGTCATGCCGAGCCAGCTCGAAGGCTGCTCCTTCGTCGCGGCGGTCACCGGGCCCCTCGCCTTCGGCTTCACCCCCTCGGGCACCGGCGACATCACCGACACCGGGATCTTCTTGGCCCCCAATACCCGGTTGGCCTACACCGTCACCTGCACGGTGCGCGCCGCCGCGTCCGGCACCATCCGCAATACGGCGTCGGCCACCTGGGGCGGGGGCACCGAGCCCGACACCTCCGACAACTCGGTGAGCGTCGACACCCGGATCAACCGCTTCGACCTGGTGGTCTTTGTCGGCGGGCCCGGCGACCTCGACCCGGGGGATTCCGAGGCCTTCACGCTGACCCTGGTCAACAACTCGAACGTCCTGACAAACCCGGTGTCGTTCTCCCACACACCGTCCAGCGATCTGGAGGGCTGCTCCCACACGGCCACCGCCACGGGTGCCACGGGCTTCTCGGGGACGGGCACCGGGACGATCTCCGACACCGGAATCGTCATGGCCCCCAGCGGTCAGATCCAGTACACCGTCCGCTGCAACGTGCGCCTCGACGCCATCGGCCCGATCGTCACCACCGCGTCGGCAACCCTCGTCGGCAAGACCGAGGTCGACCTCACGAACAACACGGACACGCTCTCCACCTCCATCAACAACGACGTCAACCTCGTCATTTCCAAGCAGGACGACTCCGATCTCGTCCCGGTGGGCGGCACCTTGACCTACACCGTCGAAGTGACCAACGCCGGCGGAGTCTGGGACGCCGCGGCCCTGGTCGAGGACCCGGTACCGACCGGCCTCGAGGGCTGCACCTGGACCAGCGTGGCCTCGGGCGGCGCCATCGGCAATGGATCCGGCACCGGCGACCTGACCGACACGATCGGCCTGCCGCCGAGCGGGCGGGTGATCTACACCTTCGCCTGCGTCGTGCGGGCCGACGCCCCGGACACCTTGGTGAACACCGCGACGGTGACGGCCTCGCGGAACGACGTCAACACCGGCAACAACACGGCGGTGATCACGACGCCGGTGCGGCGGGTCGCCGACATCCAGGTGACCAAGACCAACGGCGTCGACTCCCTCACCGCCGGCGAGCCCACCACGTGGACGATCACGGTCCTCAACGACGGCCCGTCGGCGAATCCGAGCGTCGCGGTCACGGACAACTTCCCCGCCAGCGTCGAGAACTGCGCCTGGACCTCGACGGCGTCCGCCGGCGCCTCGGGCAACACTCCCTCCGGCACCGGCAACCTCAGCGAGACCCTGAGCCTCGACGCCGGCGCCCAGGTGACCTACACCGCGACCTGCGACGTGCCGGCCTCGGCCACGGGCACCGTGACCAACTCCGCCCGGGCGAGCGGCGCGGGCGTCTTCGATGACGACGGCAGCAACAACCTGGCCACGGACGGGGACCCGATCACCGGGGCCGCGGATATTTCCGTGACCAAGACGAACGGCGCCACGGTGTCGACCGCCGGTGGGTCCACGACCTACACCGTCGTCGCCGCCAACGCCGGACCGTCGGACGACACCGGCGTCGCGGTCGTCGACACCCCGCCGTCGGCCCTCAGCTGCACCTGGACCAGCGCCGCCGCGGGCGGCGCCTCCGGCAGCGC
>JBCDKB010000111.1:0-19801 GCA_038747035.1 Acidobacteriota bacterium | reverse complement strand
GGGGGTCAATCAAAAGCCTCGAGTACTCGCCATCGGGCACGCTTTCACCCACACGAATATAGAGTTTTGTTCCTTCCGCATCCGGGCGCAACCACATTTCGGGGGCGATCGACGATGCCTCCTGGGGCTCCAACTCCAAAGCCTCACAACCCCTGGTTACGTCCCAATCCAGAACGGTTGATCGTGTCGACGCCACTTCGGCAATGAGCCTCCCGACGACTCCACTGCCCCGACATTGGCCACGCCCGGCCAGGTCCGACGGCTCTTCCCTGCCGGTCGCCCCTGACCCTCGAGTCCGGGCCCGGTCGCGGAAATTCGGGTCAATTCCAGGCCTCTCTCCGCCTCGGAAGTGCCGCCCCTTAGTTCCACCGCTCGGAGAGCCCGGCGAGTCCCAGAGATCCGTGTCAGAAGTGCCCGGATCCCAGGGACTCGGCGGACCCCAAGGACTCGGCGGATCCCAAGGACTCGGCGGATCCCAAACATCCCAAGGATTAGGCCTTGGACTCAGTCCAGGTCGGCGGGTAAGAAAGGTCATTAGCTTTAGCGCCAAGCGAATCAGGCCGTCGGCTGAGCCCAGCGCCTGATCGATCCACCGATCGGATCCACTGGGCCACGCCTCAGGCGACAGGAAGTGATCGTGAATCCACTCGGCCTCAGAGCGCCCCCTGCGAATGTGCTCTTCAATGATCTGGTAACCGAGGTTTACGCTCTCGTCGAGGGGGCTACCGAAGCCGCTTCGAGCCGCCCCGTCCACGCCCATTCCAACCGGTGGCGGCGAGCCTGGGCGCGACCTTGAGAATTCAGACCTCGGACCCGGATCGCCAGGATGTGGGCCCCAACCGGGACTACTTGGGCGGTAGGTTGGCCCGGAGAACTCGGCGGATTGGAAGTTTCGGTCGGGCGCGGAGCGCCGTGGCCTGGTCCGGCGTTGCCTGTGGTGACTCCTCATAGCTCCACTTCGACAGTCCAGGCACACGACGCAGGTCACGCCCTTGTCGCGGCGCCGGATTCTTGACCGCTCGCCACCCGCGGCAAACGGCAAATAGAAAAGTCTAAATTTATTTATTTACCGCATTATCTTGACATGCATTCGTTCGCTTTTCAAGCCTCACGAGACCCAACGCCGGTCAATGCGATCACCACGTCAACGACACGTGCGCGATCGCTTGCCGACCTAGAAGGTCACCGCCGAAAAACTCATAGTGCCGGCTGTCGAGTAGGTTGGCGATGTCAACTCCGGCGCGCCAGAGATTGGACACCTGGTAGTTCGCGGACAAATTAACGACACCATACGAGGGGACCGATCCCTGATAAATACCGTCAATCCATCGAAACTCGTCCGTCCAGCGGTAGTGCAGCGAGGCGGCTAGCTTGGGCCCCGTGTACCGTAGGCTGAGGTTACCTTTGTGCTCGGGGCTATTGGCCACCAGCGGCGCGAGACCTGGCGGGGCCTCCTCGGACTCGAAGTCAATCCACGAATAGTTGAAGTTAAGTTGCCACTCGCGGCTGAACGCGAAGCCAACGCTAAATTCTAACCCTTGGGTTGTAGCTTCGCCGAAATTGGAGTTGGTCACGAGTATCAGCGCAGGACTCGTCGGCCCCTCGTTGGAAAGAAAGGGATAGAGCCCGCCTAATCGGAGGGCTAAGGCAGCTAAGAGTTGTTCACGCGCGGCCGGCCCCAGCTCGGCCGGTGGCGTATACGGTCCGAAATTAGGGTTCAACCGACCGAGGGCCGTACCGAGCTGGGGCACTGCCACTTGGACAAAATTCCCGACCTCGGACCGATAAAAATCTAGATCTAGGTTGAATCTAGAGCCCGCGAACAGCCGGTAGCCCAACTCGATCGTTTCGATGGTCTCAACCTTCAAGTCGGGATTTCCAACCAAGAGTAGAGGCAGCGGACTGTCGAAACCGCAATCGACTCCTGCCGACTGGCAAAGGGGCTCGACAGACGAAAGGTCCAGCGGCGGCGCGACCGGAACCCGAACCGAAAACTCCGGGTAGCTGGGCGAGAGAAATGCCTCCCGGTAGCTCAATCGAAAGGTGCTATTCGGAGTTGCGGAAGCGACCACACCGACCTGCGGAGAGAACTGTCCATCATGCCGCGAGCTGACGTCCCAGCGCCCGGCCGCCACCAGCTTTACCCGCTCCGAGACTTCGTAATCGAACTGACCGTATAGCGCGCCGGTTTCTTCGTCTTGGGCATCAAAAAGAAGCGTTTCAAAGCCCTCGGGATCAGCCGTACTGACCTCCTCTCGACCCGCAGAAGCCCCGACCACCAGATAGCCCTTGCCACCGGCGAAGGTCCGGTGGGTCTGAAGGTCGATCGCCAGGCGATCGCTGTCCGCATAGCTCGGTGTCCCTGGGGCTAACGTCAAAGCCTCGACATCCCGCCCGGTATAGGTCAAAAGCACGTTCCACTGTGACCGGTTGTAGTTGACCCGAGCCCATGGGCGGGCGCCATCGGTCAACTGCACTCGGCCCGCCGGGCCTGTGAAGACGGGGCCTTCAAATTCTCCGAGACCGCCTTCGACAACCAGACTCGATTGCTCACGGACCCGATCCGCGCGGAGTCCGTAGTAACTCACCCGATGACGATCGAGGACGATGGGCGACGCTTCGAGGGTTAGGCAGTCCACCGTCTCCATCGGCCCACAAGGCCTGGAGTAGTCCACACTCTCGTTTCTCGACGTGAAGTAATCATCGGATTCCATAAACGAAGTCAGTCCCTTGAGAAACCAACCCTCCGACAGTGGAACAGCGAGTCTGGCGTCGATCCTGACCGTCTCCAAGTCCCCTGCAGCGACCCGAAAGGTCTTCCCGAGGCTTGTGCTGGGAGCCTTGGTCACCAAGTTCAGGAAACCATTGAATGCGTTAACTCCATAAAGTGCCGAGCTGGGACCGCGCAGGATTTCCGCGCTCTCCAAATCATCGACAGGAAACGACGCGCCCGCCCACTCCTGGGCGTCTAGCAATGGAAACGACGGGTCTCTGCCGTCGATCGTCACGGCGAGACGCCGATTGAGCGCCGAATTGATACCCCGAACGTTGATCTTGAAATCGAAAAGGCCACTTTGGGTGGTTTCAACGCCCACCGCAGACTCAAAGAGTCTCGGTAACTGACCGAGGGAACTCCCTAACTCGATCTGACTCGGGAGGACGGTATTGACGGCGACCGGCGCATCAATGATTCGTTCCGGTCGGCGAGTGGCGCTCCGAACGGTTAACGTCTCTCCAAAGTGATGTCGCCACTCGGCAAAATGGTGAATAACTGTTGTCTCGGCGGCGCGCACTTCAAGTTCTGTCTGAGAACTCTCGTCCCCCAGTCGAAAAGTGAGTGAGTAGGAACCGGGCGGGAGATCATCGAACCGAAAGCGCCCGGCCCCATCCGTGGTTCCCTGCTGACGGACCACGCCGCTGATCGTCACCGTGACACCCTCCAGGGCCGCTTCCCCCGAATGCGCCAAACGCCCATCGATATGGCCCGGCAGTTGTGCCTCACCTCCTCCTGATTCGACAGGGGCAGAGAGAGCGTGGGCTGAGAGCAAGAACGCAATCAAACTGACAAACGACAAAATAAGACCTCCTGGGGCGCTGAACTCATGGCTCGTTGCGAGGGACGCACATTTCGAATTTTTCGGAACATCCCATAACGCGATAAAAAGCGCCCGTAGAGACCAGGAGCTCGTTTCATTGGCACTCAACCTTCGTCACGGGGGCAGCGTCCTTCAGCACTCTAGCCTCCGGTGACCGAGAGGCGGCCGAGCAGAGTCCGGGGCTTCGCTCACCAACGGTGCCGTCCGCTCCATCGATTTTCACACAACCCCGGGGGGTAGAAAAACCACTGAGCTGACTCCTCCAAGGGAAATCAACGGGAGACCCCTCCCACGAACCCAGTCGGCCGAGCGCATGGACGCCACGGCCCGAGGAGAAAGCCATGAAGAAGTCCCCCTCCCCACAGACGCTGCACCGCTCGACCTTCACTTGGAAGGCCCGGACGCTGTGCCGAGCCGGCGCCTTGGCCGCGGGTTTGACCGCGCTCTTTCTCGCCGCACCGAGCCACGCGGCGTCCTCGTTCCCACCCGGGGTCGACGGCTACACCGCCCCGGACGGCGCCTTGATCTTGACACTTGAAGGTGAGACCGGGATCGAGAATGCGCCGCTTCCGGAGTCTTTCCGCGAGGACCTGCTGGCGGATTTTGAAGTCAGCCAGGATCCGGACAAGGTCTACATCGTGAACCAGCGCACGGCGGAGGCTATCCATAAGTCCATCGCCACCGGCAGGATCGATCCGTACCTGCTCTCCGAAGACGAGCAGGAACAGAGTTTCGGCGGTTGCCAAACAGAAATCCGCACCCGCACAAAGCACTTTGAATACGACTGGAACGGAACCCGAACGGCAGCAAGCACCGGCCGTTTCGAAGGATCCATGGACGCCACGGCGACCGTCGCCGGAGAGACGACCCTCGAGGTTCGGTATGAGGTCAAACGCTGGAAAATCCTGTGGATTGGCCCGTGCATCTCCTACTGGGTCTCGCCGAAGAGCGTTCGCGCCCACGGGGATCTAAGCGTCGACGGCGTCCTCGATATCCAAGGGGGCGCCAGCTACACCCAGGAACCCTGGGATTGGGAGTGGGAACTGGCGACGGTGGAGCTCGGTTCGCTGTCTTTCAGCGTCGCAAAAATCCCCGTGACGATTGAGTTCGACCTGCCGATCACCGCCGGTCTGACCTTGCGAGCCAATGCCGAAGCCAGCCTTGACTTCAACAGCACCGCCTATCTCGCCGGTTCCTACGACTACACCTGCCGCAAGTGGACGTGCACCGGCGACTCGGATTTCCAGGTCATCGGGTTTGGCGACGGCTCCCTCGAAGGCCTGGCCGAAGGCCGAATTCAAGCGGACGGTTACCTTGACGTCGCCGCGCGCGCGCAGATGCGGACTGGCCCCCTGCGGTTGGTCAAGGGACAGCTCGGCATTCGCGGCGTCGCCTACGCGGACTTCTGGGCCTACTTCGGCAACCAATGCGGAGACCGTGATGACGACGGCACTCCGGAGTGGGTCCGTGCCCTGACCCTCAATATCGACCTCCAAGGCTTCGCCAATGCCGAGCTCGAGATCATTTTCCTGGGCTCCAGGGAGTGGCCGGATATCGACAAGACGGACCGCCGTTTCCTCTACTTCATCGACCTCATCGGCTCCGATGCGATCGAACCGATCTTCCGTGGACCTTCCAGTATGCAGGCCACGAAGCCGTCCCAATTCTCTTTCGAAATGCCGAGCTGCTGGCCCTACACCGATCCGCTCGACTTTGAAGTGAATTGGGGCGACGGCACGGTCGAGGCGCTGACGGTGACGCCCGGAACCTCCGTCACGGGGAGCCACACTTATGCCCAGGCCAACTCGTACGACGCCGAGCTCACCGCCGTCGCGGACCACCACGGGCGATACCTCGGGCGGACCACGGAACGCCGCCTCGACGCGACGGGCCTGCTCGCCACCTTGGAGTGCGCCACCGTCGGCGGCCCGATCGTGCGCTGTGACGGCGGCGGCGTCGGCGGCACCGCGCCCTACTTCCCGGAATGGCGTGTGCTCGGCGATCCGCTTTACAGCGACCAGTGGGAAGACGGCGACTTCGTCCGCGAGTACCAGTGCAAGCGCGGCCAGAACTACACCGTCCAGCTCCGCATCTTCGACAGCGCCGGCCAAGCCGATATCGCGTCCTGGTCCTGCAACAACGGTCCTTTCTAGACCTCGAGCGGGAATTAAGCCTTGAATAGATCCTCTCGCGGGACCGCCGTTCTCGGAGCTCGTTCCGAGAACGGCGCCCGCCCTTTTTGCCCGAGCTCCGTCACCGCCGTCGCCTATACTGACTCATCGATGCATCGCGAAGAGTCCAGGGCCGAGCTCCCGGCGCCCACGGCGGCGCCCGGCACTGTTCTGCCCTTTCCCCAGCGAGCGCTCGCCCTGGACTCGGAGGCCGCCGGGGCTTCGGCCCCGAGGATTGAAGAGCAGCTCCTGGCGATCGTCAGGGGCGACGGCGAAGCCACGGCGTGGCTCTACGACACCTTCGCCGCCGACCTCTTCCGGCGCCTCAACGGCCGCTATCGGGGGCAGCCCGGAGTCGATGTCGAGGATGTCCTCCACGACGCGATGGTCTTCTACCTCCAACACGACGCCAAAGTCTTGCGGGACTACCTCGATCGGACGCCCGCGGCGAAGCGCAGCGAATCGAGCCTGGCGGAACACCTATGGAACCTGGCCTGCGGGTTGGTTTCGAACCGCAAGCGGGCGGCCACGGGTCGACCGACCCATCCGCTACTCGGCACCAGCTGGGCCTCCGGGCGTCCGGACCCCGAAGAGGATCTGATCAGTCGCGACGAGCTCGATCGACTCGACCGGTGCCTCAAGAAACGCGGCGAGCGCCTCTACCTGTATTTCAAGCTGCGCTATGAGGACGGCCTGAACCCGAGGGATATTGTCAAGGCGACGGGGTGGTCTACCAAAGCGACCTACAAGCGCAAGCAAGCCCTCCACGAAGCCCTCAAGGACTGCTGCCAACGACTGGGAAGTCTCTGGAGACGCTGGCGCCAACGGTGAAGCTCAGGCTCTGCCCCCTGCCTGCCTTGATGAGCGTGCTCGCGTGCGCGGCCGTCGGCTGCGGGCCCCCGGATCCGCCGACCTTCGGCGAGCCCCTCCTCCGCGCCCACGAAGACTTCCATATCGACCACGGCGGCCCGGTGCCCCTTTACCTCGGCGAGGGCAGCCGTTTTGGCCTCTGCGTCCCCGTCCCGACCTCGGTGGACACCAGCCAGTGGCGGGCGCGGCTCACGATCCGCAGCGACGCCTCAAAGCCGAGGGAGCTGGAGGTCGACCTGAGCGCCCGCACCGGGAAAGTCGCCTGCTTTGACGGGAACCTACCGGACGGCCTGCCCGCGGAGGCGTCCCTGGAGTTTTGCGCCACCCTCGTCGACACCTTCGACGACTCCCGCTGGACCGTCAGCTGCCTTCCGGCCCGCTTCCGAAGCGACATCGACGCTTTCCTCTCGAGCTTCGAAAGCCAGGACCGAGTTCTGGCGAAAGCTCCGGACATCCCGACCGCAGAGCTGGTGGCGGCCCTTGATGAAGTCGCCGAGCTGGCCAGACAAGCGGGCCTCCCGGCCAGGGCCGTTCGGACCGAGCTCGTCGTCGTCTACTTCTTGAGGCGGGGCGATGACGGGCAGCGCGCCGAAGCCCGGCAAAGGCTCGACTCCATGCCCCGATGGCTCGATCAGCCGGCGGCGGCGGCCCTCGCCGCCGAGGTCGCGCTCGAGAGCGCCACCCTCAGGCTCGCCGAGGCGTCGCCGGAAGCCCGTCGCCGCGCCATGCTCGACCTCCGAACCGCCGAAGAAGGCCTCCAGATCTCTGCCCACCCGCTACGCCTCAGCGCCACGGTCCTGCACGCGAATATGCTGGCGCAGCTCGGTCTGGCCGGGGCGGCGGCCGCTTCTCTTCGTCTGGCCCTCGACGGCTGCCGAGACGCCCCCTGCCACGACGCGAGCCTGCGCATGGCGAGGGGGACGCTGCCGTGGCTCACGGCCCTCGATCCGCTGGCCCGCCCGGAAGAGCTCGAGGCCGGGCGGCGAGACCTCGAAGAGCTGCTCGACTACGCCGGCGACCGCCCCGAGGCGTCCGGCCCCACCCACCCCGAAGCCGCCAATGAATGGCTGAATCTCGCCGTGATCCAGCTTCGACTCGGGGCCGACCCCAGGGGGGCCCTCGGGCTGGCCGCCAGACACCTGCCGCAGAGCTTCGAACGAGGAGGACGGGACGAGGTCCTCTCCGGCTGGCGCCTCCAGCTGCTCGGCGCGACATCCCTCGCCGCGGGGGACGTGGAGGCCGCGCTCGAGCGGTGTCGACAGATCCCGCTTTGGCTCGAGCCCCAGCTGGCGGCCGCCGCCTGGAGCTGCCGAGCTCAGGCGCACAAACGCCTCGGACGCCCCGGCGACGCCACCGCCGCCTTCGAACGGGCGCTCGAAGAGCACAGCCTCGCCGCCAGCCGTCCGAGCGATATCGGCTTCGCCCTCGGACCGGGGCCCCACGCCGAAGACGTCGCCCGGCTGGCCCGCCACCGGATCGACGAGGGCGAGGTGGCGGCGGCGTGGGCCCTGCTGGAAGGCCTCGACGCCACTCACCTCAGCCAGGCCACCAGACGACGCTGCCGTCAGCAGGCTAGCTCCGAAGAGGCGCGGAATCGCTGGCGCGAGCTGGACGAGTCCAGGGCCGGGATCCTCCACGCCCTCAAGGCCCTTGAGGGCCCGAGCTCAGGGCGCCGCGGGCGGGAAGTGGAAAGCGGCAGGCGAGTCCTGTGGCGGCGCTGGCAGGACCTGAGCCGTGAGCGCCCTGGCTGCCCCGGGTTGGCACCCACTCCGCCGCCGACCCCCTTTGGCCACCGAGTGTTCGCCCTGGACGACGAGGTCATAACGCTGCGGGCGATGGAGACTGCCGACGGCACCTCGTTCTCGCTGGTCAAGCGCACACCCCTTCCCAGGCAGCGACTGCTCTCGATCCTCGACGCCGTCGAGGACGCCACGGCCTCCGGCGCCGCAGAAGACGCAGCCTGGAGGGAGCTGCTGGCGCCGCTCGCCGATGCTCTGGTGCCGCGGGGGCCCCTCGGGCCCACGACTTACTTTCGCCTCCACGGCATTCTGCAGGCCGCGCCCTTGGCCGCGCTGCCCATCTCCGAGCGCGCCGACGGCGCCCGCTGGCTTCTCGATCTGACGCTGCCCGTTCTGGTTCCGTCCAGCGCGTCGCCGAGCGACACCCGTCCCCACGCGGGTCCGCCCGCCTTCTTGATCGATCCCACCGGCGACCTCCCGAACGCGTCAAGGCTGTCCCCCTTTTACCGCGAGAGCTTCCCTTCCGCCCGGATCTTCGACCGTTCCGCGGCGACCAGCGCGGTCTTCCAGGACATCGCGGGCGATGCGTCTTTCGTCCACTTCGACGCCCACGGGCGCTTCGAAGAGGCCCTGCCCGAGCTTTCGGCGATCCTGCTCGCAGACGGCGCCCTGACGTGGCCGGAGGTCGCCCGCCGGGCCGCTCCGTGGGCCTTCGCCAACCTCAGCGGATGTCGCACCGGCGTCGGCCGCCGCGGCCCCAATAGCGGTCGTTATGGCCTCGCCGGCCTGCTCATCGAGCGCGGGGTGGGCTGGGTCCTCGCCAGCCGCAGCTTGGTCCACGATCCCTTTGCGAGCGATTTCAACCGGAGCTTCTACCGAGCGATCCAACGCGGCGACGCCCCGGATGGGGCCTATGCCGCCGCCCTCCGCGGCCTCTCCCGGCGCTATCCCGCCGCGGTGTGGGCCTCGACTTTTCTGATCACGGCCGAGGCGCCGGCGCAGAAAAAAATCCGGCGTGAAATCGAGGGGGGCAATTCTGAGCGGCGCCGAATCCCCCACAAACGGATGCCCGATGCATCCCGAGAAGATCGAAGATGAAAAGCGATTCCCAACACCGTGACGAAGAAGCCCTGCTGCATCGCCTCGCCGAGCACACCGCTCGGCGATCGGATGCCGGCACCCCATCCGACGAAGAGCTGCTGGCCTATATCGCCGGCACCTTCGACGTGCAAACGACGCGGCGACTCGACCAGCGCCTCGCGGAAAGCCCGACCGGGCGAAGGCGTCTCCTGGCCCTGCAAGGCGTCGACGGCGCCGGGCCACCGCCCCACGTCAGGCGACGCTTTCTCCGGTCCGCAGAGCGACTGCGCTCGGCGCGGTCACGCTGGCGAGGTCCCGCGGCGGCACTCGCCGCCGTCTTGCTGCTGGCGGTGGGCTGGAGTCTGCTGCAGAAGCCGACGCTCCCCTCGTCGCTCGACTATCGGGTCAACGTCCGCGGCCTTTCCGAGGTCCGCGATGCCGAGGGAGCCGCGGCGCTCAAAGCGACGCCGTCGACACGGCTCCGCTTTGAGGTCGAACCCCGCGATCTGGCGGAGCGCGAGGTCGAGTTCGGCCTCTATCGGCGGAGCGACGGGGGGTTGCTCCAGCGAGTCACCGACAGCGTCACGGTCCGGGTCGTGCGCGGCGCGGCCACTGTCGAGGTGGACGCCGGGGCGGCCCTCGGCGAAAGCCCAGGTCGCTATCCCCTGTGGCTGGCGGTCGCGCGGCCGGGTGATCTCCCGGCGTCCATCAAGCTGACGCCCGGCGAGGATCCTATCGACGTGATCGCGAGCCAGGGCCGACGCCGGGCCTACGTCACCTCCATCGAGCTCATCTCCGATCCTTTCGTGCGCTAGTCACTTTTATTTTTCGCACCGCGAGAGGACCCATGAAACAACCATCTTCAAACAACCGATTGACTCCACGTCAGCAAACCCCGGTTCCGGGGTCACGACCGACCCGCCACAGGGCCCGGCGCCCTTGGAATGCGGGCCTCGCGCTCGCTGCGACGCTCTTCGCGGCGCTTATCCCCCAGGCGCTCTGGGCGAGCGAGGGCGTCGCCTGGCGCCGGGTGAGCTGCACGACCCAGGCCTCGGAGCCCGGCTTTCTTTTCGCCTGCGGCCAGCACGGGACCTACCTCATGGAATCGCCGGGCGCCCAGCCGGGCCACGCCGGAGCGACGGGCGGCTCAGCCAGCTCAGAATGCACGGTCGCCGCGGGCCGAGGAGCCCTGGGAGCCTTCGTCGAGCCCGCGCCCCGGCCAGCGGAGGCTCCGCCCTACCCCTGCGAGGACGGTGCGTGCTTCTTTGACCTTGAATCCTGTTCGGCCCCCGCCGAGCAGCGCCCGTGGACGGCGGTGCTCGACTGGGACGGGTGGCACGGCCGCACCCAGGCGGCGATGATCGAGCAGCACGTCGGATCGAGCCAAGACATCGGGCTCTATGACCTCCCCTCCGCGCTGCTGGAAACGCCGCTCGCCGACCTCGCCGGCGTGACCGACCTCCACGTCCTGGCGGGACTTTGCAAAATCCTCGACGCCGCCGACGCCGGCGACCGGGCCCCGGAAGTCCTTTCCATGAGCTTCGGCCGTTCTACATGCGGAGCGGAGACCTCCGACGACCCCTTCGCCGCCAGCCTCCACGATGAGATCACCCAGGTCCTCGAAGCGCTCCGCGGGCGCCACGGCACCGTGCCGGTCGCGGCCCTCGGCAATCACCGAGGAGCCCTCTTCCCCGCTTCATCAAAGGCGGTAAAAGCCGTTGGAGCCATAGACCTGGCGAGCTGGTCGCAACCCGGTTCCCTCGCGCGTCCCAGCTGGGAGACTCCGGAAGGGGCCGACGCTCTGCTCCCCGCAAGCGGGCTCTGCCTGCCGTTCGTAGGCTCCTCCGGCTTCGACTTCTGGCACGCCCCTGCCGGCGCTTCCTACGCCACGTCATTCTTCGCGGGCTGGCTCGCCGACTCTTTGGCGAACGGGGCCCTCGCCATCTCTGAACTAGAGACTCACGGACGCTGGCACCCGGCGGCGGAAGAAACCGTCGCGTCCTTCGTTTTGGCCAGGGACGGCTCAAGATTTGCCTCGACCTGGTCCGCGGGCGCTTCGAACCTCCTCAGCGTCCTCAGCGACGGCGAGCACCCGTGCTGGCGGGCCCGGGACGACTCGGCCGAGGCCGTATCGGCGACTCTGATCGAAGGCGATCCGCTGGCGTCGCTCCCGAGTCGAGAAGAACTCGAGTGCACCGACCATGTCCGCACACCGGCCACGGACTATTGCGTCCCCTGCATCGGCGGCGGCACCCGGACCTCCGGCGGCGGCGGCGGTAGCGGCGGCAACGGCAAGACCGAGCTGGGCGATGACGGAGGGCCGTTCATCATCGACCTCTCCGCCCCCGGCATCCGTGACAGCGGAGTGTCCATCGACCGCGTTTTACTCCGCTCCGGCGATGACTTCTTGGAGCTCCAGCTCTCTGGGGATCAGCTCGAGCGGCTCGAAAGCGGCCAGCTACCCCGCCTCGCGGTCTTCGGCCAAGGCGGCCGAGCGCCCGACCTTTCCGACACGTCCCGCTCCCTCGTCTGGGTCCTTCGCTTGGCGACGGATCAACGCTACTGGTCGTCGTCCCCGATCCACAGTCCGCAATAGCGCACAAGAACGCGTCGACCCTGCGAGCGGGCCATGGAATGACAGACCCGCTCAGTCCGGGCGCTTCAGGACACGCAGTAGAGGTCGACGATCAAGACCCTTGAGGGCTTGTCCGGATCGAAGACGATATCGATCTCGTCACCCGGCGCCAAAGCCTGCGTCTGCTTGTTTTTCATGACCGCGACGCCGCGGCGGTGCGACCGGCCGTTGTGCGGATAGTGAAACTCGACGCGGCCGCGGTCTTTGAAGAATCCGATGTGATCGACCGTCGCCTGCGCCGCGGTACCGGTCTGAATCAGAGCCTTGATCCCCGAGATTCGGAGGACCAATAAGAGGCCGAGCACGGCCGTCAGGGTGCCCGCTCCGAGGAGCATCAGGCGAGCAAGCTCCGGGTCGACGTTCTTGGCCGGCCCTAGACTCGGGATGAAGCCCAAGACAGAAATCACGACGGCGACCAGCAAGAAGATCGGGCCGCCACACGCCAGCAAGAAGGCTAAGTAGTCGTTCTTGACGGTTCTGACGAGTGAGACTGTCTTCATGGCGGAGTCGCCGAATCTATCGACCGCCGGCGCCGCCCCCCCTACGGGACCGCGCCGGCGTCGGGACACTACGGCGCGGTGAGCGTCCAGGCGCTGGTATTCCCCGCCTCGAAGCCGTCGGAGAAGATGTCTTCGCCGCCGATGGCGCCGGTGCACGGACCGGAGCTGACCACGGCGTCGGCGGGGACGTTGGCGCCGAGGTCGCCGATGACCTGATTCACCACCGTTCCCGTATTGCCGAGGCCGGAGCAGCCGAAGGCGCCCGAGTGCACCACAACAGCGCAGTTGTCGCTATACCCGACCACCGGCGAGCCGGAGGAACCGCCTTCGGTATCGCCGTAGTAGGTGGCCATCATGCGGCCGCCGTTGTTGAAGATACTGTCGACCTCGAGGAAGCCGGTCTGGTCGTTCGCGTCGTCGGAGAAGACGGCGATTTCTTTACCGCGGCCGCCCGGGTGCTGGGGAATGTAGAGCCGCTCGTCGACCACCGGTCCGCTCTCGCGAAGCTGGAAGTAGCCGTAGGTGTCGGTCAGGTTGACCGAGAGCTGAACGAGGGTGTAGTCGAGCGCGGCGCTGGTCTGAATCATGGTCCCCGTCGTGGTCTCGATGATGCCGTCACACTGGAGCTGGGGGCAGTTCTGGCCGCAGGTGCCCTCGGCCCCGAACTCGTAATTCGTGTTCATGGCGGAGTTCTGGGAGCTCATGCAGTGGTTGTTGGTGAAGAGGTGGCCTTCACTGCCGACCAGCCAGCCGGTGCAGAGGCCGGAGCCGTTGATCAGCAGGCGGGCCACGGCGCGGCTTTGGCTGTAGATCTCCGGATGGGAATCGGAATAGCACTGCGCGTTTTCTTTGTCGTCGGCGCCGCAGAGGGCTTTGGTCGGGGTCAACGGCGCGAAGCCGCGCGCCACAGAACCCACCGTGTAGCCGTATCCGGTTCGGCTCCCGGCCGCGTAGAGCTCGATCACCAGGCGCTCGCCGGTGACGTGGATACCCCAAAAGCCGTCGGTGCGGCCGAGTTCGGCTTTGCCAAAGCCTTCATAAGTCCAGCTGCGGTGGCCGCTCGGCGAGCGCACGATCACGTAGTCGCCCGGCGCCAGCTCGAAGCGCGAGAAGTAGGGAGCGACGTAGGTCGCGCCCGGCAGGTAGATCTCTTCGCTGTGGACCAGGGTCGGCGTCGCGCCGGATCCGACGTAGGGATTGGGAGAGCCATAGCTGGCCGGCAGGATGTCGCCGACGATCATGGCGCCCTGCGGTTGCACGATCGGCTGATCGTTGATGAATCCAGGGAAAGCGAGCAGGAGAAGACTAAGAAGGGTAGAAGTCATTGTGTCTCCGGTGGAGTTGGCTACAGTGGGGGCGCTAAATTCCGCGCAGCCTATCGCAAAACCCCCGAAATTCCGGGACTTTCCCCGGCTATCGACTCACCTCGCCCCGAGGCACTCTTCCACTTCGCGACGCCCTCCCGTGTCGAACAGCCGACGGGCCGGCTCACCGGATCAAAACGTGTTGAGCGCTTGGGAGAAATCACGAGTCTCTCGCCGCCTGCGCGCCCGACATCTCGGCGAGTTCTTGATTGAAGCTCTTCAGGCTCTCTTCTACCGCTCTGAGATCTTGCTGAACAGCTTCGGCATGGAGGTTCAACTCCTCGGCGACGGCATCGGCGTCGGTGCCGAACTTCGGATGTTCCGGGGGTTCCCGCTCCGGCAACAACGGCTGGAGCACCAAGAGCGCAGCCCGGTAAAGAAGCCAGGCTAAGGCGATGAGTAACCAGGCGTCTGACCCGTAATCCTTGAACCATTGCAACGGCCAAAACGCCGCCTTGATCAGATTGAAGAAGGAGTCGATACCGAAGTGGAAGAGCCTTGCGAAGCTCCAGGAAGCGAGGAATCCCCAGGCGTCCGGCGCCTGCTTCCACATCGCCTCGAGCTCTCGATATCCGAGCCTGAGGAAGGTCAGAGAAGTGACCATTCCGTAGAAGTGTCCTCCGTAGCCGGCGAGCGTCAGACGGACCGACTCGAGTCCGCGCGACCATCTTTCGCTCTTCCGCAGCCAGGCCAGTCCCTTGCGCGTCAGTTGGGTGATGACGAAAATCGGCAGCGCGTACTGAAAGATCATCTGGCGCACCGGCATATCGAGGGCTTTTCCTGCCGCCCAAGCGAGGACCAGGCAAAGGCCCAAGAGATGGAACGGAAAATCCTCAGACTCCGGCGCCTTGATGTCGACACTCCCCGATTCGGGCCCCTCGGCAAACTCGCCGCCGGTCCCGGCGGCATGCTCTTCGACTGCGGCCTGCGGTGTCGCCGAGAGCACCGATTTGGAAGAACGCGAAGCTTCGGACATGGGTTTCTCCATAGATTGAACTGGTCTGGAGCTCGTACGCGACTTAGTGATCCGTATTCACTGACAGGTCAGAAAAACGCAGATTCTTCCGAGCATCGATCCTGCGATCCGTGCGCTGGCCTCGCCATCGCTGTCGCCTTGAATCAGAGCGGCAGCACAGCCGTACGCTCTTCAACTCGCCGCCGGGGCGTCACCTAGTGCCCTGTTTGAAGAGGCCCATTGACTATCCCGGCCCTTTTTGGCCCCTGGCTGCGTTACATCTCCTCGAGAGACTCCAGTATCCCTGCGGAGATGTGCCTTGCCAGGAACCAAAATGACCTCGTCCTAGTGGAATGGAACTTTCCAAACAGGACACTAGCGGGTCCAGACGAGAGGAAAATGGAATGCAGCATCGAGCTTTTCTCAACAGGCTCTTGATCACCGGGGCCGCCATCATGGCCTACCACTGGTGCCACCAGATTCCCGTTCCGGCTCTAGCCCCGGGAGCCTACGCGGCGATGGAAAGCCTGCCCCAAAGCATACCGGGGCTTTCTATTGTCGCCCTCAGCCTGACCCCTTTCTTCATCGGATTCCTGGTCGTCGAGCTGCTGTCGTTCCTTCCGTTCTGGAAGATGAAATATCGGCAGGGCGGCATCGAAGGCAGGAAGAAGCTGAACGGGCTCGCGATCCGGTTCTCCCTGGCTGTCGCACTCTTGCAAGGTCTCGGACTCAGCCTGGGCCTCGAAGCCATGCGGTTCCCGGGGGGTCTGCCGATACTGCAAGCCGGCTTGGCCCCTCGCATGATCGCGATCCTGACCTGGGTCGCCGGCTCCTTTGCGCTCTTCGGGCTCTGCCAGTTCATCAGCCGCCGGGGCCTCGGCAACGGGTTCTGCGTCGTGATTGCGGTGGACCTCATTTATGAGCTCTCCAGCCCCTGGTCCCTGGAATTTCATCGGTCCGATCCAGCCTGGGCTGAGCATTTCACCCGATTCGCCCTGCTCGCCGCCGTCACCGCGGCCGCCTCGGTCTACGTCTTCCTCCGTCGGCCGACCTCAGAGACGTCCTACCGAGGGGAGCCAGGTGCCGACCTATCGCTCCCGAGCTTTCCCCAAGGCCTCGTCCCCTTGATGTGGGCACCGAGTCTTCTCCTCCTACCGGCGGCCTTAGGGCCGATCCTCGGCGCCGAGGTCGGCTTTGGCAGTTTCAGTTTCGGCAGCTACCTACCGTCCCTCGGCGTTCTCGTCCTCACCCTTTGCCCCTTGACGGCCCAGCTCTTCGCCACGCGAAAACGGATTGAAGCCAATGTGCCGGGCCTATCTTTAGCCTCCGGATTCGAGATCGCCCACGCCAAGGCCCTCGTCGCGACCTCGGCCCTGCTGATCTTCTTGGCGGTCGCTTGGGCCGCCCTTGACCACTTCGCTTTCGGCTTTGGACTGACCGCCGTGCCGATCGTGGTGCTCGCGGCCGTCGCCACCGACCTCGTCTCGGAGTGGCGATTCCGTCGGTTCCACCGCACCGCCGTCCGCTGGATCGAGTTGGACAACGTGCACCTCGCGTCCTACGTCTCGGGCCTCCTGCGCCAAGAATCGGTTCCTTTCGTGGTTCAGGCGTTCCATTTCCGCAGCCTCTTCTTTTTCTTGAGTCCGCTCGAAAAGATGGCGATTCTCGTTCCGGAAGAAAATTTGGGCCAAGCTGACGACCTGTTCTCGCCACTGGAGACTCCGACGGTTTAGCAGCCCGTGGCAGGCGGAGTCCGAATGCCCTCGATCAGGGCATTCGCCCGAGGCCTCCGCCCTACGAAGCACTCCCAAGCCGCCTCTCTGGGAAGCGCGCCTTGTCTCATCGACTGACTCAGCAGACGCCCCCCGCTTGCCGGACGGAGGGCCAGGCGCTAGACTGCGGCTAATTTTCCTGATTCTTTGGGACTCCTGGACTCCACACCCCGTCCACTGGAACCCAGACAATAAGTTGCGTGTTTCCTCTTCGCCGAAGCGGTCAGTTCGGCGGCTTCGTCGCGTTTGCCAAAAATTGTTCTGAAGAGGAGAGCCATGATGTCCACAAAAATCCGTCCGATCGGCACCCTACTGACGGGCCTGCTCCTTGTCGGTGCCCTCTGGGCCACGGGATGCGCCAAAGAAGAAGATTCGCCTCCCCCGCCGACTCAAAGTGCAGGAGGACCTTGCGGCGTCGAAGCGTCTCCACCGGAGAACATCCCCGACTTCCCTTGCCCGCCGGGCGTGATCAAGAGCTGGGTCGCCAAAGGCCAGGGCGTCGGCTCGGACACTCGAGGCCATGGCTGGTATCTGCTGGCGGGCCTCAATCAAGAAGTCACCACCGCCGACGGGCTCAAGACCCAGAACTGGCGAACCTGGCCGACCTCGACTGAAGCTTTCCCCGGGCAATATGACGAGGTGCTCACGGCCGGCGTCTTGGGTAAGCTCGACATCGCCGCCGCCATGGGGGGCGCCAGGCTCGAGCGCCCGGTGCCCTCGACCCCCGGCCACACCAAGGCAGACCTCGCGAGCTTACCCCCCGGCATCAGCCGACCGACCCTGACGCTCCCCAACCCGCCGAGCTACGCGGTGCCGACCTTGGACAACTTCCGGGAGGACTACGCCAGCTGCCTGCTGACCACCGGCGGCGAAGTGACCGCCGTCAAAGATGGCGCCCACCTGCAGAACAACGGCGACGTGATGATCGGCGGCGTCATCTACAACGGGACGGCGCTCGAGAGCATCAACGGCGGCCCACAGCACCAGCTGTGGAATGCGGCCCACCTCGATGCCTTGCTGCCGGAAAACGCCACAGATCCGCCGGCCCAGGTGTGGATGGAAGACAACAGCATCGCGCTCAAGACCATGCTTTGGCCGGTGCCAGGCGACGGCTTCGTCCCTTTGCCGATCTGGGATACTTCCGGCAAGCTCTCGGAATGGGTGAAGCGAGACGAGGTGACGGCCAACGACGGCTCCACGATCTGCGAGATCTACTCGGGCTTTGAACGCCAAGCCCTCTGGAAAGACGCCGTGGCGCTGACCGCCGGCGACGCGACGACCGCGCCGGCCGCGGTCACCTACCTGGTCGACGGCAGCGTCACCCGGGCGGCGGATGACGCCGAATATGACGCCAGCACCTGCAAAGCCACCAAAACGACGACAGGACCGATCACATACAGCGGAGCGACCTACGCGTCCCTGGATGATTTCTACACCCAGCGATTCACCGCGGATCAGTTTCAAGACAACCTCGGTCTTTGCGATCGGGCGCTGATCGACCAATCCGCCATCTGGTCCTACGGCCGCCGTTTCGATCCTTCACAGGATGCCCTGGTGCTCATCGCGATGCACATCATGACCAAGGAGCAAACCTCAAATCCGCCGGAGCCCTCGACCTCCGGGTGGACCTTCCAATCGGCCTGGTGGTCCAATTGTGAAGGAGACGCCTGCGGCGGCTACGACGGCAACCGCCCCTCGTCCATCGACGTGCCCGGCGATCAGTGGAATCACTACCTGATCACCTCGACCTATGGCATGACCCAAAAGTCCGGCCACCCCAAGAAGAACGTCGCGTCCGACGCTGCCCACGGCGCCCCTTCCGGCGGTGATGAGGTGACCGACGACTGGCCCGTGGCCTTCAATCCCTATATCGAGCTCGCGGCCACCCACCCCGTGGAAACCAACTGCATCAACTGCCACCGTCGGGCGGGCTGGCCCGGGCACGTGCACCCGAGCCAGCGCTTCCCCGATCGGGCCCAAGCGTCTTACCTGGCAGAAGACGGCCCGAGCCTGCTGCACACTTTCGATTTCGGCAACGCGATCTTCGAAGGCCAGGTGACCGTCGACTCCATGTGGGCGATCAGCGATCGGGCCTACTACCCGGCCCCTTCTAAACCTGACGACGAGTCCGGCGAGTAGTCGGCGTCACCCCTCCTCCGCTCCCCGCGCCATTGAGCTCCAGAGCGATCTCGCTCGTGGACTCGGGCGCCGCTCGGGACTCGCCGCGGCGGGCAAATAGGCGCTTGACGGTCGGCCGAGCGTTGATAGTCTGATCTCTATGCGAATCGCCTTCGCCTTAGCCTCAGTGTCGCCACTCCGGGCGATGGAGCCTGGGGCCATCCACCTCGAATGGCTAAGGGCGCTTTCCGAGGATCACTCCCTAGAGCTCTTCCTTGACCAGGCCAACGCCGCCTCCGACGAGTTGAGACAATCGGGTGTCCGGACCTTTATCTCGATCAAGCGGCGGGTGGAGTTCCTGGACGGCGAGACGGTTTCTGCCGACGCTTTCCAGGCCATGGCCTTGCGCCGGTCCCACGAAAGCGACCCGTTCGACGCCGTGATCTACGGCGGCGACCTGACCGTCGACTTCGCCTGGTTTGAACCTTCGTTGAAGACGATTCCGAGGGGCGTGGCGCTGGGCGCTGGTTTAGCCCAGGACCTCAACGCTGTTTGGGAAGACCGACGCCTCTTCATCAGTCAGGTTCGGCGAATCTGGAGTCAAACTGGCCTGCTGTCCTCCGCCGACTTCATTCTTTCCGACCTCTCGCCCGAAGTCTTCGGACTGACTGACGACGGAACGCTCCCGCCCAGATACACGACTGAGGACGGCCCGGCGCCCGGCGCCCTACGCGAGGATCCGGGGCCGGATCCGCGAAACGAACCGACTCGCGCAGACTCTCCGCCCCGCTCCGTCGTCGTCGCCGCCACGTTCTCGGGCGCCCGGGGCCTTGAACAGCTCGTCGATCGAGTGCTCGAGTACGTTCCACCTCGGTCGAGCACTACCTATGTGGTTCTCGTGCGACCCCGCTGTTCACTGGGCGTGCCGGCCAAGGAGGCTTTGTTGCAACACTGCCCGGAGGATCTCCGACGGCAGATCGTCCTGGTCTCCACCGGCGACG
>JBCDKB010000110.1:0-20090 GCA_038747035.1 Acidobacteriota bacterium | reverse complement strand
GGGGGGCGGGGGGGCCGAAACGGCGGTAGATCAGCAGCTGATCGCGACGCAGCAACGCGCGCCGCGGGCCGGGGAAGCGGTCGTCGAGTCTCCGCTCGAGCCCGCCCGGCAGCGCGACCGGCAGCCGCCAGCGTGCAAACAACGGCCGGGAGGTGACGGCCTGGGGCTGCACGCGCTCAAGGTCACGGCGGCGCCAGCGCAGGTGCACCCACGCCACCGCGGCGAGGGCCACGAGCGCCGCCGACGCCGGTCCGAGCGCGGCCGAGGGCTGGAAGTCGCCGTGGGCACCGAGCCCGCGGTGGACCGCCGACCCCGCGAGGCCCCACGGCGCGAGCGCCCAGCGCAGGCCGGGGATCGGCCCGAAGACAATGAAGGCGGCGGCGCCGAGCAGGGCCAGCAGCTTCGCCGTCGACGCGGCGCCCCAGCGCACCAGCCCGCCGGCCAAAGCCACCGCCAGCCACGCCACGACCGCCACGCCGCCGATGACCCACGCAGCCTCCGCCGAGCTCGGCGGTCGTCCTTCGACCACCCAGAGGGCGCTGAGCAAGACCGCGGAAGGGGCCAACGCGCCGACGGCGCGAGAGAGTAGCGTCATTCCGAAGCGAGCGATCTCGGGGACCGGCAGAAAATCGAGGGGTCGCTGGCCGTAGAGCTCACGAAGCGCGCCGGGCCAGAGCAGCGGCGTCAGCGCAACGCCCAGCACCAGCGACGGCAGCGCCACCGGGCCGGCGCTTGCGTCGAGCCACTCGGCGACGATCGGGCGCACCAGGTAGAGGTAGCGTTCACCGACCCAAGCCGCGGCGCCGATGATCAGGGGACCGAGCACGAAGAGCTCGAACGCCCGCTCCTTGAGGCGACGCCACGCGATCCGACGCCGCGCCGAGAGGGCGACCCCGAGCGCCCGGGCGGTCGAGCTCACAGCGGGCACGCCTGCAAGATGGCGGGATCCCAGCGCAGCTGACGGTCCGCCGCCAGCCGCTCCAAACGCTCCACCACCTCATCGGCGGTGGGTCGACTCTCCGGATCGAGGGAGAGCAGCGCATTGACCAAGCCGTCCAGGGAGGCCGACAGATCGGGAACCACGTCGCGGAGCGGACGGATCCGCCCGTGGAGAGTGTTCATGATCGTGTCGCGCAGGCTCTCCCCGGCCAGCGGATGGAAGCCGGCGAGGCTCTCGTAGAGCGTCGCGCCGAGGCCGAAAAGATCGCCGTGGGACGTATAGGCCCGCTGGTTGATCACCTCCGGCGGCACGTAGCCCGGGGTCCCCGAGAGCTCGGTGGAGTCTTCCGTCAAGGACGACACCACGAAAGCGAGGCCGAAGTCGCTCACCTTCACGGCCCCGTCGAGGCTGAGCAGCACGTTGCCGGGCTTCACGTCACGGTGGATCACCTGCCGCTCGTGGGTCAGCGCCAAGCCGCGGGCGATCGGCACGGCGAGCGGCACCAGCTCGTCGGGACTGAGGGGACCCCGACGGCCCAACAGGTCCGCGAGACTCGCGCCGTCCACCAGCTCCATCGCCACATAGGCGTTACGGTCGGTCTCCCCCATGTCGAAGACCGAAATGATGTTGGGGTGGCTGAGCCGGGCGATGGTGACCGCTTCCTGGCGCAGCAAATCCAGCAATTCTTGACGCCGCGCGGCGGTTGGCGCGGCGTCGATGCGGATGGTCTTCAGCGCCACCCGCCGCTCGAGACGCGGGTCAAAAGCTCGATAGACGGTCCCCATCGAGCCCTGGCCCAGAACGTCGACCACTTCGTATCGACCAAAACGCTTGACCTCATCGTCGGGCGCGCGGGATTTGGGCGCCCGCCACGAGATCAGTCGCTCGATGCGCAGCAGCAGCTCCGCCGGCTCGAAGGGCTTGACCAGGTAGTCGTCGGCCCCTTCGCGCAGCCCGCGCACCCGATCCTGGCCTTCACCGAGGCCGGACAGAAAAAGAATCGGGATCGCCGCGGTGTCGGCATTCTCGCGCAGCTGGCCCAGGAGCTCGTAGCCGGAAACCGGCATTAAGACGTCGAGAATGATAGCGTCTGGATGACATGTCTCAGCTAAACCCGCGACTTCCCGCGGATCGCTCGTCGCCACCACGTCGTGGCCTGCCGATTCGAGCAAGCGGGCGACGAAACGCACCACCTGAGGATCGTCGTCATTGACGAGGACTCTGGCCACGTCGGTGATTTTCCCTGGCCTGAATGATTAGCGGGCCTGAAGTTGAGATGAACCCTCTGGAGGGGAGTCGAATGAGCCAATCCAGTGTATTTTACCAAGCCGGATCCTTGCTATCTGAGCGATACCTCTTCCCTGGCGCAGGTACGGCGAGAACTCAGGTCGCCGAATGCCTAAATCAAGCCAGCGCCTAGGGGCCCGTGGGCGCGGCGGACGATAATGCCGGCCCCGAGGCGACTATGACTGGTGCCCGACTCTTTGATCTCCTGAAGCGACTGCGATGACTCAACATAGCCTCCGAATTGCCCTCACCGACGGGGATCGCCCGATCAAGATCCTGGACGACGTGCCGTTGCCCAAAGACGGCGCCTTGGTCGTGGCCACCCACACCGGGGTGGCGGCCCAAGAGATCTTGGCCGGACAGCCTTTCGACGTCAGCCAACTCGATTTCGAGCTGCCCGGCGTCGGCCGTGTGGAGACCCGACGCCACCGCCATCGGCGCAGCGGCGAGTCGGAGCTGCTCGTGATCGAGCTCGACACCGCCACGGATGATCTGGCGCCGGTGCCCACGGATTACGACATCGAGCTGCTCCCGGGCGAGACTCCGGATGAACACTTCCTCACCAAGCCGATGCTTTCGGGGCAGCTCCAAGAGATAGCCGCCGAGGTCAAAGCCCGCGGCCACCGACGAATCCAAGCCGCACGCCGCGGCGCCCCGGGCCAGCAGCCGATCCTCGGCGACAGCGACGCCATGTGCGGCGTCTTGGACGTAGTCGAGCGGGTCGCCGCCGGCTCCGCTTCGGTGCTGATCGGCGGCGAAACCGGCACCGGCAAGACCCTCGTCGCCCGCCGCATCCACGACCTCTCACCCCGACGCAACCAGCGCTTCGTCGCCATCAATTGCAGCGCCTTCCAGGACCAGCTGCTCGAAAGCGAGCTCTTCGGCCACGAGAAAGGCGCATTCACCGGCGCCCTGTCGGCGAAGCAGGGGCTCTTCGAAGTCGCCAACGGCGGTACCGTCTTCCTCGACGAGGTCGGCGACATGAGCTCGTCGATGCAGGCCAAGCTGTTGCAGGTCCTCGACGACGGCCTGATGCGCCGGGTCGGCGGCCAGGCGATGAAGAAGGTCGACGTGCGGGTGATCGCGGCGACCAATAAGGATTTGCCGCAGGAGGTCAAAGACGGCAACTTCCGCGAAGACCTGCTCTTTAGACTCCGAGTTATCCACCTCGAGATGCCTCCGCTGCGCGACCGGCGGGACGATATCCCCAAGCTGATCGAGCACCTGCTCGACCGCTACAAGCTGCCGGGGAGGCCGCGGAAGAAGCTGACGCCGGAAGCGATCCAGATGCTCGCGTCCTACGACTGGCCCGGCAATGTCCGCGAGCTGGCGAATACGGTCGAAGGCTTGACCCTGCTGGCCCCCGGCGACGAAATCCGCGCCACCGACCTGCCGCCGGCCCTGCGGCCGCAGACCAAGGTCGAGCTCCAGACCGCCGAGACGCCGCTGCCGATGCAGGAGATCGAGCGCATTCACATTCGCCGCACCCTGAAGCACACCGAAGGCAATAAGGCCGCCGCCGCGCGACTGCTGGGCGTCGACATCAAGACGCTCAACAGCAAGATCAAGAAATACAACATCGAGATCTGAGGCTAGCGCCGGAGTCCCCTAGCCCAACGCGAATGGGATCCAGCGATAGGCCGTAGGCACACCATGATCGCCACCGTCCTCGTCCTCACCGCCGTCGCCGTCTTCACGCCGCAGCTGCTGAAGGGCATCCGCGTCAAAGATATCTCCACGGCCCTCGTGGTCGCCGCCCTCTTCGTGGTCCTCAACCTGTTGATCGGCTGGCTGCTTAAAGGGCTGCTTTCACTCTTCGTGTGGCCCCTGGTCTGGCTCACCTTCGGCCTCGCCTCGATCTTGGTGACCTCGACGGTGAACGCCGTGCTGCTCAAGGTCACGGCGAACTTGATCGAGCCATTCGACATCGACGGCTGGCTGCCGGCGTTCGGTATGGGCTTTCTTTTCGCCCTCGGCGGCCAGGTCGCCAAGATTCTGACCTGACGCGCGCCTTCTCTGTTCAAAGCCCCTCGATCGGTCCACCGATCGAGGGGCTTTGTCATGCGCTGCCAAAGCACACCGGCTGCTGCCCGAGGCACCTATATCTTAGTTTTAGGCACTAAAATAATGGCCTATTCTGAAGGTCACGGAAAATATCTTCCAAAAAAAACTCAGATCCTGGAATAGAACCGACACCTTGAGCGTTGAGGACTCATGAATGCGGCCGGAGCGGCCGCGCACGGCTCCACGGGAGCGTTAGAGAACCATCGAAACCAGGAGCAGAATCCATGTTGACTCGCTATCGCCGCACCACCCCGACCTACGACGCCATCACCCGCGACCCCTTCCTCAACCTCGTCGATCGCTTCTTCCACGACGGCCTCGCCGGCGTCGCGGCGGCGACGAATGAAGCCACCCACAGCTGGGTTCCGGCCATGGACATCGTCGAGACGGAAGAGGCCTACCTCGCCACCGCCGACCTGCCGGGCCTGCGCAAGGACGACATCGACATCTCGGTCGAGGACGGCGTCTTGACCATCTCCGGCGAACGCACCATCGCCCACCCCGCCGACGAAGCCACCGGCTTCAAGCGCTTCGAGCGCGCCTCGGGCAGTTTCCGACGGGCTTTCACCCTGCCCCAAGGCGTGGACCTCGAGAAAGTCAACGCCGCTTTCGCCGACGGCGTGCTGACGGTGACGTTGCCCAAATCCGAAATCGTCAAAGCCCGCAAGGTCGCGATCAGCTGACGCCCATTACTTTTGCCGCCGGCGCCCTCGAAGCCGGCGGACCGCGCCCGCCCAACTTTCCAGGGCGGGCTT
The DNA here is from genome assembly GCA_038747035.1 of Acidobacteriota bacterium. Lineage (GTDB taxonomy): Bacteria > Acidobacteriota > Thermoanaerobaculia > Multivoradales > J023 > JAUIJL01. Next base: position 15,044 of record JBCDKB010000110.1, on the reverse strand, counting down.
TTTTTATACCCGGCGCGGCCTACCGGGACCGTTCAGGGCGAGCGCAGGTCGCGCGGTAAGGCTCTTCACCGAAGAATCGCCTCCACTCTTGGGTTGTGAGGCTCCGGCCCACGACACCACAAACGCCGTGGAAAAGGGAGCGACCGACCTCCGACTGAAGCGCTTCCACTCGACCTTCGAGCCAGCTCACAGCCGGTGACGGGCCCGAGTTCACCCAATGAACTCGGCGGGAGCTGACCAGGGCAAGATCCGTGGGCGGTAACAGGACCCCGAGGTCATTGCCGAAATACCAGTAATGGAGCTGCCACGGCGCGCCGGTGGCGACCATCCAGCGACCGTCAACGCTGGCTCGGACCTGCTGGGCCCGGCCCGACGGATGCCGGATCCTCCCCCGCGGCCAGAGCTCCCGGCGCCGGTGCACCTCCCCTAGATCGAAGCTTCGCCAGAGCTCTCCTCGATCGAGGGTCCGGATAGAGGCGAGCAGCGCGTCGTCGACACCGCGCCGGGCGCGCCGTGTCTCCGACGTTGCGTCGAGGCTAAAGAGCTCATCGCCGATCTGGATCCGTCGGGAATCGGCCGAGAAACGCACCGGAGCACCGACGGCGACGCCGAGGAAACGCTGCGGCTCGTCCGAGAGTTCCCAGAGCTCCGTGTCTTCTCGCCCGGAGATGGCCAACCAGCGACCGTCGGGGCTAAAGAGGGCACGGCTCCAATACCCCCCGGCGCCGATCACCGCCACCGGCCCGGGTCGACCGAGGCGGTGAGGGACGAGCAGTATCCGTTTCCAGCGCTCCCGCGGATTCGCCTCCGCGGCGTCAACCGCGGCGAGCACCCATCGCCCGGTCGGATCGACGTCGACGTGGTCGAATCGCTCCCCTTCCTCGCGAATCAGCTCCGGTTCCGCACCGCCGGGGGCCCCGGGAAGGGGCCAAAAACGAACCTGCCCGCCGTCACCGAAGCTCAGCAGACCGGCGTCGAGCATGGCGAGCTGGCGGGCGCCCCCTTCAGGCGGCTCCGCGGCGAGCGGACGCGCCCGGCCACTCTCGTTCGCCAGAACCACCGAATAGGGCCGGCCGTCCCGGTCGAGGGCCCCTAGGTATCGGCCCGACGGTGCGAAAGCGGCCGCGGCCACCGGCGCCCGGAAGCCGTCGACCTGCCGCGGCACCAGCTGACGCGGGACCGCGCTGGCGAGGATCGACTGCTCCGGCAAACGCCACAGCATCAGAGCATCGTGCCCGAAGGCGGTGGCCACCGCCATGCCGGACGGCCCCCAACCCAAGAAGCGACCCGCCTCCGGCGACGAGAAGACCGGCGGCATCTGCTCCGGTCGACGGTACGGCGCGTGGAGCTCTTTCCAGAATCGATTCGGGCCCAAGCTGGTGGGTGAGCCTTCGCCATAAAACAGCACGTTGCCCAGGCTAAAAATCTGCAGCTCGGAACGCTGCTCGGAGCCGTTGTCAAAGTGGTGCACCGCCGCCAGAAAGCGACCGGTGGGATCAAACTCGAGAGTCTGGGGCGCCGCTTCGTCAAGGAATTGGCGCTGCAGCCGCGCCCAGTGGCGCACCACGTTGAGAAGGCCGTCTTCGAGATTCACGCCCGGCGCCGACTCGAAAAAATCCTCACCGCGCAGCCAGGCCTCGAGCGCCAGCAGGGCAGAAAGCCGAACGTCCTCCATCAGCAGCTCGTCTTCAGACGCCGAGGCGAGCCCGATCAGAAATCGATCACGCTCCAGCCTCAGCGCGTCGGCTCTCGGCACCGGCGCGTCTTCGGCGTAGCCCTGCGCCTGCAGGCTCCAGTCGACGACGGCCCCACGCACCGGCAACTCCACGGAGCGCTCTTCGCCTTCGGCTCGGCGGCGCAGAAAACGACCGTCGTCAGTCCCGACAAGACGTGTCCCCGAAGCCTCACCGGCGTCGATGAGGTGAACCGAGAGGGTCGCGGGCACCCCTTGCCGACCGTCGTTGGGGCGCGCGTCACGTTCGAAGAGCCACGTATTGCCGCCGTCGACGGACCTCACCACGCCGCGGCTGGTCGCCGCCACGGCCTCGAGGGGCCGATCCGGACGGAACGCGACGTCGGTGGCATTCATGAATCGCCCTCTCCACGCCCATGACCTGCCGCCGTCCTCGGTCTTGAAGAGCCCGAAGGCGGTGGCCGCCAGCAGCTCCCCCTCCCGCTCGGGGTTCACGGCCAGCGAACGAACGTCGAGACCCAAGGCATAAACACCGAAGCGCAAAAGGTCGACCCAAGGACTGGCCGGCGAGGGGACGCCAATCGGCTCGAGACGATTCCACGAGCGGCCGAGGTCGGGGGAACGGTAGACGCCACCCATCGATGTCCCGAGGTAGATCTCAGAGCCGGCGGAGGCGATATCGAGCACGCTCTGGATTTCAATGCCTTCTGAGGACCCTCGCCAGGACCGGCCGCCGTCTTCGCTACGAAAAACACCGGCCGCCGCCGTACCCGCCAGCGCCAAATCCGGGTCGTGCTCGTCGAGCCAAACCACGCGCACATCCGGATCCTCCAACCCCTCACTCGACCGCCGCCAGGAGCGGCCGGAATTCTTCGAGTAATAGACACCGGCGCCGCGGGTGCCGGCCAGAATCGTCGCCTCCTCTTCGGGGTCGCGGGCATAGGAGTCCGCCGGCTCCACCGCCAGGGAACGCACCGGCATCTCTCCGAGGCTTCGATGCCGAGATTCCCACGTCCGACCGGCGTCATCCGACCGGTAAACGCCGCGGCTGGTGGCGGCGTAGAGGACGCGGGGAAATCGGCGATCGGACGTGATGTCGTGGACCTGGACATTGGCGAAGGGGCCGAGCTGCCGCTGCGCCAAAGGGCGCGCCGGCAGCCGGTCGAGTCGAAATCTCGATCGGCTATACACCTGATCACCGCCGCTGGTGAGCTGGCCATCTCGCAGCCCGCGGATCGACCAACCGCCATCATCTCTGCGAATCAAGACGCGCCCGCCCGGCGCCGCCGCGTAAACAAACTCCGGGCGCTGCGGATCGATCTCTAAGACCTCGATCGGCAGCTCCGAACCTTGCTCAATCGCGTCGACCGTCTGCCCGGCGTTGGTGGAAACGAAGACCCCCGCCTCCGTGCCGACAAAGATCCGCTGCGGCGTCACCGGATCGACGGCGAGGGACAGGACGCCATGCTCCAAAGCGCGGAGGTGTCGCCAGGTCTGCCCGCCATCTCGGCTACGGAAAAGCCCCAGCCGACTCGAGCCGACGTAGACCAAGGCGGCCTCCGGCGCCACGCGCACAATCAGGCGCTCGTCGGCACCGAGCGTGGGTACGGTGCCCAGCGTCGGCGACGGCGGCCGGCCGGCGAGATCGCGGCCTTGGCGGCTCAGGGACTCCACCGCCAGCTGCTCCATGCGCACGATATTGAGCAGCGGCGAAAATCTCCGCCCGGAGTTGGTGCTCCGCCAGACCCCACCGTCGGCGACCGCGAAAACGTTGCGGCACGGGCGGGACTCGGCGCCGTTAAAACCTCGGAAGGTGCACTCTTCCGATTCACTCAAAGCCCCGAGAACCACCGTGCGCACGTCCACCAAACCGTCGAGCGCCCGCCACCGTTGCCCCGCGAAATCGCTGCGGGCGAGTCCGGCGGAGGTCGCGGCGTAGACCGTCCTCGTGTGGACTGGATCCACCACGATGTCGCGGATGAAAGCCGAAGGCAGGCCGACGGAGGCCTCCTCGAAATGGAGGCCAGCGGAGGTTGATATCCACAGCCCTTGCCCTTCCGTTCCGGCGTAGACGACCTGCGACGTTGCGGGGTGGACCGCCAGCGTCGGGATTGCCAATCCGGACAGCTCCGGTCCGGTGGAAAACCACGAGTTGCCGGTATCGACACTCTTGACCACGCCCAGGCCCGCGGTTCCGGCGTAGACGACTCTAGAATTCGACGAATCGACGGCGATCGACAGCACTGCCTCCGGCTCGACTTGGTCCGCCTGCAGGGCACCGTCCACCTGCGCCGACGCAGGAAGAGCGGCGAAGGCGAGCGCCGCGCAGGCGGCGACGGAACGATGGGTCCAGGTCATCGGGTTGTCTTACGCGCGGCGTCTCGATTCTGTTGGGGAAGCATCGAACGCCCCGGACGACGCCGGAAGGCGGTACCCTGCGCCGACGCGGCGGATCCGCGAATCGCGCTTTGACCGTCCCGAAACCGTCGTCCGAACATCTGACGGGCGAGCGCCCGCGAACCTCACGACGCTCCCCTTTTGCGAATTTAAGAAACGAGGCTACCGATGGCCATTGAAGTGACGTTCAAAGAATCCGACGTCAAAGCGACCTGGGATCCCAAAGACGACAACCTCCTCGATTTCGCCGAGAACCAAGGCCTCGACCCCGACTACGGCTGCCGCGCCGGTAGCTGCTGGAGCTGCCAGTGCAAGCTCGTCGAAGGCGAAGTCGAGTACGTCACTGAGATTTTCGATGAGCCCGAGGAGGGCATGGTTCTGATCTGCGCCGCGCGTCCGAAGACGAACGTGACCTTCGAGCTCTAGCGGAAGACGGGGCGAAACGCATTGGGCGAGCCCCCGAGAAGAGCTCGCCCTATTGCGGCGGCAGGACCGGCGACCGGCGCCGGCCCTTGAAGTCGAAAGGCTCCCTAGACCGGCTCGCCGAGCAGGCCCACGAGCTCCTTCATCTTGGCGTCCAGGAGCTCGGACGTCGACGCTTCGGCGACTAGGCGCAGGTACGGCTCGGTATTAGAAGGCCGCACGTTGAACCACCATTCCGGATACTGCACGGTGATGCCGTCGAGATAGTCGATCTCGCCGTCGTCGTATTTCTCCGCCAGCATGTCGATCTTGCCCTGCTTGTCTTCTACCTGGAAGTTCGTCTCCTGACTCTTGGCGTAACGCTCGAGCGGCGCAACGAGCTCGGAGAGATTCTTGCCGGTCTTCCACAGCAGGTCGAGCACCGTGAAAACCGCGAGCAGCGCGTTGTCGGCGGTATAAGTGTTGCGGAAGTAGTAGTGGCCGGCGAGCTCGCCGCCGAAGATGCCACCGTTCTTACGCAACGTCGCCTTGATGAACGAGTGGCCGACCCGCTCGCGCACCGGCACGCCGCCTTTCTCGCGGATATATTCCGCCACCGCCCGCGACGAGCGCAGGTCGTAGACGATGTGCGAGCCCGGTTCGTTCTCGAGCAGCTCACCGGCGATCAGCGCGGTGGTCAAATCGTTGCCCACCGGCTGCCCCTTCTCGTCGACGAAGGCCGAACGATCCGCGTCGCCGTCAAACGACACGCCGAGGTCGCAGCCGTGCTCGAGGACCGCCTTCTGGAGGTCCGCCAGGTTCTCGACCTTGAGCGGATTGGCTTCGTGGTTCGGGAAGGTGCCGTCGAGCTCGAAGTAAATCGGCACCAGCTCAATCCCGGACTTCTCCAGCAGCTCTTTGTAGATCGTACCCATGCCGTTGGCGGCGTCGGCCGCGACCTTGAGCGGCCGCGCCTCCGGCGGACGGTGGAGCTGGCCGAGGAGGAAATTTGCGTAGGCGTCGGCGATATCGGCCTTGCGGTAGCCGCCCTCTTCGGCGGCGGGCTCGAGATCGCCGGACATGACCTTCTCTTCGATCAGCGGAATGCCATGGTCGCCGGAGACCGGACGGGCGCCGCGCTTGGAGAATTTCAAGCCGTTGTAGCCCGCCGGGTTGTGGCTGGCGGTGACCTGGACGCCGCCGGCGGCGCGCAGGTGACCGACGGCGAAATAATTCATCGGCGTGGTCGCCAGGCCGACATCGACGACATCGAGGCCGCCGGCGCGCAGGCCCTCCACCAACGCCTTCTGCAGCGGCCCGGAGTGTGAACGCATGTCGTGGCTGACGACCACGGTCTTGCCGCCGTGGGCGAAATCCTCGTCGTCCAGCACGTGCCGGAAGGCGAGGCCGATCTTGCGCGCCATGTCTTCATTGATCTGGGACGGGTAAAGACCCCGGACGTCGTACGCTTTAAAGATTCCGGCCATTCCTGGACTCCTGGAAGAGGCTGCGCCTCGCGGGTAAATTCAAGACTCTGTCGGTTCGGAGGCTGCGGGGCCACCGGCCTCTTCGCCTTCGCGATTCTCATCGGGGTCGGACGCGTCGAGGGCTTCGAGCAGGAATCGCTCGAGCTTGCGACTGAATTCTTCCGGCGATTCGGCGTGCGGCAACACGCCGGCCTGTTCAAAAATCTCGAGCTCGGCCTGGCGCAGACGCAGCAGCCACAGATCCGCAGCCTCGACGCCGGCGCCGGTAGCCTTGCGCCCCCAGGCGATCCAAATCGGCTGCTGGACGCGGTCGAGCAGCTTCTTGACGCTGTGGTTCAGAAGACCGCTGACGTAGGCCGCCAGGGCCCGCTGGCAGCCCGGGCGGTGGCTGTTGGTGTAGTGCAGATCCACCAGGGCATCGTCCACCAAGTCGCCGGCGGCGTAGACCTCGCGCCGCAGGTAGCTGGCGATGGCGCTGCGGCTGGTGAAAATATTGAGCGCTGAGGTCCCGAGCACCGGCGAGCGCAGCAGGCCGTGCATCACGACGTCGCGGGCCTCCGGATCGCGCCCGTAGGCTTCGAGGCCCGAAGGGACGACAAGTCCCAAGGCGCGCACCAGCTTCGGCTCCCGCACCGCCAGGTGCAGGGCGTAGGCCGCCGGCAGCCCGGCGGCGACGACCGCCGTCGGCCGGCCGATCACTTCGACGCAATAGTCCTTCAGCCAGTCGATATAGAAAGCGGGGTCGATGGGACCGAAGCAAGCGTCGGAGTGCCCCCAGCCCGGCAGGTCTGGAGCGTAGACCTCATGGGACGCCGCCAGCTCCTCCGCGGCCCGTCGCCACTCGGCGGAGGAGTGGCCGGCGCCGAAGGCGTGGAGCAGCAGCACCGGTTCACCTCGGCCCAAGCGCTGGTAGGCGACTTCACCGCGGTGCACGCCGCTGTCGTAGCGGTACGTGTCTCGGCTACCCCAAACGGCATCCGGCACGTCGCGCGCCCGGCGGGCGACCGCGAGATTGATCAGCGCCGGCACGCCCACGGCCGCGCCTCCCAGCACGAGCCCTTGGATCAGTCGCTTGCGGCGCCGACGTCGCTGTTCTTCCGCGGGGCTCCGGGCCATGTTTTGAGGATACCACTACCGCCCGTGGGAGCGGCCCTGGCCTCAGCCCCGGTCTCGACCCCGGGATCGGCCGCGCGCCCCTCGGACGGTAGACTAGGAAGTCAGGAGACACACCTATGCCCGTTCGACCCCTCGTCCGCCTCGGCCACCCCGCACTGCGCACCCCCGCCCGCGCCGTCGACCTCGACGACCTGCGCGGCGAGTCGATGCAGCAGCTGATCGACGATATGTTCGAAACCATGGATGATGAAGAAGGCGTGGGCCTCGCGGCTCCGCAGCTGGGCCTCGACTGGCAGATCTTCGTCTACGTCGCCGTCGACCCGGAGCGCCCCGACGACTCCGGCGAACCGAAGGTCCTCATCAACCCCGGCGTCACCCCCGAGCCCGGAGATCTGGTCTGGGACTGGGAAGGCTGCCTGTCGATCCCAGACCTGCGCGGTCTCGTGCCGCGGCGCCAGGCGGTGCGCGTCGACGCCATCGACCGCCGGGGCGAAGCTATTTCCTTCCGCGCCGAGGGCTACGAAGCGCGCATCATTCAGCACGAATTCGACCACCTCAACGGCATCATCTTCCTCGACCGCATGCGCGACATGCGCTCCCTTTGCTATAGCGCCGAATGGGAGCAATTCATGACGTCCGACGACGACGGCCCCGCCGTTGGCTAGACGCCTGCTTATCGTCTGGGCGGGGCGTCACCAGCGGCGCGAATGGAAACCCCTGTACGAAGACTACCGGGGGCGCCTGAGCCGAGACATCAAGATCGACGAGCACTGGATCAAGGTCAAAGGCTCGAGCGAGGACCCGGGTCGCAAGCGCGCGGAAGCGGAAGCGATCCTGGCGGCGCTTCCGGACCCGTGCTTTACGGTCGCGCTCGACGAGCGCGGTCGTACGCTCGATTCCGTCGCCTTCGCCCGCGAGATCGACCGCTTAAAGTCCGAGTGGCCGCACCCCGTAGCCTTCGTGCTCGGCTCCGACCTCGGGCTCGATCCGTCGGTGATCAAAGCCGCGCGACTCCATCTTTCCCTCGGACCCATGACCCTCGGCCACGAGCTGGCCCGGCTGGTCCTCTACGAACAGCTCTATCGGGCGTTCGCTATCGGCAAAGGAATAAAGTACCATCGCGCCGAGTTTTGACGGGCCAACATCCATGAGGAGCCCCACCCGGTGCCGATGTCCAAAATTCAGCCGAAGAAGCCGACCGATAAACAGCTCGACGAGCTCCGGCAAGGTCTCATCGAGAAGCGCGCACAGGTCCTCGCCCTCTACCGGCACGATGTGCAAGTCGGACAGCAGTCGACCGACGACAACGCCGACGATTTCGCCGACCGCGCCAATAACTCGTATAACCGCGAAACCATGTTCGCGCTCTCCGACACCGAGCGCCGTTTGATGCTCGAAATCGACGATGCGCTCGACCGCTTCGCCGCGGGCACCTTCGGCGTCTGCGTCGCTTGCGGTAGCAATATCGGCATCGCTCGACTCCAGGCGGTGCCTTGGACGGATCTGTGCATCGAGTGTGCCGAGCTCAAGGAGCGCGGACTGCTCGACTAGGCGCAGGGCGCCCGGCGACCTTCGGCGGGACCTTCGGGTCCCGCTTTCGCTTTCGGGTACCTCAGCCTCGCCCCCTGCGGCCCCGGGCGTTTCCCAACGCGCGGCCTCCGCATCCGAGGCCCCGGACGGGTCGAACGTGTGCGGTATGAGCGACAAACCCGCAGAAACCGTCGACGCCGTCGTCATTGGTGCCGGCTTCGGCGGCCTCGGTACGGCCCTGCGCCTCGCCGAAGGCGGCGCCAAGGTCGTGCTGTGCGAGACCCTGAAATACCCCGGCGGCTGCGCCTCGACCTTCAGCCACAAGGGCTACCGTTTCGACGCCGGGGCGACGCTGCTCGCCGGCCTCGCCGAGGGCCAGCTCTTCGCCCGCTGGCTCGCGCGCCACGGCCAAAGCGTGGACGTCGAGATCCTCGACCCGATCCTAACCCTGCGCACCCCGGACTTCGAGCTGCCGGTGCCCAAAGACCGCGATCGCTTCCGTGACGCCCTCGCCGCGGTCCCTGGCATCCCCGACGACGCGCGGCTCGACCGCTTCTTGACGATCCAGCGGGACACCGCCGACGCCCTCTGGCCGGTGCTCGACGACCCGGATCTGCTGCCGCCCCTCGGCGTCGCCCAGGTCCTCGCCCACGCCAAGCGCTTGCCGTCGTACCTGCCGGCCCTGCGATTCCTCGGCCGCCCGCTCTCGGCGGTACTCGCCGCCTGCGGCCTCGAGCGCTGTGAGCCGCTACGCCAGGTGCTCGACGCCATCTGTCAGATCACCCTGCAATGCCCCGCCGACGAAGCGGAGGCGCCCGTGGCGCTGGCGACCCTCGACTATTTCTTCCGCGGCGCCGCCCACGTCCGCGGCGGCGTCGGTGAGCTCGCCGAAGCGATGGTCCGCGCCTTCGAGCAGGCTGGAGGCGAGATCCGCTACGCCACCCGCGTCAAGTCGATCGAAGCCGTCGGACGACGCTGGCGGGTCACGACCCGACGCGGCGTCCTCGACTCAGGCGTCGTGGCGGCGAACCTACTGCCGCAGAACCTGGCGGCGATGCTCCCCGAAAAACTCGGACGTCGCTTCGCCGGCCTAGCGCGCGATGTCGACGGCTCGTGGGGCGCCGCCATGCTCTATCGCGTGCTCGAAGCCCCAGGCGATGCGTGCCCGGACGCCCACCACCTGGAGATGGTGCAGGATCCGTCGCAGCCTTTTCTCGCCGGCAACCACCTCTTCGCGTCGCTCTCCTCGGCGGCGGAGAGCGAGCGGGCGGGCCCCGGACGGCGGACCCTGACGGTCTCCACGCACGTGCCGATGGATGAGCTGCGCCGTCTCGATGCCGAGGCCCAAGGCGCCTATATCCATGACATCCAAGAGCGCCTACGCCGCGGCCTGCGCGACTTCGCGCCGGACTGGTGGAACCAGCCGGTGTTCGAGACCACGGCGTCGCCCCGGACCTTTGAGCGCTTCACCGGCCGTCGGGACGGCCTGGTCGGCGGCGTGCCGAGACGCGCCGGGCTCGGCGGCTACCTCGGCGCCTTCTATCGGCCCTCCCTGCCGGGGCTGGCCCTGGTCGGCGACTCGGCCTTCCCGGGCCAGAGCGCCCTCGCCACCGCCGCCGGCGGCGCCGCCGTCGCCCGGCGACTGCTTGGACGACTTGACCTCGGGACGCGCCAAACCCGCACCTCCGGAGCGCCGACGCCCTTCGTGCGCCCGGAAGCTGGAGCGCCATGAAGCCGCTCTTGCTGGCCCAGGCGGCGTCGACGCTGCCGCTCGTCGGCCTCATCTGGACCATCCAGCTGGTGCAATACCCGCTCTTCGCTCGGGTCGGCGAGGCGGCCTTCACCGGCTACCACGCCGGGCATTCCGCACGCATTACGTGGGTGGTACTCCCCCTGATGCTCGCCGAGCTGGTGAGCGCGGGCCTGCTGCTCACCCGCATCGAATCGCCCGTGACCGGCGCCACGGCGTGGCTGGGCGCCGCTTTAGTCGGCGTGATCTGGCTTTCGACGGCATTCCTCCAAGTGCCGCGTCACGGCGAGCTCGCCTCCGGGTTCGACGCCGCGTCCCACCAATTCCTGGTGGCGTCGAACTGGCTGCGCACGGTGGCCTGGACGGCCCGCGGAGGCCTCGTCCTGTGGTGGCTCTCGCGCCTCGACGGCTAGCCACGCGGCGAGCGGCATAGCCCGGTCGGACGCGCCCGAGGGCCAGCCGGCGCGCTGCTATACTCGGCGTCAAATAACCCTCGAGAGGTGTTTCCGTGCGCGCTTCCTCCTGGCCTTCGCTGCTCGCTTGCCCACTGCTGACCGCTTTGCTCCTGATGCCCGCCGCGGCCGTCGCCGCCGGCGGTGGCAACCAAGTGACGCCGATCCTGATCGGTGATCACGAGCTGGTGGTGGAATTCGCCGTCGGCGACGGCTGCAGTCGCGCCAATACGAAAGACAACCGCGACGGATTCAAGGGCCTGCTCGACTGCTTCGAAGGCGATATCTACCTGATCTTCGACGAACCCGTGGAGCTGCTCGTCAACAGCTTGATCATCACCGTCGACGAGATCGATCCGGACGACCCGAACATCATGAGCCGCCTGCCGAGCGCGAGCACATTCATCCCCACCGACTTCCCGGTGCTTATCCGGATCATCGACGACGGCACGGACGGCTTCACCTTCAATCGGCGCTGGGAAATGGAGATCGAGACCCGCGAGCTCGCCTTCAACGACCGCAGCCCGCTGCGCCTTTTCCGCGCTGAGGAAGGTTGCCCGTCGCCCGGTTGCCCATTCGAAGACGCCACTTTTTCGTCCGGATTCGGCAGCTACCACGTGCGCGGCACCTTCGGCACCTTCTCCGAATTCGTCGTCGCCGCCGACATGCGGCCGACCCGCGCCGTCGTCGCCTCAAAGATCTCGAATCTCAGCCTCCAGGTCGACGCCTTCGAGCAATCGGGGGATATTTCCTCTAGCGTCGCGACCCTCCTGCAGGCCGAGCTCACCGCCGCACAGAATGCCCTCGGCCAGCAGGATCTGGACCTGACCTTCTTCAGCCTGATCAACTTCATCATCCTGGTGGAGATCAACGCCGGCAGCAGCATCAGCGACATCTGGGACCCGGACGAGAACTTGGAGAGTGCGGCCGGCGCCTTGATTGGCGGCGGCGAGAGCGCCATCTTTAGCCTCGAGACGGAGGCGCGGCCGAAGGCCTTGTCGGTCGCCGGCTTGACGAAGACCTTGGTCACGGATTCCGGGTATAAAGCGGACGTCACGATCGACTTTGACGAAACGACCGACTTCCAGCCCGACGGTTTCTATATCGACGCCTACGAAGTCGATCCCTTCGACCCGTTCCTGATCGGCCGCCTGCCGAATAACGTCACTATCGATCCGGACTTCCCGGTACTGATCGAAATCGGCGCCGACGCCAGCAACCGACCTGCAGCCCGGGGCGACTGGGAGGTCACCGTCCGCACCCGGGATCTCACCTTCCAAAACGGCACCTCCTACCGCCTCTTCAAAGCCACGACCAGCGGCACGGCCTTCGTCGACGTCACCGACCAGCTCGGCGTCGGCAGCCTGGTGGCGCGCGGCTCGGTCGCGGAGTTCGATCAATTCGCGTTCTCCGAGTACCTCCTGGTGCGTGACGCCCGCAATGCCACGGCCGTCGTCGCCGGGAAATTCGCCAACCTCGAGAATTTCCTCGGCAACCTGCAGCTCGATCCGGCCCTCCAGATGCAGCTGGATTCCGAGGTCCAGACGGCCAAAAACGAAGCCCTCGCCGGCAATTTCGACGCCGCCATCGCCCAGCTCGACACCTTCCTCAACACCGTGCGCGACAACGCCGGCATTCTGATACCCGACATCTGGCGCGCCGATGAGGTCCGGGCCAATGAGGCCGGCACCTTGAAGGCGCGGGCCAAGAGCCTGCAATTCTCGCTGGCGATCGAGAAGACGCCCCTTGAGGCCGACCCCGCCGACGTCAACCGCGACGGCCAAGTCAACGCCGCCGATGTTTTCGCCGCCATCGACCGCGTCTACTGCCCGACGGGGTGCTCGTCGCCGCCGCAAATCCCCTTGGCGCCGACGCCGGCGCCCCAACGCTGAGCTGGCCGCAGGCCCGGAGCGTCCGCCGGTGTCGAAGCTCGACGGACGCTTGCTAAGATCGGCCGGCGCGGCGGGTGGCCTTTCCCTGAGGTCGAGTTCCAGCCCGCGGAGATGAGTTCGTGAGCCACGACCCTTCAAAGCCCGCCGATACGAAGCGGCCAGACGCCGCTAGCCCGTCGGCCCCCGACCAAACCCGGCGTCTCTTCCCCGCCGACGGCGACCCACCTCCGCCGTCAGCCGGCGGCGTCCCCGCGAATACCCCCGCAGCCCCAGTTTCTTCGGAACAGCCGACCCTCATTACCCGCCAAGTGGTGGCTCCGCCGAAGAAACCCGTCGATGGCGGCGCCACCAGCCACGACCACGGTGAAACCACCGTGCTGCCGCCGACACCGGCGGCGCCCGTGACCGCGGCACCGCCTCCGGTCACCGCAGCACCGCCGCCGGTCACGGCCCCGATCGCGCCCGCGACGGCCGCCGGCGCTCCAGTCTCCGGCGCCCCAGGAAACCGGGGCCCCTTCACCGTCAACGCCCTCATCGCCGACCGCTACGAAGTGCGTAAGGTCCTCGGTGTCGGCGGCATGGGCGAGGTCTACCGCTGCCACGACCGCGCCCTCGGCATCGACGTCGCGCTCAAGGTCCTGCGCTCGGAGATGGCCCACGACGAGTCGTTTCTCCAGCGATTCCGCAACGAGCTGCTCGTCGCGCGCCAGGTGACCCACCCGAACGTCGTCCGCATCCACGACCTCGGTCAGCACGGCCACCTGATGTTCATGACCATGGACCTGGTGGAGGGCCGCTCCCTAAGCCAGCTGATGGAAGAAGAAGGGCGGCTCGAGAAAGAGCGGGCCATCGCTATCATCGAGCAGGTCGCCGCAGCCCTCGCCGCGTCCCACGAGCGGGGCGTCGTGCACCGGGACCTCAAGCCGGCCAACATCCTGCTCGACGCCGACGAAAAAGCCTACGTCACCGATTTCGGCATCGCCCGTTCCCTCCACTTCTCGGGCCTCACGCGCACGGGCGAAGTCCTCGGCACCCCGGACTACCTCGCCCCCGAACAGGCGCGCGGCGAGGACGTTGGTCCGCATACGGATCTCTATGCCCTCGGCTTGATTTTCTTCGAGATGGTCAGCGGCAAGCGCCCCTACGCCGGCGGGACGCTGGTGGAAGTGCTCGCCCAGCACATGGGCGGACGGACGCGGACATTCAAGGAGCTCGGCGTCCACATCGACCCGGCCCTCGAGGCGGTCGTCGCCCGCTGCCTCGCCCCCGAGCCGAAGGATCGCTACTCGAGCGCCGACGAGCTGCTGGCGGATATCGCCGACCTCACGAAGCCCATGCGCCGGGCCCAGCTCGCCCAGGCGAAGAAGCTCGGCACCCGCTTCGCCGCTGGAGCGGCGGCGGTCGCCGTCGCGGCGGCGATCGGATGGTGGGCTACGCATCGACCGGCGCCGGCCCCTCCCCCGCCCCCCGAGACCGACGTCGCACAGCCGGCGCCCATCGCCGCCCTGCCCGCCGTCGTCCTCCTGCCGCTCGCCAATCGCACCGGCGACGACCAGCTCGGCGCCTGGGCCGAGGCCGGCATTCCGGAAGAGCTCAAAGGCCCCCTCCTCGACGCCGGCGCGGTTCGGGTCGTGCAGGGGCGCAGCGTCCAGCGCACCCTCGACGACCTCGGCTTCACGGTCGGCGACTTGACCGACGGCGATCTCCAGACCCTCGCCGAAGTGCTCGACGCCCGGCACTTGGTCACCGGCTCGCTGCTCGGCCTCGAAGATAAGCTGCAGATGACGGTCCAGCTCGCGGCCGTCGACAAAGACGGCGTCGAGCGACGGGACGTCTACGAGCAGCTGCGGCCGCGGGGCGAGCTCCTGGGCTCGATCGCCGACGCCGCCGGCGCCGTGCGCCAGGCCCTCGAGCTGCCGCCGGCGGCGCCCGCCGCGACCTCCGCCGCCGACATTCCGGAGGCCGCCCGCCAGGCCTATTACGAAGGCATCGCCCACCGCGACGCCGGTCGCGTCGACCAGGCCCTCGAGGCCCTCGAACGCGCCACCGTCGCAAGCTCCGGCTACGCCGAAGCCTGGCTCGCCCTTGCCGATCTGCTCCGGGGTCAGGGCCGTTTCGAAGAATCGCTCGAAGCCGCCGACCAAGCCGCCGCCGTCGCCGTCCCCCAAAGTCGCATCGCCTTCGAATCGCGGGCCGCCGCCGCCGTCGCCAGCGGCCGCCCGGACCTGGCGCAAGCGGAGCTGCGCACCCTGGTCGAGCGCTTCCCCAGCGATATGGAGGCCCGCCTCGCCCTCGCCCGCGCCCACGGTGACCAGGGCCAGCTCG
>JBCDKB010000109.1:0-20169 GCA_038747035.1 Acidobacteriota bacterium | reverse complement strand
GATTTTGAGAACCATCAATACCTCCTTTGTGACCGCTGTTAGCGGCCGATTGCGGCTAATCCGGTCAGTAAGCGACCAGAATTGAGGCTATACGGGGTAAATCGAGACAGCAATCTGCGCAAGGCCCACCCTGGAAAGGGCGAAGTGACAGGCAAACTGTTCCTTCTCTTCCCTGAGCCGCCTACGGTTTAGGTGTCGGCGGAAGAGTCATAAGTGCTGCGACGCCCCTGACGAGGCCCGTGTAATGGCTCCTCCGTCGGCTCTACACCCAGGAGGCCCTATGCCAGCGATCACCATCCAGACCGAGATCTTCCAACCCCATCTGACAGACGCGCCAAGTTCGACTCTCCTTCGGCGCTGCCTCCAATTCCATGTGCAGCTTCCCCGTCGGGACCGCCCATCGGCTGCTATGTCGTGGGATACCGAATCTCGGCGCATTGAGCGGCTCAAGATGTACCGCCCGCGGGCGGCGGCACAGCAGTCAGACGCCTGGCTTTCTGGAATGCTGGCGGCGGCAAAGCAGGATCCGCGGCACGAAGAACACGCGGGCCGCTTCGCTTCAGCCCTCTCGACATGGGCGGGGATCCAACGCACCCTCGGACAGCTCGGTGACGCCGTGCTGGCGACCCAGCAGGCCCTCGACATCCTGAGTCCACAGCTGCTGTCAACGCGGGCAGGATTCGCCTGCCAGCGGGCTGCGTTCCTGCTCGGCGATCTGCAGGACATCGATGCCGGGCTTCGACTCGCCCAGCAAGCCGTGGCCATCCATGGGCAGACGCCCGGTGGACGGCATCATGTGGGTGTCAGCTCGGCCGGCGTCGGCGCCTATGAGCTCTTTTATCGCCGCGCGTTCGCCGACTCCCGAGCGGCGCTCCGCCGAGCGCTGGGCGCTTTGCCGGAAGGAGACGACGTGGTCTTCGTCGGTGCTCACCACGGCATCGCCTACAGCTACCTGATGGAAGGACGACTCAGCGAGGCTCTCGAGGCGCTGCTATCACTTCGGCAACGTCGGCCGAACCTCGAACCGGACCAGGATTTACGTTTGCGCTGGCTCGAGGCGGAAATCGCGGCGGCAGCCGGTGACCACGGTCGCGCGCTCGCTCACTACGAAGAAGTCTTCACTCGAGGGCTCGGAATCGTCGAGGTCCAAGGCGCGATCCTGGTCTCGTTCGACGTCGCGCGCATCTTGTTGGAGAGACCGACCAGCGCCGGCGAGTGGTGGAGCTGGAATCGGCGCCTCGGGTCGCTGGCCGAAAAGCTGACGCGGGCGGAGCAGGCCGCCCTAGGTCCGTATCTCGATGCGCTCGCCGCCGGTGACCTCGATCGCGGGCTGCTGGATCACACGACCGTGGCCTTCAAGCGGGCGTCGAATCGGATGTTGCTCGGCATGGGGCGCAGAGGAGCGGCCGGTCGCCCGGAGTTGGGTGGACAGTTCGCGGCCTGATTTTTTATCGATCTGATCTCTGGAAAAGGAGTCCCCATGTCTACACCGGAGCGGCCGGTCCGCGACGTCCAGGATGAGTGTGCACTCATCGCCGCCGAGCTCGAGAATCTGATCCAGCGTTTAGTGCGGGTCCGAGAATCACTGCGTCTTCCGCCGGACACGCTGGCGCTCTACGAGAACCAAGACGTGGCTTGGCCCTTGGAGCTGGAGCTTGACGCTTCGATGGGGACTGCGGTCGATGAAGAGCTGGAGCCGGCGGCTATCCGACTGCGCAAGGCGGCACGGCTCAACGCGGAGCGGCTGCGGCAGGCCGTCTTGGCTAAGCGCCTGCCCCCAAAGCCTAGAGCCACAGCGGAGCTGGAAGAGGCCAAGGGAACATCATGACTCGCAGGCGGATCCCTCCCAGATTCTCAGCCTGTAGGGACCGCTGCCTCCTGGCGAACGTTCTCACCCCGACCGTTGGCCAGAAGCGCGCTGATGACATCGCTGCCCAGCTGCTTGAAGACTTCGATCTGCCGCGAATCGCCAAGGAAGACGGGGCTCTGCTCGGCCACCTGTGCCTTGAGCCTAAGGCTATTGCAGCGCTCACGGCTGCATTCGAGTTGAGTACTCGACTGATGGACGTACGATTCGTCGCGGCGAAAGTGGACCTTAAGGACGCGGAGTCGGTCGCGAGCTTCTTGGCGCAGGGATTCCGCGTTCATGAACAAGAGGCTTTCGGGGCTTTGTTCTTCGATCTCGGGAGTCAGCTGATCGCCGCTGAAGAACTGTTCCGGGGGGCCGGCTCAGCCTGTTCCGTCGATGTGCGGGTCCTGATGCGTCGAGCGCTGCTACTCTCGGCGACGTCGCTGATCCTGTGGCATTCGCATCCATCGGGTACGACGGAGCCGAGCCTGCACGATATCGAGTTGTCCAAGCGCGTCGCCCGTGCGGGAGAGCAGCTCGAAGTGCGGCTCATTGATCACCTTATCGTCGCCCCCGATGGGAGCTTCACTTCGATGCGCCGAAAGCGCTGTTGGTAAGCCCGACGACCTCAAATTCGACCTCTCCCGGATCCGACGCTTCCCCGGGAGCCGATCAAACTCCAGCTCGTGTGCGGGCGTCGACCTCGGGCGGGGATACTACCTCGGCCGGAGGGCCGAAGCGGCCCGGCTCCTGCTCTAAATCCAGCTCTAGCGCGGAATCTTAGTCCCCGTGGGGCTCGGCATGCACGGTCGAATAGCGACCGAGCGTCACTTTGCCCGCCGGAAATCCCTTCGGCTTCCGCACCTCCGAGCAGGTAGTGAGGTGCACGGCGGTGCGTCCCCCGGCTTTGCCTTTGGAGTGGCGCACGGCGAGGGAGGCCGCCAGCTGCTGGGTCGCCTTCGGCAGCCGGGTGAGGTTCTCCGGGTTGCGCACCACCACGTGGGATCCGGGACCGGAGGCGATGTGCAGCCAGAAATCGCGATTCGTCCCGATCTTGAAGGTCAGCAGATCGTTGTCGCGGGCCGTCTTGCCCACGAGCACGGTGAGGCCGTCCTCCGACACGAAGCGGCGGGCGATCGATTTGCCCTGCCACTGCCCCTGTTCAGGATCCGACGCCGGCGGCGGTCCGCCGCGCCCCGGGCCCGCGGCCTTCTTCGAGCGACTCATGGCGGGAAGTCCATCGCGCCGTCGACCAGGGAGAAAACGACCCGTCCGGAGTAGCTCACGGGGTCCCCCGTCGGCGCCGGCGGCGAGAGCTCGGCGGCGCCATTCTGCTTGCTGCCGATCGGCGGCAGGCGGTGCAGGAACGCGAGGCCGTCGGGGCTATGGACCACGGCGACGGCGGTCTTTGAGTCTTCGGGGAAGCGCGGCGCAAAGAGGCCGAAGAAGAGCTGGTCGGGGTCGAGCTCAAGCACCAGCTCGCCGCCTTCGCTTGCCGCGTCGCCCACGCTTTCGCCGGCGTCGAGTCCGAGGCTCACCAGCCCCGCCCGGTGGTAGCCGCGGAACTTCGGCTCGTGGGCCCAGCGCAGACCCGGATCGTCGGCGGCGCGCTTCGAGTAGCGTCCCCAGGTGCCGTGGAGCCGGTTGCCCCACTGACGCGACGGCCCTTCACCGATCCACTCCATCGACGCCACGACCTCGGGCGACGCCTCGAGCACCACGCCGAGCAGCGGGGCCGCGGGGCCGCCCAGCACGCGCCACGCCAGCTCGACTCTTCCGTTCGGCCGCACCGTCCAGATATAGCGCTCGAGGCACCCGGCGCCGGACACCAGGGCCGACGCGCCGGCGGCGTCGACCAGCAGCTCGATCTCGGCGGGCGGTTGGGATTCCCCCGACTTCGAGGATTCTGGCCCCGGGAGACCGCACTGCGCATCCTCCGTCACTCGCGGCGCACCGAGGGATATCCGACGGCCTTCGGCGAGCAGGGCGACGGTGCTGAGATCGCGGGAGATCTCGAGCCCCGTCTCTGCGCCGGCGAGCAGGGTCACCGTCGTCTCGCCCTCCTCGACCCGGAGGTCTCCGAGGCCATCCCGCTCGCCGAGACGCGGGGGGACGAGCGGGAAGACCCGCTCAAAGACCGTCCAGCCCCGGGCCACGCCCTCAACGTGGAGGGTCGCGGTCTCCGCCGGCAGCTCCGCCGGCGGCTCGAAGGTGAGCGTCACCCGCTCCCCCGGCGACGCCGACGGCAGCGGCTCGGCGCCGCCCGCTCGGGTCTCGCCGCCGTCGTGGCGGCGCCAGCTGGAGCGCAGCTCGACATCGGAAAAATTGAGGTGATCAAAGCGATTCTCGAGGGTGAGCTCGACGCCGCCCGAGTCCAGGGTATCGACGTCGACCAGCCCGACGGGTGAGAAGACCTGCTGTAAAGCGACGACGCTGCCCGACGGCTCCCGATAGGGCCCGAGCACGCCGTCGGGGGCGTGATTGCCATCCGTATCGAGGGCGCGGCCGAGGTCGGTGCGCTCGACGGCCTCGTCGGTGAAGGCCCAAAGGAAGAGCCCGACGCCCCGGGGTGAGGACCGAAGGCGGCCCCAGAATTCTTCCAGGCCGGCCCCCGCACCGCCGTCGAAGAGGCCGTGGAGCGCCTCCGTGGCGATGTGCAGCTCGCCGTCGGGGTCCTTTCCCTCCCGCCGACGCGGGTCGTCAAGGTCGAGGCCGTGGACCCATTCTTGCCACGTCGGATAGTGCGCCGAATCGATGGGTTCGAGCAGCCCCCGCGGGTGCATAACCAGACGGCCCTGGGGATCGTAGCGCGCGAATTCCTTGTCGAGCTTGGCGTTCCAGCCGTCTTCATTGCCGTTCGCCCAGAGCACGATCGACGGATGGTTGACGTCGCGCTCGACCATCTCGCGGACCAGCCGTCGGCCGACGCGGGTGCCGTAGGCGTCGTGCCATCCGGCGAGCTCGTCGATGACGTAGAGCCCCATCTCGTCACAGGCCTCGAGGAAGCTCACATCGGGCGGATAGTGGGAGGCGCGGACGGCGTTGAGCTGCATCTCTTTCATCAGCCTGACGTCGCGCCGGTCGAGGGCCCGATTCACGGTCCGCCCCGAGGCGGGCCAGAACGCGTGGCGATTGACGCCGCGGAGGAGTACCCGCCGGCCGTTGACGAAGAATCCGCGGTCGCCGTCGGCGCCGGTGCGCCATTCCACGGTGCGGAAACCGATCGTTTCCTCGTGCCGGTGGAGCACGTCGGCGCCGTCTATCAGCTCGAGGCGCAGGCGGTAGAGGTGCGGCGTCTCGGCGCTCCAGGAGCGCACGTCGTCGACGGTGCCGCGGACCTCGGTGCTGCGGGCGTCTGGCCCGAGGTCCGCGTCGAGGACCTCTCCACTTTCGACAGGGACCGCCGCCAGCTCGGCGACCGGGCCCCCGTCCATCGCGAGGACCTGGGCCCGGACCCGGGCGCTCTCTGGCGCGCCGACCGTCCGGACCCGGGCGAGCAGGGATCCCCCGTGGCGGGCGTCCACCGCCACGTGGTCGATCGACGCCGCCGGCAGGGCCCGCAGCCAGACCGGCCGGTAGATGCCGCCGAAGACCCAATAATCCGCGTCCCGTTCGGCGGCTTCGACGCTCCAGCTCTTCGATTTCTGCCGCACCGACACCTCGAGCTGGTGTTCGGCGCCCGCCGCGACGAATCCCGTCACGTCGTAGAGGAAGCGATAGAAACCCCCCTGGTGGACCGGGCCGACCTGCTGGCCGTCGATCTGCACCGAGGTATCGGTCATCACGCCGTCGAAGACGAGCTCGATGCGGCGCCCAGCCCACGACTCGGGGACCTGGAAGCGGTGGCGATAATGGCCGATATCGCCCGCCTTCCGGTCGTCGTGGCCGTACTCGTAGCTGCCGAAGCCTTCCTGCTGCCATTGGCTCGGCACCGGGAGGCGGCTCCAGACGCCGGCGCGGCGGCCGGTGCGGCTGTCGAGCTTGAAGTCCCAGCGCACTTCGTCGCCGTAGCCGGTCCCGGAAAGGTAGCGGATCTCAGTGGCGGGTGGATCCGCAGGCGCCCCTTCCCCTGCGGAGGAGGCCGCTCCGGCGGCGAGGTAGGCCGCCGAGAGGCACATCGCCGTGAGGACGGAGACCCCGATGCGGCCCGGCGTCGGCCGGCTCTTTCGAGACCTGAGCCTGAGCGGCCGAGACCTAGATCGCCGGCTCGATGTCATGGAGACGAGACACGTCAATGGCGAGGGTGGAGTCGTCGGCGGTTTCGTCATAGAGCGATACAAATTGGGCTTCCCACGCCACCTCGTCGAAGCGGTAGGACGTGCGTTCATAAACCATTTGTCCTGAAGTTCGGTCAACCGCGGAGAGCACCACCAGCAGCTCGGCGTCTTCGGCTTCCAGCTCTTCCCGAGTCAGGGTGGCGAGCGGGCTGCGTTCGTCGATGGGATGCACCACCGTCCAGGCCAGCGGCAGGAAGCTGACGCGGTCGCGCTCGAGGGTCAGCGGCTTGAACACGCGCTCGCGGTGGCCGTCGGGGGACGTCTCAAAGACCGCCAAGATCACCCGCACCTCCAAGGTGATCACTTCGCTCCGGCCGAGGTGGGTCAAGCGAAACATCAAGGCTCGATGTCCGCCCACGGGCCCGATCACGGCGCGGTCGGAGAACCTGAGCTTCGGCCGGGCCTGGGCGAACCGGGCGAAGATCAAGCCAGTGGTCAAGGCGACGAAAGTCAGGCCGACCAGCGACTCGACGGTCATGATCGCGTTGGTCCACCAGCCGCTGGGCTTCACGCCGCCGTAGCCCACCGTCGACAGGGTCTGGACGCTGAAGAAGAAGGCGCGGCCGACCTGCGAGAGAAACCCATCCCCCAGGTCGTGCATCTCGCCGTGGAGTCCGTCGACGCCGCAGGCCAAATAGGCAAGGCCGAAGAGCAAGTTGAGGGCGAGGAAACCCAATGCGGTGACCGCGAAGAAAGAAGACCACCGCAGGTCGAGGAGCCAGTGGTAAGGGCTCGCTCCGTGCCACCACGGATAGCCGCTGCGCTGGACGTTGAAAGTGCCGTCCCGGTTGAGCAGGCGCTCTTCGTGGCGCGACACTACCGAGCCGAAGCCCAACTCGCGGTGCACCCGCTCCGCGTCCGCAGGCTCGGACGTCGCCGCTTTCTTCGGATGGGTCCCCCACATGCGTGCCATTATCGCTCAGTTGCGGCCCGCCGGCGTGCCCGAGGAACACCGGAAGAGTCGCCGTCAGTCCCGTCCACGCTAGAATTTCGTCGATGTCCACCACCACCCAGTCCCAGGGGACCGACGCCGACGGGCCCGACGCCGACGGCGCCGGTCGAGACATCGCCCGCCGGGCGCCCACCGCCGCATCGCGGCTCAGCCCCCCGGCAGCCGGCGGCAGCGAATCGGCCTCGCCCTGGGCCCCGCCGTCGCCGGCCTCATGCTCGTCCTCGGCGCCCCCGACGGACTCGAGCCCGCCGCCTGGCGAGCGGCCGCCGTCGGCCTGTGGATGGCCGTCTGGTGGATGAGTGAAGCGCTGCCCATCGCCGCCACGTCGCTGCTGCCGATGGTGGCCTTCCCGGTGCTCGGGATCGCCCCGATCAAAGAAGCCGCGGCGCCGTTCGCCAATCCGCTGATTTTTCTCTTCCTCGGCGGTTTTCTCATCGCCCTGGCGCTCGAGGACGTGGGCCTCCACCGACGCATCGCCCTCGGGATTCTGAGCACCCTCGGCAGCTCCCGGCGGCGCGTGATCCTCGGCTTCATGCTGGCGTCGGCGAGCTTGAGCCTGTGGATCTCAAATACCGCGACGGCCATGATGATGATGCCGATCGCGCTCTCTGTGATCGGCCAGGTCCCGGACGGACCGGCTCAAGAAGCCAGCCCAGGGGCCAGTCCGGGTTCCGGCGTCGGCGGCCGGTTTAGCGTCGCCTTGCTGCTCGGCGTCGCCTACGGCTGCAGCGTCGGCGGCACGGCGACCCTCATCGGCACGCCCACCAACGCGCTGCTGGCGGGATACTTGCTGGAAACCTACGGCTACGACATCTCTTTCGCCGCGTGGATGGCGATCGGCCTGCCGGTCGCCGTACTCGGCCTCGGCCTGATCTACTTCAGCCTCACCCGCGGTCTCGGGTCCGACGCCCCGATCGCCGCCGAGCTCTTCGCCGACGAGCGCAGAGCCCTCGGACCGATGGACGCCGCCGAGCGCCGGGTCGCCGCGATCTTCGCGCTGACCGCGGGCCTATGGCTCACCCGCACCCAGCTCGACGATTGGATCCCGGGCCTTAGCGACACCGGCATCGCGCTCTTCGGCGCCCTTCTGCTCTTCGCCTGGCCCCTGCCCAAAGCAGGCCGCGGGCCCAGCGACGACGCGGTCGGCGAACCCGCGGTCCTCGGGGTGCTCGGCTGGTCCGCCACCGCCCGCTTACCCTGGGGCGTTCTCCTGCTCTTCGGCGGCGGCCTGAGCCTCGCCAGCGCCATTCAAGCGACCGGTCTGGCGTCGTGGATCGGCGGCGGACTCGGTAGCTTTAGGGCTCTGCCGATCGCGCTCATCAGCCTGGCGACCGTCGCCCTGGTGGTCTTTCTCACCGAGCTGACGTCGAATACCGCCACCGCCGCCGCCTTCTTGCCGGTGCTCGCCGCCCTCTCGATCGGCCTCGGGCAGAATCCCCTCCTGCTCTTGGTGCCCGCGACCATCGCCGCGAGCTGCGCCTTCATGCTGCCGGTGGCGACGCCCCCGAACGCCATCATCTACGGCTCCGGCCGGGTGAGCTTGCCCCAGATGGCCCGCGTCGGCTGGCGTCTCAAGCTGCTCTTCATCCCCCTCGTCACCGGGCTCTGCTATCTCCTGCTCACCGCGGTCGTCGGCGTCCGCCAGGGCGTGCTGCCGAGCTGGGCGACTCCGTGACCGGCGAATTCGCGACCCGGCTGACCGTCTGGCTGGCGCTCGTCGGCTACCTCGCGGGCCCGACGTCGGCGCTGTGGGGCCGTGACCACGGGTCGTGGCAGCGGCTAGCCCGCGGCCTCTACACCGTCGGACTCACGGCCTTTCTCGCCCACGTCGCCCTGGCATTCCACGTCTACTACGGCTGGAGTCATCGGGTGGCCTACGTCGAGACCGCGCGCCAGACCTTCGAGGCCACCGGCAGCCGAAGCGGCGCCGGCCTCTACCTCAACTACCTCTTCACCGTCCTGTGGTGCCTCGACGTGGCGGCCTGGTGGCGCACGGGTCTTCTACGATTCCGCGAACGCCCGCCGTGGATCGACGGCGCTCTCCACGGGTTCTTTCTGTTCATGGCCTTCAACGCCACCGTGGTCTTCGAGGAAGGCCCGGTGCGCTGGGCCGGCCTCGTCGCCACGCTGGCCCTGCTGGCCCTCGCTGCGGGGACTTGGCGCCGACGACGCGTTCTCGGTTCATAGGCCACCCGCCGCCTTCCAGGACGCAGAGATCCGCTATCGTTGGCGTCCGTCGATTTTCAAGGAGTATGACGCCATGACTTTTTTTCGCGCGTGCCTGATCGCCCTTCTCGCCGCCGCGGTCGCGCCGCCGGCCGGCGCCGACCGCGCCGACGATAGTGAGCGGAAGAGCAAGAACGGCAAGACCGAAGCGGTCATCGACGGCATCACCGTCACCCTAGAGTTCGGCCGACCGCAGGTGCGGGACCGGAAAATCTGGGGGGAGCTCGTGCCGTTCGACAAGGTGTGGCGGACCGGCGCCGACGAGGCGACGACGATCACCTTCAGCGCGCCGGTGCTAATCCAAGGTGAAGCCCTCGACGCCGGGATCTATTCGCTCTTCACGATCCCCGGCGAAGGCAAGTGGACGGTGATCTTCAATCGGCAAGCCGACCAGTGGGGCGCCTACAAATACGACAGCTCCCAAGACGCACTCCGCATCCTGGTCATCCCGCGGGGGGCGGATCACGTCGAAGCGATGAACTTCGAGATCGAAGGCTCTGAAGTCTCCTTGCGCTGGGCCGAGCTGGCGCTGCCATTTGCCGTCACGGCGCCCTAGGGCTTCCGTCGTTGGCCTTTCAATGACTTTCTTCGGAAGCGGTCTGCTGGAGACCGCCTCCTCCCCGGTCTGGGGCCGGCACGGTACGGCCGTCTCGATAAATCGAAGCGACCGCGGACAGCGTTTGGAAACGGCGTATGGGAGCCGAGGCTCCGTGTGCAAAAGCACGTGTCCCGAGGAGGAGGCAGGAACAGATTCCCTGGGGAGCTCAGAAACGATAAGGAATCGCGGCCTGCCGGCCTTCGGGTCGATGGGTCGACCTGAAATGGGAGGGCTCGTGATTTCAAAACGATTCCGAAGGCCTTCACCGACGGCAAAGGCACCAACTTCCCGACAAATAGAGGGCCCGAAGCCCCAACAACACGCAAACATTACCACATAACCTTACGTGCATGTCTCTTTAATGGAGAAAATTCTCACTTTTCTCCACCAACCCTCCGGAGCGCGTCGACAGGTCCGCCTCTCTGATCTGAATAATCATGATAGGCATTCTGCATGACACCCCGAGCGCCTGACCGGCGGCCAGCGTCCCGCGCACCCGCGGGCCCACGACGCAGTAGGGGGCATTGGCTCCTCACGGCGCTGCTGGCGGTCTGGGCGATCGGGGCCTTACCGCTCTTGGCGCTGCCCGTCGACTGGGCGGTCGTCTGCGGCTGCGACGCCTGCCCGGTCAGCGGAGGTCCCTCGTGCTGCTGCGCGAGCTTCCCCTCCTGGGCCAACGCCGACGGCACCCCGGGCAAACGGGCGGCGTTCACCCAGCCGAGCGTCGGTCAGAAGTCCCAGGGCTGCGTCGGCCCCGCTTCTCAGACCGCCCACGACTGGCGGGCGCTGCGCATCGCGGTGGACAGCGGAGACGACCTGGAGCCGCCGTCCGCCCCCTCCGACCTGCCCCCCTCCGTCACCGCAGCGGTCGGGCTGCATGATTTTCCGGTCGTTCTACCGCGCCCGCCGCCGGCTTGGACGCAGGACGCATAAGACGCTTCCCGCCACACCAAACCTTCAGCAGACGCTTTAACGACCCACGGTCTCCGAAGGCCGCAGGCACCGAACGCCCGCCGGTTCGCACCGGTGGAGAGGTCCTGCTGGCTTCGAGATCCGGAGAATCTCCATGCTTTCCCACCCCTTCCCAACGGCTGGGCCACTTCTGCTGGCCTTGGGCCTCGCTGTCCCGTTCAATGCACCCGTCCTCGCGACGGACGACGCCGCGCAAGACAAACCCCAGGCCACCTTTGAAGCGACGGTCAGCGTGACGTCGTCCCTCCCCGAGCTCATCGCGACCCAGGACGTCCCCGCCGATACCCTTACCGGCGGACGCGGAGCCGACCTCAGCGAACAGCTGCGCACCGTCCCCGGCCTCGACGCCGTCCGCCGTGGCTCCATCAACTTAGAGCCGAGCCTCCGCGGCCTGCAAGAAGAACAGATCGCGACCCTCGTCGACGGCACCCGCACCTTCGCCGCCGGGCCCGCCCGGATGGATTCCAACCTCAGCCACGTCGGCGCCCACGCCGCCGACGGCGTGTCGATCGTCAAGGGGCCGTACGCCCTCGCCTGGGCCGCCGGCGCCCTCTCGGCGATCGATCTCCGCACCCACCGCCCGAGCTTCGGCGAGGCGGTAAACGGCTCCCTCGGCGTGAGCTACGCCGATAACGGAGAACGGACCGACGCCCACGCCGCCGTAAGCGGCGGCGGTGACCGGTATTACTACGCTCTCTCCGCGGGACGCCGCGACGGCGGCGACTTCGAGGACGGCGACGGATTCGACATCCCGGGCGACTATGAATCGACCGAGGCCCGCTGGCGCGTCGGCACCCAGCTCGGCGGCGACTGGTCGCTCGACTACAGCGGCGGGTACCAGGAGCAGAACGACATCGACTACCCGGGCCGCCTACTCGATGCGACCTATTTTTATGCGCGCTCCCATGCCCTCGAGCTGCGCCGAAACGGTGACGGCCACCAGGTCATGGTCCAGCTCTACGCGAATCGCAAAGACCATCTCATGAATAACGACGAGAAGCCGACTGGCCGGGACATGCCCGGGCGCATCCCGCCCTTCGCCCTCGACATCGACCTGCCGACCGAGTCCAATACCGCCGGCGGCCGCTTCCGCCTCGATTTCGACCCGCGCGGCGAGACGTCCTGGAGCGCCGGCGCCGACTATTACCGGGTGGAGCAAACGGCCGAACGCACGGTCGCACGACGCAGCAACGGCTTCGTCATTTTCCGCGACATCGTCTGGCCCGACGCCGACATCAGCGACCTCGGCGGCTGGGTACAGCTCACCCACCGCACGGGCCGCACGCGCCTGGGGGCGACGCTCCGGCTCGACGCGGTGGACGCGGAAGCCGGTGAGGTCTCCGAGTTCTTCCGCGCGAACGTCAACGGCGACCTCGACCAGAGCGAGACGCACGTCAGCGCCGCCGTCTCCGCCGCGGTTGAGCTCAACGAGCGCTGGACCCTGGAAACCGGCGTCGGACGCGCGGTGCGAACGGCGACCGCCCTCGAGCGCTATTCCGATCGCTTCCCGGCGACCAAATTCCAGATCGCCGCCGAGTTCCTGGGCAACCCGGAGCTCGACCCGGAGACGTCCCACGAGCTCAACCTCGGCCTCCACCGCCGTGGCTCGAAACTCTCGGCGGCCGTCGAGGGCTTCTACCGCCAGATCGACGATTACATCACCGTCACCCCGGATCCGAGCCTGCCCAAGCGCCTGCCGCTCTCACCGCCGACGGTTTTTCGCTACGTCAACGGCGACCGCGCCACCTACTACGGCGCCGAGCTGCGCATCGACCACCGCGCCCACGACCGCTTCACCTGGCGGGCGGATCTGACCTGGGTCCGCGCCACCGACGACGAGCTCGACGAGCCGGTGCTCGGCATCACGCCGCTCCGTCTCCGGGCCGCCGGACGATTCGAAGCCGTGCGGGATCGCCTCTTCCTCGACGCCGGCGTGACGATCATCGACGACCAGGATCGCGTCGCCACCTCCCGCTTCGAGCAGCCCACGGACGGCGCCACCCTCGTCGACTTCGGCGTGGAGCTCGAGCTCGGGGACTTCACCCTCGACGTCGACGTGCTCAACGTCACCGATGAAACCTACGCCAACCCCCTCAATGCCCCGAACCCCTTCACTCGCCAGCGGGTGAACGAGATCGGCCGGAGCGTCCGCGCCGGCGTGCGCTATCGATACTAATTCGCGCCGGCGTCGGCGGCGCGTGACGCCCCGGGTCCGCCGGGTGGTCACGGTCCCGGGCCCGATTCTCCCGCACCGCCTTGATTTTCGAGTCCACCGTCCACCGCTCCGCCTGTCCACTGCGGGGCGAATATTCGCCCACGCCCCGTCTTCGGAGCTAGGATTCGGAG
The DNA here is from genome assembly GCA_038747035.1 of Acidobacteriota bacterium. Lineage (GTDB taxonomy): Bacteria > Acidobacteriota > Thermoanaerobaculia > Multivoradales > J023 > JAUIJL01. Next base: position 6,949 of record JBCDKB010000109.1, on the reverse strand, counting down.
ACGATGATGCCACCTTTCCGCCCCGCCTCTTCGACGACGTGCCTGCCCGGGCCCGGACGGCGCCTTGTTTGAAGCGACCGGCCTCGGGCCGTGGATCCTCGTCGCCGTGTCCTTCTTCTCGTCGGCGCTGACGGCGATCCTCGGCCTCGGCGGCGGTATTTTCCTGATCGCTCTGATGCCGGGGCTGCTGCCGACGGCGGCGGTGGTGCCGGTCCACGGCGTCGTGCAGCTCGCGTCCAACGCCAGCCGGGCCTTCTTCGCCCGCGAACACATCGCGTGGCAGCCGCTCGTGCCGTTCGCCGTCGGCGCGGTTTTCGGAGCCGCCGTCGGCTCCCAGGTCCTCGTCCAGCTCCCCGAACGCTGGCTGACGCTGCTGCTCGGCGGCTTTATCCTGATCGTGACCTGGACGCCCCTCGGCAAGCTCCGCCTCCCGGGCCGCTTCCTGACCATCGGCGCCGTGCAGACCTTCGTCTCACTCTTCGTCGGCGCCGCAGGCCCCCTGGTTTCGCCCTTGCTGGTGCGGGAAGGCTATGACCACCACCGGGTGGTCGCCACCCACGGCGCCGTCATGACCCTGCTCCACGCCCTCAAAACCGTGACATTCGTGGCGCTTGGCTTCTCCTTCGCCCGCTGGGCGCCCCTGATCGCCGCCATGGTGCTGGCGGTGACCGCCGGCTCCTGGGCCGGCAACCGAGTGCGGCTGGGTCTGCCCCAGGCGCCGCTTCGAACCGCCTTCAAGGTGCTGCTGACGGTGCTGGCGGCGCGACTCCTGCTCCGCTTCTGGACCGGCGCCTAGTCGCTCTTCCCTTCGCCCTTGAGGCCGGCCAGGGCCGGCAGCAGGGTGAGGCCGAGCCACGCGACGCTGAGCACGCCGAAGATCGCGGCGGCACCCATCGAGCGAAGCCCCGGGAACGAGCTGAGCACGAGCGAGCCGAATCCGAGCACCGTGGTCAACGCCGCCACGGTAATCGCCGGCGCGAGGTCGATGGCGTCCTGGAGGTCGCCGGACTCCTTCCAGCGGTGCAGCAGGTGGATGCCGTAGTCGACGCCGATGCCGAGGATCATCGTGAAGACGAAGATATTCAGGAAGTTCACCACCACGCCGGAAAGCGCCATGCCGCCGAGCATCCAGACGAGGCCGATGCCGAGCGGAATCAGCGACAGGATCGCCGCTTTCAGGCCGCCGAGATCGAAGGCCAGGAAGAGCGTCACCAGCAGAGCGCCGATGAGCGCCGCGGTGGTCGCGTCGCGCCACACGACGTTCTTGAGCTCGGCGGAAACGATCACGGGCCCGGTCAGCACGGCGTGCTCATTCTCAGCGACCACGCGCTCGAGGTCCGGCGGCGGGAAACGGCGCCACTGGCCGGGCGGCGGATAGCAATAGATGATGGTCGACGCGCGGTCGGCGCTGAGCGCCACGTAACGCCCGAGCAAGTGGCCGACCGTGGTCCCTTCGAGCGCGCTCGGCCCCTGCGGCGTTTCGATCGAGAGCGCCTCCACAAGCTGATCGATACCGTCCTGGAAGGCCGCCGGATTGAGGCCTTGCGTCACGAGCGCCGACGTCACCTGCTCGGCGACCGCCGCCGGCGCCGTCGTGAACGCTTCCAGCCGTTCAATCTGCCGCCGCTGGCGTCCTTCCTCCGGCACCCACGGCGCCACCGATTCGACCCGCGCGAGTCGCTCGCCGTCGGCGAGCTCCCGGAGCTGCGGAAGCATCACCCGGGCGCGGGCGATGGCCTCGGCCTCCGTGTCGCCGTCGACCCGGACCATATAGGGCGTAAAGCGTAGGCCGAAGGCTTCCATCAACTCCTGCTGGTGCAGGAGTCCGGGATTGCGCGTCGACCGCAGGTTCAAAGCGTCATCGTCGTAAACCACGTCGAGGGCGGCAAACCCGAGCAGGGCCGTCAGGGCCAGATTGACGCCGAGGATCAGCTTCGGACGGCGGTGGGAAAAGCGCATCAAGGCCCGGCTGCCGAAGCCGCGCACGGCGGGCGGCGGCGTCTCCCGTCGACGCTCGAGCAGCGTCAGAATCGCCGGCAGCACCGCAAAAACAGAGATCATCACCAGCAGGACGCCGGCGCCGGTGATCAAACCGAGTTCCCACAGGCCCGCGAAGTCGGAGAGCAGGAACGCGCAGAAAGTGACCGACGTCGTGACCGCGCCGAGGCGAACGCTGGGCACGGTGTGGAGTCGGATCGCCTCCATCGCCTGCTCGAAATCCGACCCTGACCGCCGCTCCTCAACGTAGCGGCCGTAGAGCACGATCACAAAATCAATGCCGAGGCCGACGAGCAGTGCGGCGAAGGTCGCGGTCACGGCGTTCAAATGGCCGAGGCTCACGACGGCGAAAGCCGCCGTCAAAATCAAGCCCATGAAAAGCGGCACGAAGGCGATGACCAAAGCCAAGGGGCGTGAGAACGCGACGGCGAAAAGCAGCACCACCGCAATCACCGCGGCGGGGGTGCCGAAGCCCAGGTCGGACGCGATCAGGCGCGCATCGTGCACGGTCACGACGTGGCCGCCCGCCAGCAGCAGGCCTGGCGTTTCACCGTCCCAGCCGTCGGATCGCCACAGCTCTTCCGCCCGCTCAGCCGCCGCCTCGACTTTGACGAGGAGCTCGCGCGCGAAGGGCACGTCGGCGGCCGTGCGCGCCGGCTTGACCAGGAGCAGGATGAAGCGACCGCCCGGATCGACGGCGTAGCCGCTCTCGGCGTCGAAGCGATCCGTCAGCTCACTCTGCGAGGAGGCGCCGAAGGATTCCCAAGCCTTCGGGATCATCCCGAGGGGATCCACCTTCCGCAGCTCCTTGAACGGAAGATCCGCCGGGGAGCGTAGGGTCTCGGCGAGCTCGGCGATCTCTCGGTCGAGGGCCTCCGGGCTAGACACCGTGGCGAGCAGCTCGTCGAGGTCGCCTTCGCCCATATAGAGAGGCGCCCATCGCACCAGCGCCGTCGCCGCCGACATGATCTCGTCCGTGTGGTACTCGAGCCAGCTCACCTCGGGCATCGCCCGCAGCTCCTCGGCGACGGCGTCGGCGTAGGCGTAGGCGGCGTCGGTGGGGCCATCCGGAAGCCTCAGCCCGACGAGCATCAAATCCAAGGAACCGAAACGCTCCATCGTGTCCCTGAACTCGCCGACCACCTGGTTTTCAGCGGGCATCAGGGCCAGGAAGTCGCTATCGAGGGTGACTCGGCTGGCGAGGAAGAGGGCCACCGCCGCGCATAGTGCGGCACCGATCAAGACGCCCTTCGGCCGGCGCCGGGCGAGATCGAAAAGGTGGCGATCCAAAGAGAGGAGGGATCTCATGGCAGGAGCGCTCGTGGGGACAGCTTGGGGAAAGCTTTGGGGAAGAGGTGGGAGACGTCGTCCCGTCTCGGGACAAGGGCCGCCCGCCAGAACGGCGCGGCCGGAGGTGGGCCACCGGCCGGAGAAGCGCCTAGGGGCGAGGGACTCAGGTCAGACCGAAAGCTGCTCGACGACCTGCTCGTTCCAGCCCTGGGTGATGTAGCGAAAAATCCAATTCCGTCCGCCCTTGAGGCGACGGTAAGCGTCGCGCAGATCCAGCAGCATCGTGATCCGCTTCGAATTCATCTGCAGCTCGCCGTGGTCGTGGGTGGCGACGGTTTCGAATCCCAGGACACGCTTGTGGAATTTGTAGGGTGAGTTGGGATCGGCGTCGAAGATGTCGGTGATGAAGTGGGTGAAACGTCTTTCGACGGTTTCCGTGGCGGCGGCGCGCATGAGGATCGCCGCCACCAAGATCTTCTTTCGGTAGGCGGGAATCACCGCAAACCGGCCGACCTCGGCGATCTTGTTGTTCTTGACAAAAGCTTCCACGTCAATGCGCGGATCCACGAGGTCGAATTGGTAGGCCTCGTAGAGCTCAAACGGAATCTCGTAGAGCACCCGCGTGGTGCCCACCGGAAGACCGCCGCGCTCGGCGAGGAACCAAGAGACGCTCGGATGATTGAGGTCGGAACCCGGGAAGATTTCTTCGGGATCCTTGACCCAGCCTTTTTCAGTCAGGTAGACCGTGCCGAGCACTTCGAGGGCCTTCTGACGGGCCTCTTCGTCCTCTACCCGTCGCACGGTCAGCTCGTGTCTCAGTCCCATTGGTTCTTTCTCCTGGGGGCGCTGGGAGTCCAGGCCTTGCCGGACAGGCTAGAAATCCGCCCCATGATGTCGGCCTGAAAGCCACGGGCCGCCCGCTTGCGGTCGGCTTCGTCCGAGGACGCTGTCGGTGGATCGATCGGCGCGCCGATCTCCACGTCCATCGGGGCGCCGTCGGGGATGCTATCGGCGTCTTGGTGCTGGGGGAAGCGGATCCCCACCGGCACCACTGGAATCTTGTTATCAAAAGCGAGCTGCGCAGCGCCCATGCGACCGCGCAGCAGCCGCTTCGGGTTTCGATTGATGGTGCCTTCGGGGAAGACTCCGACGGATTGACCGTTCTCGAGCAGGCTCCCCGCACGCTCCCATACGGTCCCCGGCTTCTCGTAAAAGCGCTTGAGACGGTTGAGGACGGGAGGCTTGGCGCTTTTCGTAAAGACCGGGATGACCTGCGCGCAGCGGTACATAAGCCCGACGCCCGGCACCAGCATCATGGGCCAGTCGGCCATGAAATGCACGCGTTTACCGCCGCGGTGGTAGAAGAGGATCGCCGGCAGCAGCACCGCTTCCACCCGCTGACTGTGATTCGACACCAAGACGAAGGGATCTTTAGCCGGCTGAATGTGCTCGAGCCCGGATTTGACGCGGACCTTTTTGCGGTTGAGGAAGAGCGAGCCCCGCACGAAGGCCTGCGTCGCCCAATCCCCCCGCAGATCAGGCATCGGGTCGCTGTAGGAATCACCGTCCGGCGGCGACCACTCGAAGCCTGACGACGCCGCGCCGCCGGCGATAGCGGCCGACGCGGTCGCCGGATCGGGAACGGTCACGTCTTTACTCACCCGACGCCGGCCTCAAGCGAGCTCGGCGATATCGCGATACGGCTTGCCTTGGGAGTCCGCCACCGGCTCACAGGTGATTTCGCCGGCGTAGGTATTCACACCCTCTGCGAGGTGGGCATCTTTGCGAATCGCCGTTTCCACTCCGTCGGCCGCCAGCGCCAGGGCATAGGGCAGCGTCGAGTTGGTGAGCGCCAGTGTCGACGTCCGGGGCACGGCGCCCGGCATATTGGCGACGCAATAGTGAACGATGCCGTCCACCTCGTACACGGGATTGGAGTGGGTGGTCGGCTTCGTCGTTTCGAAGCATCCGCCCTGGTCCACCGCCACGTCGACCATGACCGCCCCGCGCTGCATCGGCGCCAGCATCTCGCGGGTAATGAGCTTGGGCGCCGAGCGCCCCGGAATGAGTACCGCGCCGATGACCAGGTCAGCGCGCTCGAGGCACGCTTCCAGGTTGTGGCGGTTGCTCGCCAGCGTGGTGACGGCGCCGTCGAAAAGATCGTCGATGAAACGCATCCGGTCGGGATTGGTCTCGAGGACCGTGACCCGGGAGCGCATGCCGTGGGCGATCTTGAGGGCGTTCAAGCCGACGATGCCGCCGCCGATGATCACCACCTCCGCCGGCGGAGCCCCGGGGACGCCGGAGATCAGGACGCCGCGGCCGCCGTGGGCGCGCTGCAGGTGGGTGGCGCCCACCATGACGGACATGCGGCCGGCGACTTCGGACATCGGCGCCAGCAGCGGCAACCCGCCGCGGGCGTCGGTGATCGTCTCGTAGGCGACGCCGGCGATTTTCTTCTGGAGCAAGACTTCGGTGAGCTCGGGGAGGGGCGCCAAATGCAGGTAGGTGAAGAGCGTCTGACCTTCGACCATGCGGTCGTATTCCGACGCCACGGGTTCCTTCACCTTGATGACCATCTCGGCTTGGCCCCAGACCTCGTCCGCGGACTCGATGATCGTGGCCCCGGCGCTCATGAATTCCCCATCCTCGAAGCCACTGCCAAGACCGGCGCCGGCTTGCACCACCACCCGGTGGCCCGAGTCGGAGAGGGCGCGCACCCCGGCCGGCGTCATGCCGACGCGGTATTCGTGATCCTTAACCTCTTTCGGAATGCCGATACGCACTTGCAATTACCTCTTGCCGGCGGGCGCGGCCTTGCCCTGACCTTGGCGATTCCGCTGCCGGTCTTGGCGGCCGGCCTGGCCTTTGGAGTCGGAAGTTTGACCACCGCCGCCGCCCGAGGACTGGGCGCCGGAGGCCTTAGCGCCGGAAGCCGCGTCGGTCGGCTTCTTTTCGGCCGGCTTTACCGACTTTTTCTTGCCGACCTCGCCAGCTTTGACACGCTGGACGCGGCCCGAAAGAAAGCATCCGGAGTCGACGTCGAGATCGACCGTCACGACTTCGCCTTCGAGGCTGCCGGAGGCGTGAACTTTCAGCAGACTTTCGCAGTGCACGTTGCCGTTGACCTTGCCCGCGATTTCGATCGACTTGGCCCGGATATCGCCTTCGACGCGGCCCTCGGCGCCGACGATGACCCGGCTGTCGAGGTTGATCTCACCCTTGACCACCCCTTTGATGAAAAGCTCGGTGTCACCCGAGATCTCGCCGACGAAGGTCGACCCCGGAGCGATCAGCGTCGGGGCCGAGGCCGCCGCCGCGGGGACGCGGTCCGGGGCCTTTCTCTTCGTCGGCGCCTGCGCCACCGCGGGACGGGACGGAGCCTCGGGCTCTTTACGATCGGTCGAAGGGGAATCGTCGCGTCGCTGGCTCCAAAAACTCATCGAATCCTCGGGTGGAATTGTGCTCGTGGGGCAGGCGCGGCCCGGGTATCAAAGGGCGGATCCGGCTGCACTCAAATCTGGGAAGTCAGTCTGAAGGCGCTCGGTGACTGATGCGCTGGGGGCGCTAGGTGGCGTCATGGAACCGCCGAAGGGCGCCGAAACGGGGCGTGTGGAGACTGGAGCGGGCAACGGGGCTCGAACCCGCGACATCAAGCTTG
>JBCDKB010000108.1:0-20227 GCA_038747035.1 Acidobacteriota bacterium | reverse complement strand
CTTCATCTTCGGCTGCGGACCCGATCTACCGATCGAGCCACTCGAAGACGTACCGTTCCCCGAGCTCGCCGCCGCGGAATCAGAAGTTCGCGAACAGCTCGAATCGGCCCGCCGCGATCTCGAGGCGTCGCTCGGCTCCGATCAGCCGGCGGCGGAACTCGCCGTCGCCTTCGGGTCGCTCGGCGAGCTCTACCACGGCTACGACCTGGCCGAGGCGGCGATGGCGTCTTACCGCAACGCCCACCGCCTGGCGCCCGGCGACGCGCGCTGGAAACATCTTCTGGGCATTTTGCAGCGGCTCGAAGGCGAGCTGGAAGGCGCCGCCGCAAGCTTCGCTTCGGTCCTCGAATCGGAGCCCGATGACCTCGCCGCCACCCTTCACCTGGCGGAAGTCCAGCTGGAAGCCGGCGACTTCGCGGCGTCGGAGGAACTCGCGCGCAAAGCGCTCACCCTCGACTCGGAAAGCGCAGCCGCCCACCAAATCCTCGGACGCACCGCCTCGGCGACCGACAACCACGCCGCCGCCGCGGCGAGTTTCGAGCGCGCCCTCGAGCTGGCGCCGTCGGCCACGCGGCTCCATTTCCTCGCCGCCCAGGCCCACCGCAAGGCCGGCGACCTCGACGCCGCCCGTGGTCACCTGGAGCGCCAGCAAGAACTTCAAGCGCAGGGCCAGGGCCCGGGCGACGTCACTTTCGCCGATCGCCGGCTCGCCTCGGTCTACACCTCCCTCGCCGGTTCGGCGGCCCTGATGCAGCGCGCCGCCAAGGCCGAGGTCGCGGGTCAGCTCGAAGCTTCGGTCGAGATCTACCGCCAGGCGGTGGCCAGCGACCCGACCAGTCCGGAAGCGCGTCGAGATCTGGGGGCGCTGCTCGCCCGCGTCAATCGCCATCAAGAAGCGGCCGATCAGTATCGGGAAGCGGTGCGCCTCGAGCCCGAGCGGGGGTTGAATCATTTCGTGCTGGCGCTGGTGCTCGAGGCGGCGGGCGAAGGCAAAGATTCGCTCGATTCCATGCGCCGCGCCGTCGAGGCGGAGCCGGAATACCGCGAGTTCCGCCTCGCGTTAGCGGGACGTCTGGCCCGCTTGGGCTCCCTTGAGGAAGCCCTCGGCCATTTCGACCACGTGCTGGAAGGCCAACCCGAGCTGACCCGTCCCCGTCTTGAGCGGGCGAAGCTTCGACTCGAGCTGCGCGACATCGCCGGCGCCGAGGACGACGCCCGCCAGGTGCTCGCCGCCGACGCCGCGGACGAACTGCGCGCAGAAGCTCTGGCCGTCCAAGGCGCCGTGGCGGCCCGCGGCGGCGACCGCGGGAAAGCCGACGCGTTGCTCCGCCAAGCCCTCGAGCTCGACGAAGACCTGGCGGTCGCCCATTTCGAGCTCGCCAACCTGGCCGGCATCGCCGGTGATTTCACGCAGGCCGCGGCGCTCTATCGGAAAGTCACGGGGCTCGAGCCGCAGCGGGTCGCCGCCTGGCTGGGGGAAGCCACGGCCCTGGCCCTTTCGGGTGATGAGGTCGGAGCGGTCTCTCGCCTCGAAGCCGGGGCCCAGGCGCTGCCCGAAGCCGGGGTCCTGCGATTCACCTTGGCGCGCTTGCTGCTCTCGTCTCAGAATCCACGGGTCCAGAACCCGGAGCGGGCCGTCGACTTGGCGGAGCAGCTGCTCGCTTCCTCACGCACCCCCGAGCACGCCGATCTGCTCGTCCAGGGGCTCGCCGTTACCGGTCGACTCGATGCGGCCGTCCGTTTGCAAAAGCAGCTGATCGACGCCATTCCCGCCGGCGCCGACCCGCAGCTGCGCCAGGCTTGGAACCAACGCCTCGCAGAAATGGAGCGAGCCAGGTCCGGTCGATGAAACGGGGCGAGAGGGCCCCGCGCTCACACGTGGGGGCATTCCGGCCGTCGAATCCGCAGCCGACATCGCGCTGACCGGAGGGGGCGCTTGTCCGCTTGACAAGGACAGCGCCACCGCCAGCGGAAATGAAGAGACGCCCGGCGTCAGCGGCAGGGGGACCGTGCTCGATCGCGGCGAGTCTTCGAACTCGCCACGCCGGGCGCAGCTTCCAGGCCGCAGAGGCCTACCGAATACGGTGTGAGGCCCGCGTCGCTTCGGGCCATCCGAGCGTCTGCGCGCGCAGCCGACGAAGGATCCTCAGTGGCGCTGAACCGCCGGGAAGCGGGGTCAGGTCGCTGCATTGGGGTTGCCGCTCTCGGCGAGGATAAATCGCCGAGTTAATTGCGTTAGACCATCCACGCCGGACTCAGATGAAGGGAAGCATGATGCAGACAACTTCAGGTTCACGGATCTCGGATTTCGTCTCGTGGTTAGGATTCGGACTCTTGTTGCTGTCTGTCATCGGCTGCGCACCGAAAGAGCCGGGCGACGGCGGAGCCTTCGCGGCTTTCGAGCTCACCGATCAACTCGGGCGCGATTTCTCAAACGCCGACCTCGCAGGGCGCGTCTGGGTGGCCCAGTTCTTCGCCACCGGTTGTGAGCAGCCGTGCTCGGACGTCACGGCCACGATGTCGCGCCTCCAGAATGAGCTCTTCAATCATCCGAAGACCGAGGGCTTCCGGCTGGTCTCTTTCAGCGTCGATCCGGTGAGCGATACGGTCAGTGCGCTCGCAACCTTTGCCCAAGAGCGAGCCCACGCCTACGAAGATCGCTGGCACTTCGCGACGCTCTCGGGAGAGCCGCTGGCCGCCGTCGCCGCCAGCGTCGGACTCGAGGTGGCGGCCGACGCCGGCACGGTGTCCGGCGGCGAGAGCCTCGTCTTGGTCGACGAGCACGGTGACGTCACCGGCCTCTACGACGGCCGCGATGCGGCTGATGTGGATCGACTGCTCGCCGACATCGACGAGCGGCTCGCGACGATCGAGCCGCCGGCCCGCGCGACCTTGCCGGGCGTCGCGTTCCCGCCGGACGCCCTCAATCCGAGCTGGATCGAGCCGCGGCAGAAAGAACAGATCGAGTCCGCCTCGTCGATCGGCGTCTTCCACGGATTTCGCTTCACCGACCGGCGTCAGGAAAGCGGAATTCTCTTCGAGAATCGCGTCGTCGACGACGCCGGCCGCGACTACAAAGGCGTGCACTACGACCACGGCAATGGCCTCTCGATCGCCGATGTCGACGCCGACGGCCGCTACGACCTCTACTTTACGACGCAGATGGGGCGCAACGAGCTGTGGCGCAACCTCGGCGACGGCCGCTTCGAAAATATGACGACCAACGCCGGCGTCGGCCTCGGCAATCGCATCAGCGTGACGTCGGCCTTCGCCGACTTTGACAACGACGGCGACGCGGACCTCTTCGTCACGACCGTCAACGACGGCAACGTGCTCTTCCGCAACGACGGCGGTCGATTCACCGACATCAGCGAAGGGGCCGGTGTGGACCACGCCGGCCACAGCTCCGGAGCGGTCTTTTTCGACTACGACCGCGACGGCCTGCTCGACCTCTTCGTGACCAATATCGGTCAGTACTCGGGCGACGCGAAAGGGCGCGGCGGCTATGACGTCGGCTTCGAGGATGCGTTCAGCGGCCACCTCTTCCCCGAACGCACGGAGACCAGCATCCTCTACCGCAACCTCGGCGACGGCCGCTTCGAGGACGTCACCGAGTCGGTGGGCCTCACAGACGGCGGCTGGAACGGCGACGCGACGATGATCGACTACGACGCGGACGGTTTCATGGACCTCTACGTGCTCGACATGCAGGGAGATGACGACCTCTTCCGCAACGACGGTGGCCAGCGCTTCGAGCGCGTGACGTCGGCGGCGGTCGGCGCCACGCCGTGGGGCTCGATGGGCGTCGGCGTCTTCGACCTCGACAACGACGGTCACCTCGACATTTTTCTCTCCGATATGCACTCGGACATGAGCGAAAAGATCGGTCCGGAGCGGGAGAAGCTGAAGTCGCGAATGCAGTGGTCGGATGAGGCCTTGGGAGATAGCGGACCCAGCATCTTCGGCAATGCGCTCTACCGCTCCCGCGGCGACGGGACCTTCGAAGAATTGTCACAAGCGATGGGCGCCGAGAATTACTGGCCGTGGGGTCTTTCCGTGGGCGACGTCAACGCCGACGGCTGGGACGACGTGCTGCTCACCTCGAGCATGAACTACCCGTGGCGCTACGGCGTCAATTCGCTGCTGCTGAACGAGAACGGCCGGGCCTTCAAAGACGCCGAATTCATCGTCGGCCTCGAGCCCCGCTACAAGGACGGCCGGACGGTGACCCCGTGGTTTGAATTCGACTGCGCCGGCGATCTGTCCGGGCACCCGCTGTGGCCGGAATTCTGCAAAATCCACGGCAAAGAGGAGCGGGTGCTCGTCGAAGGCGCGCTCGGCACGCGCTCGGCGGTGATTTTCGACCTCGACGGCGACGGTGACCTCGACATCGTGACCGCCGAGTTCAACCACGAGCCCCAGGTCTTGATTAGCGACCTCGCCGAGCAGCGAGACGTCTCGTGGCTCGAGGTGGTGCTCGAGGGCACCCAGTCGAACCGCGACGGCCTCGGCGCCCGGGTGACCGTCAGCGCCGGCGGTCTCACCCAAACCAAGCTCCACGACGGCAAGTCGGGCTACCTCTCGCAGAGCTCGGAGCCCGTCTACTTCGGCCTCGGTGACGCCGCCGCCGTCGAGTGGATCGAAGTCGCCTGGCCCAACGGCGACGTCGAGCGTTTCGCCGGGCCGCACGACGCCAAGCGGCGCCTGGCCCTGAAAGAAGGCAGCGCCGGCTAGCCGTGCAGAGCGTCATCTTCGACATCGACGGGACGCTGATCGAGTCCACGGACTTTGATTCCCGGCTCTACCGTCAAGCGGTGACGGACGTCTTGGGCGCCGTCACTATCCGTGACGATTGGGACGACTACCGACACGTCACCGACGGCGGCATCCTGCGCGAGCTCCTGGAAGAGAACGGAATCTCAAGCTCGGCCTCCGCCTTCGGGGCGGTCAAAGAAAGATTTATCGACCTCGTGGAATCGCACCTGGGTCTAGAGCCCTGCACGCCGGTCCGCGGGGCCGCCGAGCTGCTCCGGCAGCTAGACAACTCCGAGACGCATCAAATCGGCTTGGCGACGGGCGGCTGGAGGCGCACCGCGGTGGCCAAGCTCGAATCCGCAGGCCTGGACTTCGCGGGTATTCCTTTCTGTTCCAGCGACGACGCAGAGGACCGACAAGAAATCATGCGGCGGTGTCTGCAAAACATACCGAAGCCGACCGGGTCGGTCGTCTACGTGGGAGATGGCCCCTGGGACCTGCGTGCCTCGAAAGGACTCGGCTGGGGGTTCATCGCCGTCGGCGATCGACTTCAGAAGATCCACGAGCCTTGGATCCGGGACTTTGCACGAGGGGAGCTCGAGGCTGTTCTGAGCCGACTGCACTAGAGGATCAGGGGAGAGTATCGGGCCTCTCCAAAAGCGCCACCGCCCGCGCGGTTGCGGCTTGAACGGCTAGCCAAGTAGCATTCCCGCTATCCCAACCCGATCACTCAGCAGCGACCCGGAGGCCCATGATGGACACCCCCCTCACGCAAGACTTTGGTCGTACCGTAAGCGCCGACATCGCCGTTCCCGAGCACGAGCGCGAGGTGCGTTTCTATTCACGGGTGCTGGGTACCGGCGCCAAGCCGCTGTGGCGGGAGGATCTCTCCAATAGCCGGGGCCAGCCGATCATCGGCCTAGGCCCGATGGCGGCGGAGTACGAACACCTCCCCCTCCACTGGATGCCGCATTTTCAGGTCGTCGACGTGGCGGCGAGCGTCGAGCGGGCGCTCGAGCTCGGCGGTAAGGAGCTGCTGCACGGCAAAGACGCCGACGGAAACAGCCTGTGGGCGGGGATCACGGACCCGAACGGGGCCGGCTTCGGCCTCATCCCCGTGGTCCCCAAAGAAACCGACGCAGCCGACGACGCGCAAACCGGAACCATCGCGTGGCTCGACCTGACGGTCCCCAACGCGACCGAAATTCGCGACTTCTACTGCCAGGTCATTGGCTGGTCAGCCGAAGACGTCGCGATGACCGACGGAGACGAGCCCTACGCCGACTACAACCTGCTCGGCGGTGACGGAAACCCGGCGGCGGGGATTTGCCACGCGCGCGGCGTGAACGAAGGCCTACCGCCGGTCTGGCTGCTTTACCTCCCGGTGGGTGACCTCGCTGAGAGTCTCGCCCGCGTGAAGGAAGAGGGGGGCACCGTCTTAAAGGAGACGCGGCGTGCCGACGGAGAGCTGAGCTCCGCCGTGATCCAAGATCCGGTGGGCGCACGCATAGCGCTGGCGTCAGCCTAGGGCGGCTCGGGGCCCCCCAGACGCTCGAGGGTTCGGCTAGGCCGCGACTGAAGGCGCCTTGCTCGCCAGCCAGTCCGAAATTTCGGCCTTGGTTGCCTTGAAGTGCTCGGGGGGTGTTTCCCCTAAGGCCTCCAAGAGACCGCGGGCGAGACGAAGGGCCTCCGTCCGCTCGGCCGCATCTCCTCGCCAGAGCGCTCTGGCCAAGGCGAACGTGGCCTTGCGCTCTTCGGCGCTGCTCTTCGTAGAGACCGGCCCCGCCGCCAAAGCCCGGTGTTCGGTCTGAACCGTCTCGAGGCGCGCTCGGGCCTCGTCGTGGCGCCCCTCCAGGAGGGCGAGCTCGGCCATGAGCCGTTCGAAGCGAAGCCGACTAAGGGTCGTCAGTTCTTCACTCGCCTCGATAAAGGCCTCGGTCCGGAGGAGGTGCTCGGCGGCCACTTCCCGATGTCCGCCGTCGAGGGCCGACGCCGCGAGGCTAATGTGAAGGCTAGCCATCCTGGGATGGTCCGCCCCGTAGCGACGGCTGCGGATCTCAAAGGCGCGGTCATAGACCCCTCGAGCTTCAGGAAATCGTCCGAGACGGGCCAGCGACCGACCGAGCCCGCGGGCGGCTTCGGAGGCGAACGTGTGGTCCCCAAGGCCGAGCGCTTCCAGGGTCTCCAGGGCTTCTCGATAGAAAGCTTCGGAGCGAGCAAAGTGCTCCAGCTCAAAATGGAGTCCTCCGAGGTTGCGAAGCACCGTCGCCACATGCGAGAGATTCGGTTCCGGACGCGCCCGCAGTCGCACGAGGGCCGACGAGTATTTCTCGATCGCCGCCTCGAAATGGCCCATGGCGCCCTGGATACCCGCAAAATTGCTAAGTGCCGCGACGCGATTCGGGTGATTCGGTGGGAAGCTACTCTCCGCGAGCTCGAGGCCCTGCTCGAAGTAGCGAATCGCCTCCTCCCGGCGACCGCCGCTCCACAGCGTGAAGGCGAGCGTATTGGTCGGCACAAAGATCGCAGGATGGGCTTCGCCGTAGAATTGCTGACTGAGTACCAACGCCCGCCGAAGGATATCTGCACTCCCTTGGGAGTCACCGGCTTCGTTGAGGGCGCGGCCGAGCCGGATCATCAGCGAGGCCGTCCGCGGATGGGAAACCCCGAAGATCTTCTCCGTCGTCTCGAGGGCCTGACGCAACTTCTCAACCGCAGTCTCGGGCCTCTCGTCGGCGAGACTCAACTGCGACTCATGGATCAAGCGGGACGCCGACAGGGCTGAGGCGAGCTCCTGCGGTTGGGTGGCCGCCGCCTCGATCGAGCGGCGACGCCACTGTTCAGCCTTTTCCAGCCGACGTTGCGACGCCGAGAGGCCGAACATTCGATTTGAGATCAATGCCACCAGGTCCTGTCGACCTTGCTGTCCGGCGAGGTCGAAGGCCCGAAGGTAAAGCGCTTCGATCTCCTCAAGGCGGTGCCCCGCGCCTTTTTGGGAGGCCCCCAGCTCAACCAGCGCTTCTGCGAGCAGAGCCTCGTCGAGTTCGGAAGCGGTATCGAGCAGGCCCACCGACTCCGTGGCTTTAAGAAGGGCGCGGTCAAACTGCTGGGCGGCGCGGTACGCTTTGGAATCGGCGATGAGCTCCCGGGCTGTCTGGACCGCTTCGGGTTCCTCACTCCCGTCAAAGGAGAGCGTCGACAGGGCGGAAGCGTCGAAACGGCAGAAGCGGGGCGGACTCAGCCAGATGATCGCCCCGGCCGCCCGCTCGGCGATCTCAAGGTCGGCGCGTTCAAAGAGCTTCAGCTTCGAACCGAGCTCTTCTCTGCGCTGGTGTAGGCAGGCCAGCCTCAGGTGGAAGGCGGGATCAGCAATCTCGCCGGCTTGATGGGCGCCGCAAATGGCCCCCTGCTCCCGGGTCCAGTCGGCGGCGTAGGTGTCGATCGCCTTGACGATGCGGCCCCAGGAGTCCTCGCCGAAGGGAGCCCCGGAGGCGATGAAGCCTCGGCCCACGTCCTGGGCGCGCTGCTCGTTCCAGACTCTTTCGATGCCGCCGCGCTGCGAGCAGTCGTCCTCCGGCCGCAGTTGCACCGTCCACGCACCGAGTACCGTGGCCACGACCGTCGCCGCCGCCATTCCGGTCCCGAGGCGCCGCCGCCGCCGACCCCGGCGTCGATGACGGTCACGTTCCTCGACCAGGGCCGACGCCAGAGCGATCATGGAGTCCCAGCGTTCGGAGGGCTCTTTACTCAGCCCCCTGACGACAATCTCGTGGAGCGAGGGCGGCACCTGCGTGTCGCCCGGTCCCGCCGGCGCGGCGTCGATGACGTTCGAGATCAAGGCGGGGATGGTCTCGCCGACAAATGGCCGACGGCCATAGAGGGCTTCATAGAACGAAATACAGAAGCTGAACTGGTCGGACTGAGCGTCGGCCCGACTGCCGTCGAACAGCTCGGGCGCCATATACGCCGGACTGCCGATGAGCTGCCCCTTCTTCGCCCCGAGGCGGGCATCGACGACGTCCCCGGCCGGCGACTCGGGGCGAGCAAGTCCGAAGTCGACGATCTTGGGCACGCCTCGGGCGTCGAGGAGGATGTTCTCCGGCTTCATATCCCGGTGGACGAGGCCGGCGTCATGGGCGGCCGCGAGCCCGTGGGCGGCCCCGATAAAGACATCCAGGATCTGACCCCAGGTGCGGTCATCCGCCTGGAGCCAGTGATTCAGCGTGCCGCCGCGGAGCAGCGCCATGGCCACGTAGACGCGGGGGGACCCGTCGGTCTCGACCCCGCCCACATCGTAGACCTGCACCACGTTTGGATGGGAGAGCTTGGCGAGGGCGCGCGCTTCCTGGCGCAATCGCCCGACGGCTTCCGAGCTCAGGCTCTTCATCAACTTTACCGCGAGGGCACGGTCAAGTTCGGGATCGTACGCCTCGTAGACCACCCCAGACGCGCCGGCGCCGAGTGGACGCCCGAGCTCATACCGGCCGAGCCGAAAACCCTGCGGGAGCGTCTGATCTACAGGGTGCCCCCCCTGCCCATGCGACGACCCGCTACGCGTCTGCGTTTCGGTGTCAACGCCTTCCGAATCGTGGAACGGAAGCGTCGGCGCATTCGGATCTGGAGGGAGGGGAGCCATGGTCGAGGTGTACGTGCAGTCCCTGAGTGGGGATGCTACCCCACTCACGTTTGTCCTACGGCTCCGCGCAGCGACGTGGATCTGGTTTGGATCGCCGCGGCGTGCGCAAGTCGTCCGCACTCCGGCGGCGTCCGCCAGCTCCGCCAGCGCCGTCGCAGGACCGGTCGAGCGCGGGTCCAAGCCTTCCGCCGTGCTCCGGCAACGACCTCCAGCGAGAGGTTTTGTCCGGTTGCGCCGCCGGTCCGCTTCGAGGACAAGGCGCGAGGGCGAAGTAGACTAGCCTCCGGGCGAGCAACCTTGTTGGTAGGTCGCCCAGGGCTACCGATGAGTCCCCCAAAGCCCAGTTTTTGAGGCTCACAGTCGGTCTTTCAACCCAGATTCCGCCGTCCGATCCGCTCGAAACCACCGTCCAGGGACTCAGGCAGGCGCCTAGACGTGAGAGGAGTTTGCCGTGCAGACCAAGGTGTTTATTTCATACGCCACAGAAGACTCCGAAGTGGCTCGGCAGATCTATCAGCTGCTAGAGCAGAACGGTCTTGAACCTTGGATTGACCGAGAGGAACTGCTCGCCGGCCAGCAGTGGAAGGACGAGATCATCAAGGCCATCCAGGACGCCGCCATTGTCGTCCCCATTTTCTCGAGCCACGCGCTGACCAAGAGAGGATTCTTCCAAAAAGAGCTGAAAGCGGCCTATGAAGCGATGGAAGAAGTTCCCGGCGGCCAGATCTTCATCATCCCAGTGAGGATCGATGACTGCGCCATCCCTGACCGCCTCCAAGGTATTCAGTGGATCGACTGGTTCAAAGATCCCCCCAAAGGGGCCGCGGCCCTTGTCCGATCGATCCGCCTCCAGCTGGAGAGCCTCGGAAAGACTCGTACCCGCCAGCACGACGAATCAGGCGACGCCAAAGCGACTGACTCGGACGTGCCGACGTCGCACGGCGTTGACCTCTCAACGCTCTTCGATGAATACGATTCGAAATGGATAGGCATCCTCGACGAGATCTACGGGGGCCTCAACAGATATTCGCACCGTACGGAAGAGCGAATGCAGAAGATAGAGGACCACTGGCAGGCGCTGCAGGACTCCAAGCCCTTCACCGACAAGATCATGAGCCACATGCTGGAGCTTGTCGCGACGGCGCCCTCGAATGAAGGCAACGAGCAGCCCAATACGATGTTCATCGGAACCCTCAAAGGAGAACGTCTGGGCGATGAGCATGTCGAGCCAATCCTCAGAATTCTCGACGGGTTTGCAAAGTCAAGCTACGAACACATGGAGGCCCGCTACGGAAGGAGCCCGATGGGATACAGCCTGTGGAATAGTTTCGCGCAACTCGTAAGAGCGCAACGCTTCTCTTCAAAAGACCGCGACCGAATCCGAGAGAAATTCCATCAGCTCTCCAGATCTAGTGCGGGAATGAGGGCCCTCTATGAATACGACGGCAGCTACGGAGACCTCTTTGGCGGACGTTGATGGCCCGGCACCCATTTCGCCCTCGGTTCAAGCTAAAAGTAGCGCATACGGCGGCAGAAGCCCTACGGGCATCGACAAAGTGCTTTGGGCTTCGAGTCCACTTGGGCCTCGCACTTAAGGCGAAATCGTCGAGTGGAAACTCGACTATTGACAATAGTGCGTACTATTGACGGAAATCTGCAGTCGAGGTCAGCCACCTGCAAAAATCCGCACCACTCTGCCAGAACGATAAAGCACGACGAAACCTCCGGAGTCTTTACCGACAAATCCAACCTTCAACTCAAAATCGACTGCTACTGGCTTTCCATCCAGCCGTGCCGGTGCAAAACGCCAGCCGCTGACCGCCTCCACTGTGGATTCAGACAGTCCAAATGTAAGCGACTCTAGTTCAACTATTTTCTTTACTAGACCGTCCGAATCGATCGTCACTAGAAGAGCAACATCCCCTGTCACACCGGCTACCTTGGCAGGCTCAGGGTAAGACGGTAGCTTTACCTTCGAGCTGACGATCGGCGGCACAAAAATCTGGGGCTGCTTACTGTTCGTCACACGCTCTTGAGCCCTGATTTCAAGCTGCTCGGGCGCATACCCTTCGATCGGTGAGACGAGCGGGGGCTCTACTTGAAAACCGCTTGGCGCATCTTGCTGATCCCGGACGACCGCCGCAGCTGGCTCAAGCTCTCTGATTTCTAACTCAGGAATCAAAAGCCTCAGCGCTTCCACTTTCTCAGACGAAATCTCGCGCATTTCTGAGAGGATCAGCTGTTCTAGGGCCTCAAGCTTCCGCAAGGCTGTTAGATCATCGACTTTTTCAAGATTCGCAAGCCTGAGTTTGCGAAGATTCTCAAGGGATCCAACCGGCTCCATTTCATAGACACCGGGCAGTCCAGCCAGACTGAGCTCACGAATAGAGGTGAGCCCCTGGAGTGCATCGAGCCTAGACACATTCTCCATTTGGGAAAGACTAAGCCTCTCGAGGCCTTCGAGGCTCCTGACGGGCTCAAGGGCCGTAAAGCCTTTGACATCAGAAATCTCAAGCTCTTCGACATATCTGAGCTTTCCCAGCAAGCTCCAGACCGCCGGTAGCTGTGCAGCTTCAATCGACTCATCGATAAACACACGGTAGCCGTTCTCTGACGGTACCGCCAGTACTCCGAGCCCTGCAAGCTCCTTGAGGACTCCATATTCTGTTTCGGTCCTGGAAGACACGAGCCAAGTTGTTAGACCAAGTAGAATAAGGAGGATCGCCGCGAGTGAGCTTGGTTTCCGGCTCAGCGAGCGGAGTCGTGCCGCATAAATAGATTTGCTACTAATGCCGCCCGCTCCGCTCTCATTGATCGAGGAACGCTCTGTCTCTTCACTTTCAACGTTCCTGCCAGTAGGCCTTGATGTCTCGTCATTTTCGAGCGCCGGACTGCCAGAAAGAGCGTCGAATTGTTGCGCAAGGAAGAGTGCCGAAGCTGGCCGGTCCTGCGGCGCCTTCGCCAGACATTCAGAGATCATATTCTCTACATCGTCATCAATGGACGGCAGGAACCTAGAAGGCGCCGGCGGGATCTCCTTCAAGTGTGAGTGTGCGAACTCAGCTGGAGTCTTTCCTCGGAAGGGCCTGCGGCCAGTAAAGATCTCGTAGATCAAAAGGCCTAGTGCATAAATATCCGAAGCCTTTGAGCTCTCACTCCCTTCCCAAAGCTCCGGCGCCATGTAGGCCGGAGTGCCACCGACGCTTTGCTCACCTACACTCGCCGCCAGCCCAAAATCGGTAAGGACCACATTTCCCAGTTCATCCAAAAGAACATTCGAAGGCTTGAGGTCGCGATGCAAAATATCTTTACTATGAACTGCATCGAGAGACTCACAAATCTGATGCGAGATTGAGATCGCCTTCTCGCGAGGAATCCGCCCGAGGCGCCTCAGGTAATCCGACAGGGTGTCACCAGCGATGTACTCCATCGAGAGAAAGAACACACCGTTAGCTTCACCGATGTCGTACACCCGGCATACATTTGGGTGAGCGATCTCTCGAGCGATCTTAACCTCGTCCTTCAGACGATTGAGTGCGACCGTATCTTTCTCTAGGTTTTCTGGAAGAAACTTGAGGGCTGTATTCAGATCGAGCACGAAATCGTAAGCGCGATAGACCTCCCCCATTCCTCCGCTACCAAGCTGGCCTTCAATACGATACCGACCCGCGAGGACTTCCCCTGGGGTAAAGCGAGATGCGTTGCTTGACGAGCCTGCGCCTCCTACGACTCCCGCTTGAGGATTTTTGTAGGTCGACAACTCCTCCGTACGCTGAGTCGGTGTGCAGCTAGCACAGAGACCGTTGTCCCCTGCAATCTCTCGGGAGCAGGAGGCACACCACTGAGGTTTATCACTCATCATTTCTGGTCTAAGGAATGCCGGACTACCGACCGAATCCTCGGGCCCGATCGCAACTACGCAAAACCAATCGCCAGCGACTGCAACGCCTGATGGCGACGGGATCTACCATTCTTAGGACGGAGGCGGATTCTAGCAGACAACGAACGCCTCAATCGGAAGGGAGCGAACACTGGGAAATCGAATTGCCCCACGTGTTTGGCCAAAGCGGCGCCCGGAAAAAACGCTCCTTGATCGAGAATTTTGGCTGTCGGCTCCCGGAGCCTAGGCTTGGTGATGAGCCAAGCCTAGGCCGGGCCGTCTTGCCGTGGCTTGAACGCCACCGCGGGCACAACAACGAGGTCGTGACCCGGCCACTCGCTAGGAGGCGCCCAGGCGTTCCAATCCCGCCGGGCTGCGCCGAAGTCTCCGATCGCCCGCGTGGCCGGGCGTGAAAAGACTCCGGGGGGACGTGATCCTCTTTCTCCCACCCCACTATCGTGCCGAATATCCCTCCGTGGATTCTCGGCTACGTCAAAGTAGGAGAGCTGGTCTACATCACCGCGGACGATCGGGTCGCTGATCGCCCCGGCTCGCCCGATCCCCGCTCCAGGTCGACTTCCGCGGCGACGGCGTTGATGAAGACTGAATCCGCCGTGCGACGCTCGAAATTCTCTGCCTCCGGCCAGGCGCTGCTGAGCACAACGACGAGCCGCCGCGCGGGGTCGATGTGGATCGTTTGACCGTGGATGCCCAAGGCCCTAAACGTACCGTCGGTATAGGTCCACCACTGGTAGCCGTAACCGAGCGGGCCCCAGACCGGAAAATGGGAACGCGTCGCGGCTTCGAACCAGCCGTCCTGGACGATGGGCTCGCCGTCGATGCGCCCGCCGTCGAGCACCAGCTGGGCGAACCGGGCGGCGTCGCGGAGGCCCATGTGCAGGCAGCAGCCGGCGAGCTCTTGGCCGGTGGCGTTCAAAGTCCAGGTGGCGTCGTGCTCCATGCCGTAGGGGCGCCAGATCTTCGCCGCTAGATAATCCGATAAGGACTGTCCCGTAGCCGAGCTGACGAGCACGCCCAGGAGGTGCGTCTCGCCGGTGCTGTAGAGCCAGCGGGTCCCGGGTTCCGCGTCGGCGGGCAGGCTGCGGAGATAGCTCACCGTCTGATCGACTCCGCGGTCGACGGGCCGCCGGAAAAATTTGATGAGGTCCGAATTCGGGTTCGTATAGTCCTCGACCCAGCGCACGCCCGTGCTCATGGTCAGGAGCTGGCCGACGGTCACCCCGTCGTAGCCGCTGCCCTCGAGGTCGGGAATGTAGGTCGTGAGCTTGTCATCGACGCCCTGGATAAAGCCGTCCTGAATCGCGGCCCCCACGAGCGTGCTGGTCACCGACTTGGCGACCGACTGCGAGGTCCAGCGGCCTTCGCGGCCATGGCCCAAGGCGTACCGCTCTAGGCGGATCTCGCCGTCGACCGCCACCAGCAAGCCGGCGACCTTCTGGTCGGCCAAGAACTCATCGAGCTGTCGCTGCCGCTCGCCACCTTCGGAAAAAGCTTGGATGGGCGGCCCCTCTTTCCACGGACGTTCGGCGTCGCCGCTCGGGACGTTGCGCCCTCCGAAAACCTTGTCGAAGTGCAGGAAGCCGAGCTCGCGCTCCTCTTGATTCCATTCGAAGGAGTTTCTCCGCAGTGACGCAAACTCATCCGGCGCTAGGGCGCAAGAGCCCAGCCCGAGGGCGACCACGAACGCGGTGACTTTCAAGACGGAAGGAACTCTCAGTGGGGTCAGCATGGATAGGACCAGATACGCATCCACCTCTCCAGTGTTGTCAAGCTCGACGGTCGCCGAGCTTGAATGCGTCCCGGGCCCTCGATCACCGTACAATCACCCGACGAGTTGACCGCCGCAAGCCGATTCGGTCAGCCATCCACTGCGAATTCCTCGACGAGCGATCCAAGAGCATGAAAGAAGTCGCACAAAAGAAGGCCGAAGCGCTCACGCGAGCGATCACCACGGACCCCAGGTGGGACCTCCAGGACGAGCTGATGTGTCAGGTCTTCGGCTACACCGTCTTCGGGTACCTCTTCGGCGTCGGTCGACTGACCTGCTTCATGGACGTCGAGGACATCCTTCAGCTGGCCGTGGCCCAGCTCACCGGACTCGGGATCGGGCCTCAATACGCGGACGGGTTAATGCGGCACGCTTTCGGAATCTTCACCCATGAAAACGACGAGTCCCTGCATTCGCAGCTGATCGGCATCGGCCACTCCCATTTCGCCTCTCCGGAGACATCGGTGCTCGTGGACGCGATTTTTTCCAATACGGAAAAAATCCGGGCCATCAGCTGATGGGCACCAGCACGGTGGGGGTCCCAGAGAGGCGCGCTGGACGGCGGCGGGATGGATATCTAGGGAACTATCGATGCTTGAAGTGATCCTCGCCGCCAACGCCCTCTGGTTCGCCCTGGGATTTCACCTCTTCGCGCTCCGCAACCAGGTCTTCGCCAAGATCCTGGTGCCCAAGGAGCACCGGGACACCCCGGTCTTCGCGATCCTCACGGCGACCGGTCCGTTCCTCGGCGGATTCAACTTCGCGTTCTGCGCCCTCAGCGTGCTCTTTCTCATCAACACCGGCGCTTTCCCGGACGCCGAGCAAAGGGTCATTCTCTTCTTTGTCTTCGCCCTCGCCCACGGCTCGCAATTTCTCGGCAACGTCCCCGTCGCGTTACAAAATCGACGCGGCGGGGGGGTGTGGCCGGTCCGGGGATTGATGCGCTTTATCTTCGTGACGGACTTCGTGCTGATGGTCGCGAACGCGGCCATCGCGGCGACCTACCTCTTTTAGCCAACGAGCCCGTCGCTATCGGACGAAGCGCAGCGCTCCGGGCAGAACCTCGATCGTCGCCGGGCCGGCGTCGAGGGTTTCGCCGTCGAGGTCGAAGGGGAAAAAATCCTCCGGCGGCTCCACGCGCACCTGACGTCCGCGGCGCACCTCGACCTGCGGCAAGTGCACGTGGCGGCCGGTGAAGAATTGCGCCATGCGCAGGGGAAGCTGCCAGCGCGGCACCGGGTCGACGCGCACCACGTCGAGCAGGCCGTCGTCCACGACGGCGTCCGGCGCCACCTTCATGCCTTGGCCGAAATAGCGACCGTTGGCGCACGCCACCACGAAGAACGGCGCGTCCGTGAGCAGCTCGCCGTCGACCTCCACGTGGCAGGCCCGGGGCCGGTAGCGCCACACGGCGCCGAGGGTCGTCAGCAGGTAGGAACCGCGCTCGCGGCGCGCGTTGACCTCGAGGTCAACGGCGCCGGACAGGCCGATCGAGGCGATATTCAAGCAGTAGCGCGGCGACGCCCCGTCGACCGTCACCGAAATAGCGTCGAGGGGGCGGGGCGCGGCGACGAGCGCGTGGGAGAGGGCCGCTTCCGCACGCCGCGGCAGGCCGAGGGCGCGGGCGAAATCGGAGCCGGTACCGGCGGGGACGAGGCCGACAGCGGTCTCGGCGCCGCGCCCGGCGCGCAGCACGGCGTCGATGGCGAGGTTGGCGGTGCCGTCGCCGCCCACCACCACCAGGCGATCCAGCCCGGCGAGTCGCCCGCTGAGCTGGCGCCGCGCTTCAGCCGCCGTTTCGGGCCGCAGCACCTCCAGCCGATGGGCGCCGACGCCCCACTCGATGCGTTCCCAGAGCGCAGAGGCCCGGCCGCCGCCGGCGGCGCCCGTCACCAGCACCGCCGTGCGCGGCGCGCTCAAGCTCCGGCGGCCCCCGGCGGACCCGGAGCGCCGTCAGCGCGCTCCGTCACCGGCACTTCACCGCCCGCTTCCACGCCTTCGGGCGACCACGCCTCCGCGTCGCGGGCGAAGCGCTCCAGCTCTTCGTCACGGCGGGTGGCGGACCAGCCCAGCTCTTCGCAGCCGAGCGTCGCCACCCGCTCAGCCAGGGCGGCGGCCTGGGCCGGACGCCACATGCCGAGTCTCGCCCGACGCAGCAGCAGATCCGAGAGGTGGACGACGCCGCCGAAGCGGAACCAGGCCCGGACCTCAGCGACGCAGAGGTCCGTATCGTCGCGCATCGGCCAGCGCTCCGCCGGCGTCGACAGCTCGCAGGCCACCGGCCCGAGGGCCGCCAGGCGACGGGCCATACCGTCGGCGACGTCGCCGTCGACGTTGTAGATCGTGCGCAAACGCCGGCCCAAGTCTGGCGGCGCCAAGCCGGCCAAAGCCGTACCGTCGGTCATGCAGTCCCCCAGGCGGTGCGTGCGCTCCGACGGCAGATGCTTGAGGGCGTCGTCCACCACCTGTTCCGCCGTCGCCCGCCAGGTGGTCAGCTTGCCGCCGGCGACGGAGAGCAGGCCGTTCTCGTGCCAGATTCGCTCCTCGCGACTCGCCTCCGACGGATCGTCGACGTCGCTCGCGATCACCGGCCGCACGCCGGCGAAGGCGCCGAGCACATCGTCGGCCCTCGGCGGCGAATCCGGGAAAGCGGCGGCGGTGGTGCGGAGCAGATAGTCGACCTCGGCCTGGGTCGGACGCGGATCGTTGATGTCGCCGTCGTGGAAGAGGTCCGTGGTGCCGACGAGGGCACCTTCGGCGTGGGGGATGAAAAAGACCGGTCGGCCGTCGTCCACCGACGGGATGGTCAGCGCCGCGTCGAGCGGCAGGGAGGCGCGGTCGAAGATCAAGTGGCTGCCCCGGGACGGGCGGACGGTGCGGTCGTCGTAGCCGGCGAGCGCCCGGATGCCGTCGACCCAAGCGCCGGTGGCGTTGACCACCAGCGACGCCTTGACCGAATGCACCTCGCCGCTCAGCTGGTCGCACACCTCCATGCCCGCCAGCCGCCCCGACGCGTCGCGGATCGGCGCCTCGACATGGGCCCGGGTCAAAATCAGGCCGCCGTAGTGGAAGCCGGTGGCGGCCACCGCCACCGTCAAGCGCGCGTCGTCGGCCATGGCGTCGTAGTAGAGCAGCGCGCGGTCGAGCTCTTCGCGCGGCAGCTGCGGCGCCCACTGATCGATTTCTTCCCGCGGCAGCCGACGGTGGCGGTAGCCCTCCACCGTCAGCCGGTCATACATCCACAGCCCCACTTCGACCATCCACCCCGGCGTCTTGTCGCCGCGGTACGCCGGGAAGACGAAAGGCAGGGGCTGCACCAGGTGGGGATTGAGCGCCATCTGCCGATCCCGCTCGTGGCACGACTCGCGGGTGACGCCGAATTGCATCTGCTTCAGGTAGCGAAGCCCGCCGTGGATCAGCTTCGAGCTGCGGGACGACGTGCCGGTGGCGAGGTCGTCTTTTTCCACCAGCAGCACCCGCAGGCCGCGCTGGGCGGCGTCGAAAAAGACGCCGCAGCCGGTGATGCCGCCGCCGATCACCAGCAGGTCGAAAGGCTCATCCAGGGACGCGATCGCGTGTTCACGCCAGTGTCTATGGAACATGGAACTTCTCCTCGGCCGGGTTAGATGTCGAGACGGTCGGCGGGGTCGAGTAGGACGTGGGGATTCAGAACGCCGGCGGGATCCAGCTCCTTAGCGACGGCGCGAATCAGGCGGGTCCCGGTCTCGCCCCACTCCCGCGGCGCCCACGGCGCGTGCCATGAGCCGACGCCGTGGTGGTGGGACGTGGCGGCGCCCACGGACGCCACCGCGTCTTGGGCGCGGCGTTTCAGGCCGGCCCACCGCTCGACGGCGGCGTCGGGGTCCGGCGGACAGCGGAAAAAGAACGTGAAGTAGAGCGACACGCCATCGGCGTAGGGATGCGAGAGGTGGCAGAGCAGCGGAATCTCGCGCTCCGGACCTTCGACGGCTCCGAGCAGGGCCCCGCGCACGGCCCCGTAGACCTCACCCACCTTCGACCAGGGCGCCGCAGTCTCAAAGGTATCCGTCGCGTAGCCCGCGTCGAGCAAGCCGTCCCGGAGGTAGGGGTGGTGGAATCGGTCCCGCCGCCAATTTTTGCCGGGGCCGGCCCCGAGCCAGACGGCCCGACCTTCGCCGGCGAAGCGCCGTGCGTCTTCAAACGCGCCGTCGACGTCGCCGGCGCTGCCGTTAGCGCCGAAGAGCAGCAGGCAGCCCCGCTCGACGCCGCGGAGCCGGAGCCAGCCGCGCAGGAGCGGCTCAAAGGCGGACTTGGCCAAGCCCACGGTCAGCGCCACTTCGGTCTCCGGCCCATCGGAGAGGCGCAGCATCGACAGCCCCGCCCCGGCGCGCACCAGGCGTCGGCATATCTCGATACCGCTCGTAAAATCCCGCGCCAGCGCCGCCTCGACCCGCATCGTCTCCGGCGACGGAGTGACCCGCAGCACGGCCCTCGAAATCACGCCGAGCCGGCCCTCGCTGCCGGTCATGAAGGCCCGCAGGTCAGGCCCGGCGGCGGACGCCGGCAGCGCGGGGATGTGTAGGCGTCCGGTCGGCGCCACGGCGTCGAGCCCCGCCACCAGGTCGCCGATGCGCCCGTAGCCGAAGCTCTCTTGCCCCGAGGAGTGGGTCGCCACCCAGCCGCCGACCGTCGATAGCTCGAAGCTCTGTGGAAAGTGGCCGAGGGTCAGGCCGCGGGGTCTTAGGGCCCGCTCAACCTCCGGCCCGGAGGTGCCGGCGCCGAAGGTCGCCAGGCCGGACTCTTCGTCGAGGGTCTCCAGGCCGGAAAGACGTCCCAGATCGACGGTCAGCGTCGGCCGCGGGTCGGGTACCGGGTTGACGCCCCCGGTCACCGACGTGCCGCCGCCCCACGGAATGACCCGGACGCCGGACGCCGACGCCGTCTCTAGGAGCGACCCGAGCTGATCGTCGTTCTGCGGGTAGGCCACGGCGTCGGGGGCCGCCGGCAGCGATCCGGCGCGCAGGCGGAGCACGTCGGGGAGGCCCTGTCCGCGGGCGTGGCGCAGACGGTCATCGGCGTCCGTGCGCACTTCCACGTCGCCCCAGCTCGGCAGCGACGGGGGGTCAGCGAGCTGGAATCGAGAGCCGTCAAAACCCGGGAAAGGGGCCTCCGGATCGCCGAGGCGGCG
>JBCDKB010000107.1:0-20294 GCA_038747035.1 Acidobacteriota bacterium | reverse complement strand
CCAGATCGAAGAGCTGGGTGCGGAGCCGAGGATCGTCGTAGACGATGAGCTTGTGGCGCGCACTTTGGAGCCCACGCTGCGGTTTGCCGATGTGGTTGGCGCCCAGCAACGCGAACGGGCGCGTATTTTCCGGCGGCTCCGCGCTCAGCCACGGCGCCAGGCTATAGCGGTCGACGGTGGGCTGGCGCAGGTCGAGCCGGAGCAGATCCGCGAAGGTGGAGAGCAGGTCCACGTGGGACGCGAGGGCGTCCACCCGCCGGGACTCCGTCAAACCGCCCGGCGGACGCAGGATCAGCGGCACATGCATGAGCGATTCGTAGAGGGCGTGGCCGTGGCCATAGAGCTTCGGCTTATTCGGCGGCATCGCGCCGTGGCCATCGCTGGGAAACATCTCCCCGTGGTCCGAAACGACGGCGAAAACCGCATCCTCGAAAATTCCACGGGCCTTGAGCAATTCGATCATCACCGCCACCTGCGAGACGGCGAAGCGCACTTCATCGCGGTAGAGCCGCTCGTCCCCCGTCACCCCGGCGCCGTCCGGCGGCAAGCTCGGATGGCGTTTAAACGGCAGGTGAGGATCCATGAGATGAATCCACAGGAACGCCGGCCTGGGGTCTGAGGCGATGGTCGGCAGGTGGGCCGCCAGCCGACGGCGCACCGACGAGGCGTCGAGGTAAAGGTCCTGCTCAAAGAAGCCGAGCCGCTCGAGCACCGTCAGAAGCGGCAGCTTACTAGTCGCTCCGTTCAGCAACTCGAAGCGATCGAAGCCGCGGTCCAAGCCACTGGCGGCGCCGAGCACCGGATTCGCCACCCACGCCGCGGTCTGGTAACCGCGGGCCTTCAGACGTTCGCTCAGCGGACGCACTTCGGTCGACAGGCGGGTGAGCGGCAGATCCCGGGTCATCTTTTCCTGGTAGCCGTAGCCGTGCTCGGGCGGCCACAGGCCGGTCATGATCGAAGCCACCGACGGCGCGGTCCACGGCGCCGCCGCCGCCACGCGGTCAAAGAAGGCGGCGCCCCCCAGGGCTTCGAGGAAGCGCTGGCCTTCGTCGGTTTCGGCGAGCACGGACTCGAAAACGTCCCGGCGCAGCGTGTCGATGATCACCAGCACCAGGTGCGGCGGCTTGTCGCCGTCAACCAGGCCCCTGGCTTCCTTCGCAACCGTCGGCCTATGCGCCAGGAACGCCCCGGCGAAGGCCAGGGCGAGGCCAGCGAGCGCGACCCAGACTCGACGGGATCCGGCGCGCCCCAAGATAAAGGCCGCGGCGGCGACGGCGACCACGATCGCCCCGTCGGCGACGAGGGCGGGCTTGGAGAAGACGTCGTCGACCACATTGCGGTTCATCGCCAGGCCGAGGCTCGACGTGATCGCCTCCAGCGCCAGCGCCCACGGCGCCTCGCCCCGCAGCAGCCAGCGCAATCCAAAGACCCAGGCGAAGTAGCCCGCCGCCACGACGACGGCGGCCACGGCGACGACCGCGATCGGCACCCGGGCGACGAGGGCGTGCCACACGCGCTCGATCAGGGCCGCCACCTGCATCACGCCGAGCAGCGCCGTGACGACAGTCGCCCACGAAAACCGGCGGCTCCCCCTGCGTCTGCCGATCGACCAGCCGGCGACCGCACATCCGAGGCCGGCGACGGCGCCGAGGACCGAGCCGCACACCGCGTAGGACATCACGTGCCACGCCTCGAGCGGCAGCGGGAACCCCAAGGTCGCCGCGGTCGACGCCGCGTCGAGCGCCAGATTCAAGAGGCCGGCGAACAGACCCGCAGCGGCGCCGATGAGGGCGGGTCGGAAGCGGGCCGATCGAGGGGGTGTGGTGCGCGGGTTCATAGCGTCCGTATCCGAGTTCAGGCCGCGAAGCGTAACGCATTGCCGTCGGCACGGCAGCTGGGCCGGGCCAGCGAAGGGCGAACAAAATTCGAGCAAGGATTTACCAAGAAAAAAACAAGGAGATAGACAGCGAATTCTTGACAAAGATTGGCAGCCATGGGACCCTGCGATGCATGTCGAAGGTCACGAGCAAATACCAGGTCTCTATCCCCAAGCACCTCGCGGAGGCTTATCGGCTGCAACCCGGCGATGAGATCGATTTTGAAGAGGCGGGCCCAGTGATTCGCATCGTCCCCCCACAAGCCCGCCGCCCAGCCCTCAGCACCGCAGAACGCCTGCGCCTCTTCGACGCCGCAACAACCCGCCAGGCCGACCGCGAGGATCGCGACAACATCCCGTATCCGATCTTCAGTCACGCCCGACGTGAACGCGGCTGGAGTCGTGAAGACCTCTACGGACGCGGATCCGCCGGACCCGCTCTCGTCGTCGACACCCGGGACGATAACGACGACGACAAGTAGCTCGCGGCGTGGCTTCCCTGCTCGACACCAACGTCCTGGTCTACCGCTATGATCCCCGGGATCCGGATAAGCAGCGCCGCGCCACGGAGGTCCTCCGCCGAGGCATCGAGCAAGGCGACGTCTGCCTCGCCCACCAGACGCTGGTGGAATTCGTCGCCGCGGTGACGCGGCCGGCCCTGTTTAGCGACGGCGAGCGACGCCAGCTGCTCCAGCCGGCGGACGCCCACCGGGAAGTCGACGAGCTCTTGCTCAGCTGCTGGGTGCTCTATCCGGACGCCGGTGTTGTGCGCTCCGCCATCCGCTGCGCCGCGGCCTATCAGCTCTCGTGGTGGGACGCCCACCTGCTGGCCTACGCGGACGTCAACGGCCTGGCTGAAATTCTGTCTGAGGACTTCCAGCACGGCCGCATCTACGGCACGGTCCGAGTCATCGACCCGTTCGCCGATCTCCACCCGGCCGACAGAGTGAACGACCCTCGGGCTGAGCGGCCGCCGGGCTGAGCGACCGCCGGACTGAGCGGCCGCCTGACCAAAGACAGGCGGCGCATCCACCCCGCTAGGCGGCCGCGAATCTTCGGCCATGGACATCACAACGCGCCCCCCGCGGCTCCAGCTCTTCGCACTGCTTCTTTGCGGTCTCGCCCTCGGCGCGTGCATCCCCGGCTTCGCCCCGACGCCGACGCCGATGCCGTCCCTCGAGTTGATCCAGCGCACCCCCGCCGCCCCGTGCGTTGCGGTGCTGCTGCCGGGCATGCTTGACTCCGCCGAAACTTTCAGGCGCCAAGGCTTCGCGGAGGAGGCGGCGACGAAAGCGCCCGGCCTCGACCTGGTCGCCGCCGACGCCCACTTCGGCTACTACCGCAAGAACATGATCTTGACCCGCCTCAACGAAGACCTCGTGGGGCCACTTCAAGCCGAAGGGACGCGCGTGTGGCTGGTCGGCACGTCCCTCGGCGGCATCGGCTCCTTGCTCTACGCCCGCGGTCAAAACGGCGAACAGCGCGTACCCGGCGCCGAGGAGCTCGAAGGGATCGTCCTGCTGGCGCCCTTCCTCGGCGAAGACGAGCTCATCGAAGAGATAGAAGCCGCCGGCGGCCCCTTGAGCTGGTCTCCGCCCTCGGCCGCCCGCGGGGAGGCCGGCAGCCGCGCCGCCGTCGGCGAGGCGGCGTGGATCTGGATGCTCGACTGGTACCGCAGCGGCGACCCCAAACCGCGCATCGTGCTCGGCTGGGGCGAGAAAGACGACCTCGCGCCCGCGGCGACGCTCGCCGCCGAGCTCCTGCCCGCCCGAGATGTCTTCAAGCGCCCGGGCGGACATGACTGGGACGTCTGGCGCGCCCTCTGGTCCGACATGCTCGACGCCGGCGTCTTCGCCGGCTGCTCAGCGGGCTAGTCGACGCCGCTGCGTGCCCAAGGAAAGCTAGGGGCGGCGCGTCTTTCAGCTTAGTGGACCGGCCCCTGGGCCGTGTCGTCTTCCAGGTAACCGTGCGCCATGACCAGGTAGTAGGAGACCATGCGCTCGTTCTCGTTCTCCGAGATCAGGTCGAAAACGAACTCCCCCTCCTGCTCGCCCTCGTGCATCTCCACGTACGAGATCAGCTCGGGCTCGATCAGGATCTCACCGGCGAGCCGCTTGCCCCGCACGGCCTGGATGAGGAGCGTCGACTCGCTTTCGGCGTAGAACTGCCAGTGCAGCGCCTCGTCGTCGTAGAGGATCGCCTCCGGCGTCCCGGCGCGCAGGATGCAGTTCGTATGCTGGGTGAGCCAGCCCCAGAAAGTCTCGAAAGGTAGGGTATTCGGAACGTTCACTTTGACCTCGCCGGCGGACCTTATCAGCCTCGGGGGCCATTCACACGCGGCCCCCAAGCGGCCCGGCGAAGGGGCCGGCGGAGCCTTAAAGTCTCAAGCGCCACGTGGGCGTAGGCCTCCGAAGCTAGTGGACCGTCTGCTCGGCGAAGCGTAGACGCGGCGGCCCGTCGACGCGGCAGCAGTCGGGCATGCCGAGGGTCTGCTCGATGCGGTCGGTGAGGCCGCGGCGCAGCTTAGGCCGCAGGCCGTTGGTGTCGATGGTGACCACCTGATCGCCGGTGTGGACCTCGAATTTCACCTGCACCTCCGGGCCTTCGCCGATCAAGCTTTCGCGGAAGAGATCGCGGAGCTCGCCGAAGGCCCTTTCCGCCGGAGACAGCATCGATCCGTTGCTCGCCTGGCTGTCGAGTCGCGAGGCGTCGATGACGATCCGCAGGCCACGGGCGAGTTGATTGACGTGCTCGATGGGCAAGACGCGGTCAACGACCAGACTCGGTCCGTCTTCGCGCTGCTGGAGCTTGCCGGCCAGGAAGACGATGCGGTCTTCCTCTAGACGGCCTTGGTATTTCGCATAGGACTCGGAGAACACCACGGCGTCCACCGGGCCGGTGCGGTCCTCGAAGCCGAGCACGGCCATCTGTTTGCCGGCGCTACGGCCACGCTGGATGGTGATGCGGCGCACATTGGTGATCAGACCGCCGACGATCACCTGCGAACCGTCGGCCACCTGACCGAGCTCCACGGCGTCGACGTTGCTGTACGTGGTCAAGGTCCGCTCGTGCTGGTCCAGCGGATGGGCCGACACGTAGAAGCCGAGCACCGACTTTTCTTCATTCAGCTGGTGGAGGTGATCCCACGGGGCGACGTCGGGCAGCATCGGCTCCGGCGGCGCTTCATCCGCCGAGTCGTCACCGCCGCCGCCGAGCAGACCGAAGAGGTTCGATTGCCCGGAGAGTCGATCCGCCGCCGCCCGCTGCCCCGCCGACATGGCGGCTTCGAGCGCCACCACGAGCGCCGAACGGCTTTCTCCGCCGTGGACGCGGTCGAAGGCTCCGCACTTCACCAACGCTTCCAGCGTCGAACGGTTAACCGCTTTTTGCGAGACGCGTTCGCAAAAATCCCAAAGGCTCTTGAAGGGGCCGTCCTCGCCGACTTCTTCGATAACCGCCTCCACGGCTTTTTCGCCGACGCCTTTGATCGCCGAGAGGCCGAATCGGATGTGGCCGTGGTTGGCGTCGCGGATCTCGCCTTCGGCGAAGACCGGCGTGAAGCCTTTGCCCGAAGTATTGATATCCGGAGCGCGCACGTCGACCCCGTGGTGGCCATCGGGGAAGAGGACCCGGCCGCACTCGTCGATGTACTTAACGACCTTCTCGGTGACCACGGCTTCGTAGGACAGCACCGCCGCCATGTACTGCACGGGGAAGTAGGTCTTTAGGTAAGCCGTTTGGTACGCCACGATGGCGTAGCCCGTGGAGTGGCTTTTATTGAAACCGTAGCCGGCGAACTTCAAGATCAGGTCGAAGACGTCCGAGCCTTCCTTCTTCTTCAGACCCTTAGCCTGGGCGCCCTTCAAGAACTCGCCCTTCATCGAATTGATGGTCTTCTCTTTCTTCTTCGAGATCGCCTTGATCAACGAGTACGCCTGGCGCAGGGGGATGTCGCCCAACTCGTGGACGATCTGCATCACCTGCTCCTGGTAGATCATGATGCCGTAGGTTTCCGACGTGAACTTCTCGATGATCGGGTGCTGCTTCGGCACCGGCTCTTTCCCGTGTTTGCGCGCGTTGTAGGCCGGGATCAGCTCCATGGGGCCGGGACGGTAGAGCGCGTTGGCGGCGATTAAATCCTCGAGGCGATCCGGCTGCATCGAGCGCAGGAGACGGCGCATGCCGTCGGACTCAAATTGGAAGACACTGACGGTGTCGCCGCGGCGAAAGAGGTCGAGCACCTGCTGGTCGTCAAACGACAGACGGTCGAGGTCGAGCGGGTCCCACGACTCGTCGCGCACGCCCTCCGGATCGACGGTGCGGCGGATCGTCTCTTCATCGAGGGTCGACAGCACCTGCCGCTTCGCCTCTTCGATGATCGAGAGCGTGCGTAGACCTAAGAAATCCATCTTCAGGAGGCCGACCTTCTCGCAGGTCGGACCGTCCCACTGGGTCACGACGGTCTCTTTATCCCCCTGCTTATTGATCGCCAGGGGTAGGACGTCGGGCAGCGGCGAGTTGGCGAGCACCACGCCGGCCGCGTGCACGCCGGCGTGGCGGGCCAAGCCTTCAAGCTTGCGGGCGGTGTCGATCCAGCGCTTGATCTCCGGATCCGTGTCGTAGAGCTGCTTGAGCTCCTCGTTGCCGTCGAGGGCGTCGTCGAGGGTGATGTTCAACTGGTCGCCGACCAGCTTGCAAATCTTGTCGACCTCCGGCAGCGGCCGATTCATCACCCGGCCGACGTCGCGGATCGCCGCTTTGGCCTTCAGCACGTTGAAGGTGATGATCTGGGCCACCTTGCCCATCGAATCGCTCTCGCCGTCGTATTTCTCGCGCACGTAGTCGATGATGGCGGCGCGGCCGTCCTGGCAGATATCGATATCGATATCGGGGTATTCCGAGCGGTCGGGGTCGGTGAAGCGCTCGAAAAGCAGACCGTAATAAACCGGGCAGGCGTTCGAGAGTCCGAGGCAGTAGCCGACCATGGTGCCGACGCCGGAGCCGCGGGCGTTCGACGGGATGCCCCGGCGGCGGGCTTCGTTGACGAAGTCCCAGCAAATCAGGAAGTAGGCGGAGATGTCCTTATCCGCCAAGATGCCCAACTCGCGGTTGAGCCGTGCGGTGTGCTCTTCGGTGATGCCATCGTCGCCGTAGCGCCAGACCAGCCCCATCTCGGAGAGCTCGCGCAGCACGTCGTCACACTGCTTCTTGAGCTCCTCCGGCGACTCGCTGTCGAGTTCCTGGTTGAACGGCTGGAGCTCGAATTGCGAGCAGAACGCCTTGTACCACTCCGTTGAACCGCGGCGACTATCGATGCCCTTGAGCTTCGGCTCCCCGCGCACGATCTTCACCACCGGCGCGTGGTTCTGCGTCATGTCGATGTCGACGTTGCACCGCGCGGCGATCTTCGACGTGTTCTGCAGCGCTTCGAGCCCGGCGCCGTCGCCGTAGTGCTCGAAGAGGTCCCACATCTCTTCCGGCGACTTGACGTAGAGATCGCGCGGGTACTTCATCCGCTCGACGTCGTCTTTGATCTTGCCGGTGGAGATACACACCAGCGAGTCGTGGCTATCCCAGTCCTCGGAGAGCAGGAAGTGGGAATCGTTGTCGCACACCATCGGCAGGTCGAGTTCACGGGCGAGTCGGATCAGGTGCGGATTGATCGCCTCCTGCTCCGGGATGTGACGCTGGAGCTCGACATAGAAGCGGGGCTCGCCGTCTTCATCGGGCGAAAAGACTTCGGCGTGCCATCGCGCTTCCTCAAGCGCCCGCTGCCAGTGCGCGTCGTCTTTGGTTTTGACGAAGTTTTCGAGGTGGAAGGCGATCGAGGAGCCGAGGTGGCCATTGATCGCGATCAGCCCGTCGCCCCAATCCTGGAGCGTCGTCTTGTCCATGCGCGGCTTGTAGTAAAAGCCATTCAGGTAAGCGTCCGAGCTCAGCTTCAGCATGTTCTGCCAGCCGTCGAGGTTGGCCGCCAGAAGCACGAGGTGAAAACCGCCGTCGGCGACGCCGGTGTGGGTCTTATTCGTCCGGTCCGAGGTCCTTTCGCCGACATCCGGGGCGACGTAGGCCTCGATGCCGAGGATCGGTTTGATCCCCGCCTTCTTGGCTCGCTGGTAGAAATCGACGGCCCCGAACAGATTACCGTGGTCGGTCATGGCGATCGCGTCCATGCCCAACTCCTTGACCCGGTTGACCAACTTGTCAACCCGATTCGCGCCGTCCAGCAGGCTGTACTGCGTGTGGACGTGCAGATGGACAAAAGAGCGGTCTGTGCTGGCGGCACTCGCGGACATGGAAACCTCCGGGGATGGATGCGTCGATGCGAATTTTACCCAATCGCTTGGGGTGTCACCACCTTCGAACGCGATCCCTGGTGTAACGCCGAGACAGCGGCCCACTCCGTAGAGCCCACAGCGGAACATTCACCGAGACACAGAGAATGTGGCCGGGGGCTGAGACACCCGCCGGAAAACACCGCTACACCCTCGTATCTCCGAGGCCATAAACGCAAGAAACACGGCCTGGGCCGTGTTCTTCAATCGCGGGGGAGCCGGGGGAGGACTCGGGCGGGGAGGCAGGGGGGGAACTGGCAAAAAAAGAGGGGTGGGCGCCCGCCGCGGATTCGGCGGCGCCCGGATGGTGCGTAGCTCGGAGCCGGTGTATCCAGCTACCGGGCGTCGGATATCTACTAGAGCAGGAAACGTGCCAACCCCCGTTCGCCCGTTTCTCGGGGCTTTCCACGGCAATAGGCTCGCCGGCCCGTCCCAAATCTGAAAGCCTCTCTCATATTCGAGACAACCCTTGAGCCCTGTTGCGGGTCTGGGACGGCAAAAACGCTTACATAACTGACCTAATCCGCATTCCCCGTCACTCGTCCGAGGACCACTATGCTTTTTTCCACCCTGCGTCGTTCGCGCGCGCTGCCGATCGTCGTCGTCGGTCTCGCCGTCCAATTTGCTACCGCCCCCGCGTTCGCCTGCCACGTCGCCGCGCGGCTCCACTACGAGAAAGCGTCGCCTGAAGACCGTGAGAAACGGGCCACCGAGCTTGCGGAGCGTTGGATCAATGCGGACGGCATGAATATGGACATGACCAAAATTCGCTACGCCCTCAAGGCCGTCGAGCCGTGCAGCGGAGGCATGGCGGATATCTTTCCCTGCGACAACGTCGATCTGCTCGCCCACCTTCCCCTCGCAGATATCGGCGGCGGATCCGGCAACGACATGTGGGGATGGAAAGACGAAGCCTCCGGACGCGAATTTGCCCTGATCGGTCGTTCGAATGGCACCTCCTTCATCGAGGTGACCGACCCGGAGACCCCGGTCTACCTCGGCAACCTCGCCACCCGCTCCTCGTCGTCCGCCTGGCGGGACATCAAGGTCTACGAAGACCATGCCTTCATCGTGGCCGACTTCGCCGGCAACCACGGCATGCAGGTCTTCGACCTCAGCCAGTTGCTGACGGCGACGCCGGCGACCACCTTCAGCGAGACCGCCCACTACAACGGCTTCGCCCGGTCCCACAACATCGTGATCAACGAAGAGACGGGTTTCGCCTACGCGGTGGGTAGCGAACAGTGCAGCGGTGGCCTGCACATGATCGACGTCACCACGCCGACATCGCCAACCTTCGTCGGCTGCTACAGCGGCGACGCCTACACCCACGACGCCCAGTGCGTGAATTACAAAGGTCCAGACCCGGACCACCAGGGCAAAGAGCTCTGCTTCGCGTCCAACGAGGACACGCTGACTATCGTCGATGTCACCGACAAGTCCAACCCGACCCTCGTCTCCCGCACCTCTTACACGGGAGCGAGCTATACCCACCAAGGGTGGCTCACCGAAGATCATCGCCGTTTCGTGCTCGACGACGAATTCGACGAAATCAACTTCGGCCACAACACCCGGACCTACGTGTGGGACCTCGAGAACCTCGATGCGCCGTCGGTCGACATCACCTACGATTCCCAATTCCCGTCGATCGACCACAACCTCTACGTGCGCGGGCGTTACGTCTACCAGGCCAACTACAGCATCGGCCTGCGCGTCCTCGAGATGGACGACGCCGGCATGCTGACCGAAGTCGCTTCCTTCGACACGCACCCGGAAAGCAACAGCTCCTCCGGCGGCGCTTGGAGCGTTTATCCGTTCTTCGACAGCGGCCTCGTCGCCATCAGCGACATCAACCGCGGTCTTTTTCTCCTGAGGCCCAACCTCCCGGCAAGCCCGATCTTCGAAGACGGCTTTGAGGGCGGAAACTCCGACGCGTGGACGAATACGGAAGAAGGTTCGAGCCCGGGCCCGAGCCCGGCGACGGCCCCGGCGAAGCCCGAGGCTCCGGCCAAGGCCGCTCCGGCGGAAGCCCCGGCGACCGAAGTGTCCGCCCCGGCGACCGAGTCGGCGGCCACGGAGGCCATCGGACCGACCCAACGCTAGCTTTTAGGCGGTTTCACGGACGCCGCCCCTAGAGACGTCGATCTGGATCACCAGGTCGACGTCTTTTCTCTGCCTCGGCACCACGCGCCTGACCCGGCCTCAACAACCCGACCCGCGCCTCCACGCCTCCCCCGCGCGGATCCTAGGCCGAAGAGACGTCGTCGAGGACACGACGCAGGAAGCGGTCGGCGTTACGGTGGGCCACCGCCGCCAGCTCGTCGTCGGAGAATTCCATGCCTTCCTGTAGGGCTTCGAGCAGACGGGGGTAGCACGAGGAGTCTCCGAAGTCGGCGAAGAAGTCATCCGGCGCGTCGGGCTTGCGCATGTCCGGCGGAATGTCGTCCGTGCAGAAGAAATCTGCGCCCATCGCCTGGGCGTCGAGGATGCCGAGCTCGCGGGCGTGCTTCAGCTGGTCGACAAAGGCCTGCGGCGCCGGACCCTCGACGTAGGGCTGCATCACGTTGAGGCCGATAACGCCGCCGCGACTGGCGATTTCTTTCGCCACCTCGTTCGGCAGGTTACGCGGGATGTCCTTCAATGCGGCGTAAGGCGAGTGACTCGCGAGCACGGTCAGGTCGAGGTCCTTGGCGTAGGAATAGTCCAGGATGTCGTGGGCCAGGCGCGGACTGGCGTGGGAGACGTCGACGGCGACGCTGCGGGCGGCGAGGAAATCGAGCAGCACCCGTCCATCGTCGAGCAGGCCTTTCGGAGAGGCGTTGCCGCCGCCGAATCGATTCTCGGGCACCCACGTCAAGCTCACGTAGAGCAGTGGCCCGGCCACTTCGACCAGGCGATCAAAGCGCGCAAAGGACTCGTCGAGGGATTCCGCTTCATCGGCGAAGGTCGAAGCGCCTTCCACCGCCGCCATCACTCGAATGCGCGGATCGTCAGGGGCCCGCTCTTCGTCGAGGTCCGTCAAGGACCGGATCCACTGGAAGCTATCCGCGTGCTTTTCGAGGCTTCGCGCCAGCGTCTCCGCCTCGTGCATGCCGAAGGCCGCCGAGTCGGGAGACGGCGGCGCGAAAAGCGCTAGCGCCTGGAAGGCGACGCCGCCCTCGCGCATCTGCGGCACCGAGCAACGACTCCGCAGATCGAAGACGGTCCGCGCCTCGTTGAAGTGGGACGCCAAGGCGAGAAAAATCGGCAGGTCGCAGTGCAGATCGTAAACGGGAACGGACATGGGGGCTCTCCTTCACAACGCTCGAAGTCGATCGTGGCCTTCGGATGACTGGCCTTCAGGTGTATGCGTTCCTAAGCTTCTTGGAGTCCGGGCGGCGGTCTCAGTCTCAAGATGGATTCGTCACGGGAGAGTCGACGCCGCGCCCGATACGGCTCGGATCTCCGGCCGTCTCAGACGCCCTAGGTGAGGGCCGCGCTCTCGGACCGAACGGTGTCGAGGACGGGACCTACGGCGGGCGACGCCGCCGACGCCGGTAGACCGGCTCCGCGGTGGTCCAAGATGGCGTCCGGGACCCGAGCCATCGCCCCGTGCAGCACCTCGACCCCGGCCCCCGGCCGGTGCCCCCGCTCGCTCAGGTGGCGTCTCCAGCCCCGGGCGCCGGCGTGGCGATGGCAGAGCTGGGTCATGTGGCGGGTGATGTAGCCCAGCCGCGTCCCCGACTCGAGGTGGCGGGCGGCGTAGATCTTCATCGCTTCGATCACTTCCCGCTTCGAGGCGACCGGCGCCTCCGGATCGAAGAACCGCCGATCCACCTCCGCGAAGAGGTATGGATTCTCGTAGGCCGCCCGCCCGATCATCACCGCGTCCACGTGCTGGAGATGGTGGGCGGTTTGGTCGAGGTCGACGATGCCGCCGTTGATCTCGATGACCTGCCCGGGGCGTTCCCGCTTCAGCCGGTGCACCTCTTCGTAGCGGAGCGGCGGGATCTCGCGATTTTCCTTCGGCGACAATCCCTGCAGCCACGCTTTGCGCGCGTGCACGCTGAACCGATCGGCGCCCGCCGCCGACACCACGTCGACGAAGCGGAGCATGTCCTCGTAGCGATCGATCTCGTCGATGCCGATGCGGTGCTTGACCGTCACCGGCACGTCGACCGCGTTGCGCATGGCGTCGACCGCGGCGGCGACCCGCTCCGGCTCGGCCATCAGGCAGGCGCCGAAGCGCCCTTTTTGCACCCGATCGCTCGGACAGCCGACGTTGAGGTTGACCTCGTCATAGCCCCAGTCGACGGCGATCCGAGCGCACTGGGCCAGCTCGTCCGGATCGTCGCCGCCGAGCTGGAGGGCGATGGGGGCTTCCACTGGATCAAAACCCAGCAGCCGATCGCGGTCACCCCGAAGCACGGCTCCGGTGGTGACCATCTCGGTGTAGAGCAGCGTGTGGCGCGTCAAGCAGCGCATGAAGTACCGGTAGTGGCGATCCGTCCGGTCCATCATCGGCGCCACCGACAGAACCCGGGTTTGACCTCGACGTCCCACGGCCACGGCAGGTGTGTGCTGCTCCCCCGCCATCGCTATTTCTGGGCGGACTGCCGCTCCCAAGGCTTGCGCTCAAAATAGTCGTTGGTCAGCGACTTCACCTGGCCCGACAGCACGATCAGGGCAATCAAGTTGGGGAACGTCACCAATCCCAACGCCACGTCGCCGAAGGCCCAGATGTCGTTCAAAGCCACCACCGCACCGAGGAAGTGGAAGCCGATGAATACCACCTTGAACGGCAAGATGGCGCCGGGGCCCCAGATGTAGTTGGCGCAGCGATCGCCGTAGTAATTCCACGAGATCGCCGTCGAAATGCCGAAGAGCAGCACCGAGAGGATGACGATATAGCCGCCCCAGGTGCCCGGCAGGCCGCGCTCGAAGGCGAGGCGGGTGAGCGGTGCGCCGTTCTCGACCGCTGTGCCGGTGAGCGAGGTATAGACCGTGCCGTCGGCGGCGGTGAAAGTGCCGGCCTTCGG
The DNA here is from genome assembly GCA_038747035.1 of Acidobacteriota bacterium. GTDB lineage: Bacteria > Acidobacteriota > Thermoanaerobaculia > Multivoradales > J023 > JAUIJL01. The sequence goes on along the minus strand of JBCDKB010000107.1, from coordinate 7,065 downwards.
ATCGACGGTGCCGGTGAATTTCTGCGTCATCGCTTCGTCGATGAAGAGGGCGCCGACGGCCGCTTCATGCCAGCCGAGCTTCACGTCCTGGGGTGCCACCTGTACGCCGTCGCGGAACTCGACGCTCTCCGGAGCGTCGACGAAGCTGACCATATTCTTGTCGTCGATGGTCACCCAGGCGATGTCGCCGCCGATCTGGATCGGCGTTTGGATCTTTTCGGTGGCGACGCCGGTGATCAAAATCACCAGGCCGGTCATGGTGCAGATCACCAGGGTGTCGATGAACGGTTCGAGCAGGGCCACCACGCCTTCGGAGACCGGCTCGTCGGTCTTGGCGGCGGCGTGGGCGATCGGCGCCGAACCCTGGCCCGCTTCATTCGAGAAGAGACCGCGCTTCACACCCCACATCAAGGTGATGAGGAAAGCGCCGACGCCGCCGCCGGCGACGCCCGCCGTCGGGTTGAAGGCTTCGCTGACGATCAGGCCGAGGGTCGGGAAGATGTCGCCGGCATTCATCACCAGGATAATCATCGCGCCGGTGACGTAGATCGCCGCCATGGCCGGCGCCAGGATGCTGGTAACGCGTCCAATGCGTTTGATGCCGCCCAAAATCACGGCGGCGACGATGGCGGCGGTGATCAAACCGGTGATCCACGGCGGCACGCCGAAGGTGCCCTGGACGGTATCGGCCACGGTATTGGCCTGGACCGCGTTGCCGGTCAGGAAAGACGTCAGGATGAGCATCAGGGCGAAGAAAATCGCCACCGGCTTCCACGCCGGACCGAGGCCCTTCTCGATGTAATACATCGGACCGCCGGAGACGGAGCCGCTCGAGTCCGCCCCGTCCGTGTCCACCACCCGGTACTGCTGGGCCAGCGTCACCTCGGCGTACTTCAAGGCCATGCCGAAGAACGCCGTCGCCCACATCCAAAAAAGCGCGCCGGGGCCTCCCCAGTGGATGGCGATCGCCACGCCGGCGATATTGCCGATGCCGACGGTGGCCGAAAGCGCCGTCGTCAAAGCCTGGAAGTGGGAGACGTCGCCCGGTTCGTTCGGATCGTCATAGCGTCCGGTGGCGACGCCGACGCCGTGCCCGAAGTGCCGGATCTGGATGAAGGTCAACCGGAGAGTAAACAGAATTCCGGTGCCGAGCAGAGCGATCACGATGATCGGCACGCTCTGTCCATCGCCGACCGGGATACCCGTGTCCCAAACGATGGAATTCAACCAGGAGATGACGGAGCTTAGCTTTTCGTACATGGCAGAACCTCTCGGCGACGAGCCGGAAAACGACCAGGAAACGCGGTACTAGGGGGCGAGGTGACGCGCCGTTATATCACGCGTCCCGGGCGTCAGCCACGGGCGCGGGTCGTTCCGCGCTGCCCTTGGTAGTGGCTGCTCGAGCCCGGGGACCCGTAGGGCACTTCCGGCGGCTCTTCCATGCGGATGAAGATCAGCTGGGCGATGCGGCGCCCGGCCTCGAGCACGAACGGCTCGGGGCCGAGGTTTTGCAGCTCGAGGGTGATGTCGCCTTCGAAGCCCGGGTCGCACCACCCGGCCAGCGAGTGGTTGATCCACAGCCGGCCGAGGGTCGATTTCAGCTTCAGATCGCACGCCACGTCGTGCGGCACGCGCACAAACTCGTGGGTGCAGGCCAGGACCACTTCGCCCGGATAAAGCTTGATCGACGGCGCCTTGAATTCCTCCGGATCGCGCGTCGGGCAGATCCAATGGTCCGAGACGCGGACGTCATAGCTGGCGGAGTTCACCTGTTCTTCGACGAACGGCTCCACGCCGCCGCTTTGACCCCACTCGCGAATCCATCGATCGGGCTTGATCACGGGCTGCTCCGATGTGCTCTTAGCGGAAGTGGACCGGCGTGCCGGGATTCTCGCGGTGGATGGTGTCGACGAAGCGGATAATGCCGCCTTGGAGCGACATGAAGAGCGTGTCCGTGCGGCTCCCGCCGCCGAAGAAGCGAACGCCGCGCAACATCTCACCGTCGGTGACGCCGGTGCAGCTGAAGACGATGTTGTCGCCTTGGGCCAAATCCGTCGTGCTGTAGATGCGGCTCAAGTCGGTATAGCCCAACTTCTCGAGCCGGGCCTTCTGCGGCTCGTTCAGAGCCACCAGCCGAGCCTGGATCTCACCGCCCAAGCAGCGCATGGCGGCGGCGGTAATGACGCCTTCCGGAGCCCCGCCGGTTCCCATCACTGCGTGCACGCCGGTGCCCCGAACCGCCGCCGAGATGCCCGCCGAGAGGTCACCGTCGGGAATCAGGCGGATGCGGGCGCCGGCTTGGCGGATGTCGCTGATCAGCTGCGCGTGGCGATCGCGTTCGAGCACCACGACGGTGAGGTCCGACACCTCCCGCTTGAAGGCGCGGGCGATATTGCGGAGATTCTCAGGGACCGGAGCGTCCAGGTGCACGGAACCGCTCGCCGTCGGGCCGACGACGATCTTTTCCATATAGGTGTCCGGGGCGTGCAGCAGGCCGCCGCGCTCGGCGGCGGCCAGGACCGCGACCGAACCCGGCGCCCCCGAGGCGCAAAGATTCGTCCCTTCGAGCGGATCGACGGCGATATCGACCTGGGGCGCGTCGGCGTCGCCTTTGCGACCGCCGACTTCCTCGCCGACGTAGAGCATCGGCGCGTCGTCGCGTTCGCCTTCGCCGATCACCACGCGACCGGCGATATCCATCTTGTCTAGGGTCTCGCGCATCGCTTCGACGGCGACGTGGTCCGAACGCATCTTCTCGCCGAGCCCCATCGTGTGGCCAGCGGCCAGTGCGGCGGCCTCCGTGACGCCGACGAAATCTTGCTCGAAGCCATAGAGGCCTTGCGACATCAGCGGGCCCCTTCAGCGAGCACCGGCTCCGGCTTCGCTTCGACCTTCTTGGGTTTCTTCTCCGGAACCCGAGGCGCGTTGAACGCCGGGATGCCGGTGACCGCCGAGCCGATCACGAGGCCGTGGATGTCGTGGGTTCCCTCGTAGGTGTAGACCGACTCAATGTTGAGCATGTGCCGGATCACCGGGTAATCGTCCACGATGCCGTTGGCCCCGAGCACCTCGCGGGCGAGCTTGGCGCTCTCGCGGGCGACCCACACGTTGTTGCGCTTGCCGAGTGAGATGTGCTCATGGCGCAGCTTGCCGGAGTCCTTGAGCTGGCCGAGCTGGTAAGCCAGCAGCTGGCCCTTGCTGATCTCGCTGACCATCCATACCAGCTTGTCCTGCACCATCTGGTGGCAGGCGATCGGCTGGCCGTCGAATTGGATGCGTTCTTTGGAGTATTCAAGCGCCGCGTTGTAGCACTCCATGGCCGAGCCGATGCCGCCCCACGCGATGCCGTAGCGGGCCTGGTTCAAGCACATGAGGGCATTCTTCAAACCGACGGTCTTCGGCAGGATCGCATCCTCCGGGATGTGGCAGTTGACGAAGCCGAGCTCGGACGTCGTCGACGCCCGCAGGCTGAACTTGCCGTGCTGGTCGGAGCTTTCAAAACCAGGGGTGCCCTTTTCGACAAGGAAACCGCGGACGCCGTCTTCGGTCTGGGCCCACACGATCGCGACGTCGGCGAGGGTGCCGTTGGTGATCCACTGCTTGGAGCCGTTGAGGATCCAGCCGTCGTCGACCTTGGTGGCGGTGGTGCGCATACCGCCCGGATTCGAGCCGAAGTCGGGCTCGGTGAGACCGAAGCAACCGATCGCTTCACCTTTGCCCATGGCCGGCAGCCAGCGCTCCTTCTGGGCCTCAGAGCCGAAGGCCCAGATCGGATACATGCACAGGGAGCTCTGCACCGAGACGAAGCTGCGGAGTCCCGAGTCGCCCCGCTCCAGCTCCATCATGATCAGGCCGTAGGAGATGTTGTCGAGGCCCGGAAGACCGTAGCCATCGAGGGTGGCGCCGAAGAGCTCGAGCTCGCCGATCTTCGGCACCAGCTCGAGCGGGGTGCGGCACTCGCGGTGGCACTCTTCGATGATCGGCATGACCAAGTCGTCGACGAATTGGCGAACCGTGTCGCGGACCAGGCGCTGCTCGTCGGTGAGGAGCGCATCAAATTCGATGAAATCAACGCCGGGAAACTTCTTCACGGGGTTTCTCCTAGAAGCGGGGGTGGTGCAATGTCAGAAAAGGAAAACCGTCGGGGGACGGGATAAGACGTGGGAAACAGACTTGAGGTGTGGCGTCTGAAGCGGGGGTAGCGATCGAAGATCTTCCCGCGGCTTCGGCGCGCTCCCGAGGAGCTGCCGACGGCTCCCGGAGAGTCGCCGGGAGCCCTTCTTCGCCGCCGTCATTTCGTGGCCGCTTGGGCGGGGCCGCCGGGGCGTCGGGAGGTGCCGCGCGGTACCGCCGGGCGCCGCAAAAAGCCACGAGATATCGCCGCATCGGACGCAAATTCTAGCATGTTCACTGCGCACGCGCCGGTTCGACATAGAATCCAGCCCATCTCATCCAGCGTCCTCGTCACATCGACATCCACGGGTCGACGCCACAGCGACACCTAGAAGTTCTGCTACACTCGAAAATAGCCATGACGGTGATCGAAGAGCCCCAGGTAAGGATTGCCATCGGCAGCCGCTACGACCATATCGACCTGATTCAGGTCGTGGTGGACGACGCTTTGGGACGCCTCGGACTCGACGACGATTCGAGGCACTGGGTCTCGATCGCCGTCCGCGAAGCCGTCGCCAATGCGATCAAGCACGGCAACCAGCAGGACCCTGAGAAGGAAGTCCTCGTCGAGCTCTCGCTCGAGGGCGAACACGCCGTGATCCGCGTTACAGACCGCGGCGAAGGTTTCGACCCCACCTCCGTCGGCGATCCTCTACTGCCGGAGAACCTACTGCGTCCGAGCGGCCGCGGCATTTTCTACATGAACAGCTTCATGGACGAAATCACCTACGACGAGATCCCGGAAGGGGGAACGCGGGTGACCATGCGAAAGCGCCTTCGGCCGAAGGAGGCGGAAGACGCGTCGTCTTGAACTGTCGCTGCGGGCCGAAGGTCGCCTTGGTCACGTTCCGGACCAGGCCGCCGATTCGATGAGCGCCCTAGGGCCGACCCGACAAGCCGATATCGACTTCGTTCACTCCCCTCAGCGGTCCCCCTCTGGCCATAGCCCTTAAGCATCAGCCCCTTTGAAGTCGACCTTCTGACGAAGGTCCTACCCGACGATTTTGATTCCAAGTATCCCGCCTTGATCCTCCGATCAGCATCCGGCGGTCCGCCCGCGGACACACCGGGTGATCAAGAGTTTGGGACATCAACCACACAGGAGCGAGAAGATGAAGATTGAGGCGCGTAACCAAGGCGGTGTCACCATTTTGGCGCCCAAGGGCAAGATCACCATCGGCGTCGGCGACGTCGCCCTGCGCCAAGCGGTGCACGAGGCCCTCGAGGCCGGAGCCCGCAATATCCTGATCGACCTGAGCGGCGTCTCCACCGTCGACTCTTCCGGCGTCGGCGAAATGGTCAGCGCCTACACCACGGTGACCAACCGCGGCGGCAAGCTGAAGCTCGCAAAACTACCGAGCAAGGTCGCCGATATCCTGCAGATCACCCAGCTGATCACCGTTTTCGAGACTTTCGAAACCGTCGACGAAGCCATCAAGAGCTTCTAAAACCCGCTCAACGTGCTCCGCCGTCTCGCCCCGCGCCGGGCGTCGATCGATCCGCGCATGGCCCTGCGTCAGCAGGCGGCGCGGGTCGAAGCACGTTTGCCGGAGCTGTTGCCGGCGGAAACCGAGCGCCCGGAGCAGGTGCACGGCGCCATGCGCTACGCCGCGATGAGCCCCGGAAAGCGCCTCCGACCGGTGCTGACCCTGGTCGTCGCCGACATCTTCGGTGAAGCTAGCGACGCCGTGCTCGATGTCGCCTGCGCCATCGAAATGGTGCACGCCTGCTCGCTCATCCTCGACGACCTGCCGATGATGGACGACGCGTCCCTCCGCCGCGGCCGCAAGACCACCCACCTGGTCTACGGCGAAGACGTCGCGGTGCTGGCGTCCTACGGCCTACTCAACCTCGCCTTCGCCACCGTCGCCGAGCGGGCGGCGCGCTTGGCCACCGGCCGCTACACGGCCGAGGACCTCCTCCACCTGCTGACGGAGGCGGTCGGCAGCCGGGGACTTGTCGGCGGCCAGGCCCTGGACCTCGAAGCGCAGCACGAAAACCTGGATTTGGATCGCCTCGAGTACATCCACAGCCACAAGACCGGCGCCCTCTTCACCGCCGCCGCCGAGCTCGGCGCCATGGCCGTGGACGCCCGACGTCGCGACCTCGGCGCCGTCACCCGCTACGCCAAGAACCTCGGCCTGGCCTTTCAGATCGCCGACGATCTGCTCGACGTCGTCGCGACCACCGAAGAGACCGGCAAAGACGCCAAGCAGGACGACGACAAGCTCACCTTCGTCAAGCTCCTCGGGGTCGACGGCGCCGAATCCCTACTGCGCGAGCTAATCAATTTCGCCACCGCGTCCCTAGAGCCCCTCGGTCCGAGGGCGGACCCGCTGCGCGCCCTCGCTGAAGTGGTCAAGCAGAAAGCCCGACTATGAGCGACGGCCAGGCCCCCGACGCGGGGGAGAGTCGCGCGGCTTCCGAGACCGGCGCCGCCGCCGCGGAAGTCCGCTCCGAGCTTCGCCGACTCGGCTACCTCGACCACCAGGTCGAACGCTTCCTGCTGCAAGACGCGCTCCGCCGCACGCCGCCGTGGCGGGCCATCGGCTTGCTGGCGCTCAAGGTCGCCTTGCTGATCGGAGTGCCATCTTCCGCCGTCGGCGCGGTGGCCATCGCCGCCGGCAACGGCCACCTCCGCCACAGCCCCTTCGACGTCTTGCCGCTCACCCTCCACCTCATGGTGCCCGCGGTGCTCGGCCTGGCGGCCGCGTTCCTCATCCTCGCCGGCCTGCTCGCCCTACTCGTCCGCCTCAGCCACAGTCGCCGGATCGAGGCCCTGAGCTTCGCCCTCGCGCTGCTGGCGGCCGCCGGCGCCGTCACGGTGGCCGTTTGGCAAGGACGCGCTTTCATCACCGACCTGCCGACGTGGATCTCCGCCGGCCTGGTGCT
>JBCDKB010000106.1:0-20367 GCA_038747035.1 Acidobacteriota bacterium | reverse complement strand
GGCCTGCTTGTCCCTCGGCGGCCCCGGCCCGCGCTCCCGGTTTTTGTGTGGGGGGGGCGCCGGGGGGGGGCCCCTGCGGTGAATTTTTAAATTGATATTTTCAATCCCCACGGCTGGTGCTAGCATGAATGAATGCTGCCCCGCCTAATCCAGCCCGTCCTCGAAGAGCTCTTCGAGCGATATCCGGTCGTCACCATGACCGGCCCGCGTCAAGCCGGCAAGACGACGCTTTGTCGGGCCGTTTTCAGCGGTCTTCCTTACGTCAACCTAGAGCGCCCCGACGTGCGCCTGCTGGCTCAGGAAGATCCGCTGGGTTTCCTCGGCCGCTACCCCGACGGAGCGGTGATCGACGAGGTGCAGCGAGTCCCAGAGCTGCTGAGCTATATCCAGGTCCGGGTAGACGAAGTGCGCCGACCCGGGCAGTTCGTCTTGACCGGCAGCCAGAACTTCAGCCTCTCCCAAGGCATTAGTCAGTCCCTCGCCGGACGGACTGCCCTTCTCCGCTTGCTTCCCCTGAGCGTCGAAGAGACCGGTACCGCGGGCCTTGATCTGAGCGTGGACGAGATGCTCTTTCGCGGTTTCTACCCTCGGCTCTACGAAATGCAGCTCAATCCCACCCAAATGCTCGGGGACTATTTCGAGACTTACGTTGAGCGTGACGTCCGTCAACTGAGCGAGCTGCGGGATTTAGTGACCTTTCAGCGCTTCGTTCGCTTGCTGGCGGGCCGGACCGGGCAACTGGTGAACTACTCAAGCCTCGGCGGTGACGTCGGCGTCTCCCACACGACAATTCGCGAATGGCTGAGCCTGCTCGAGGCGAGCTATGTCATTTTTCGTTTGCCTCCGTACTTCGCCAATATTTCCAAACGGCTGGTGAAGTCGCCGAAGATCTATTTCGTCGATGTCGGCCTGGCCGCTTATCTGCTCGGAATCGAGAGCGCCGCACAAATCTTCACCCACCCGCTGCGCGGTGCGCTTTTTGAGAACCTCGTCGTCGCCGAGGCGCTCAAGGCGAGAACCCATCGAGGCCAGCGCGGGGACAACCTTTTCTTCTACCGGGATTCATCCGGCCTCGAGGTCGACCTCTTACTCGCCGTCGCCGACCGGTTGATCGGCGTCGAGATGAAGTCCGGCGCCACCTTCTCCAAGAGTTTCCTCAAAGGCTTGCGGCAGCTTTCTGGGGTTCTCGGCGACCGCTTGGCGCGGCGGGTCGTGGTGCACGACGCCGACTCGACTTTCCCCGTCGGCGACGTGACCGTGACCCGGCCAAGGGATGTGGCGGGTGTGCTCCGGCGGCTTTCAGGCGAGCTCGCCGGGGATTATTCCGGCCAGATCACGAAGTAGCCGTCGGCCCACGCTAGGTCGTGGTGGATCTCGTCGGCGGGGAAGGGGCCGACAGTGTAGTCGTCGCTGTCGAAAGTGCCGTCCTTGCCGGGGCTTCGGACCGCCAGTACGTTCGCCGAGATGAGGTTCTCGTTGACCGCGAATTGGTAGGGGTGACCCCATCCGTCATGCTGCGGCAGCTCCTGGAGGTAGTCCGGCACCAGGAGGGTCTTCACCGTGTCGTAGCTCACGACGCGGTACGCCGTGGTGGAGGTGCTGCCTTCTTTGTGGAAACCCCACTCGCCCGTGCTGCCGTCGCCGGCGAGCTTGTGCTGTTGCCCGGCGATCTGGTCCGTGAGCCAAGACATCATGGCTGTTCCCGTATTTCGCAGGTCGGACACCGTTTCTCGCGTGGCGTATTTGTCCGCCGTCGGTCCGTCGCTGACCGCACCGCTCGCAAACGCCTCGTCGAGCAATTCGGTGATGATCGGCATCAGCCACTCCTGCGTCATGAGCATGGTGTCGCCGGCGATCTCGGTTTGTTTTTCGATCCAGCGTTGGCCTGCCGGGGTTTTATAAAAGGTGATTGTGTCGCGCATCGTTTCGGCGCTCAGGTGCTTCGCGTAGACCGGCGCGATCCGTCGCTCGAGCTCGTCGAAATCCACGTTTGCGATCAGCTGGTCCCACAGCTCGGACGGTTCGTCGGGGTGGCTTTGGCTCAACATCAGGCGCATAAGGTCGCCGGTTTCTTGCGCCGAGGGCGACGTCAAGCGGGCGAGCTCGAGGGCAAGCGCCTGACCTTCAGGAGCGGGGGTCGCCGCTTCGTCAGCTTGGGCCACGGGCGGCGCCGCCATGAGGCAGGCCAGGGCGAAGACCGCCAGGATCATCTGCGTTCGGGACGTTCGACAGAGGGGACTCACTCTCAGCATGGTTTTCTCCGGGAGGTCGGCGGCGAAGATCCGCCGCCGGCGATTTCAAGACATCGTGCCGATACCTGAAGATAACGGAAGGGCGGCCCCGTCCGTCAGGGAAGCTACGTGGGGCGGGGCCGCGGAATTCACGACGACGGGCCTCGGACCCTGGGAAGTGGGCATCGACGGGTGACTTACGACGGCGGTGGCGCTGGTGGCCTGTTTGACACCCCCGCCGGGCGCGGGTAAGTTCACCGCGGCGTCGTCCCCCCGGCAGACGCCCCGCCCTCCTTCACTTTAAAGCTCGGATTCCCTTTACAGCTCGGAGATCCAACCATGCGTGAAGCCTGGATTATTGACGCCGTGCGGACGCCCCGCGGCCGCGGCAAGAAAGACAAGGGCGCCCTCTCGGGCATCCACCCGCAAGAGTTGCTCGCCCAGACGCTGAATCAGCTGGCCGCGCGCACGGGCTTCGAAAAGAAGGACGTCGAGGACGTGGTCGTCGGCTGCGTATCGCAGGCCGAGGAGCAGGGCGCGAATATCGCCCGTAATAGCGTGCTGGCGGCGGAGTGGCCGCTCGAGGTCACCGGCGTGACCTTGAATCGTTTCTGCGGATCCGGCGCCCAGGCCGTCAACTTCGCCGCCATGGGCGTGATGAGCGGACAGCAGGAGCTGGTGATCGGCGGCGGCGTCGAGTCCATGTCGCGGGTGCCGATGATGTCGGATCGCGCCGGCATTGACGGCAATAACCTGCATCTGCGCAGCAAAGTGCACCAGGTCGCCCAGGGTATCTCCGCGGACCTGATCGCCACCCTCGAGGGTTTTAGCCGCGACGATTGCGACCAATTTGCCGCCGAGTCCCAGCAGCTCGCCGAGGCGGCGCAGAAGGGCGGGCACTTCGACAAGAGTCTTTTCCCGGTCGTCGACCCGACCACCGGCGAGGTCGCCCTCGAGCACGATGAGCACCCGCGCCACGGCACCACCGCCGAAAAGCTCGGCGGACTGGATCCGGCCTTTGTGCGCTGGGGTTCAACGCCGGTCGCCGGCGAGGGCTCGAAGACCTCCGACCAGATCGCGCTCGAGCGCTATCCGGAGGCCGGCGATATCCAGCATGTGCACACCGCGGGCAACTCCTCAGGCATCGTCGACGGCGCCGCCGCGGTGCTGGTGGCGTCGAGCGACTACGCCACCGCCCACGGCCTCAAGCCGCGGGCCAAGATCCGCGCCGTGGCCACGGCCGGCGCCGAGCCTTTGATCATGCTGACGGCTCCGGCCCCGGCGTCGGAGCGCGCCCTCAAAAAGGCCGGCATGGCGGCGTCGGATATCGACCTGTGGGAGATCAACGAGGCGTTCGCCGCCGTGCCGCTCCAGACCATGCGCAAGCTCGGTGTCGACCGCGGACGGGTCAACGTCAACGGCGGCGCCATCGCCCTCGGTCACCCGCTGGGCGCCACCGGCGCGATCCTGATCGGCACCCTGGTGGACGAGCTCGAACGCCGCGACCTGGCGACCGGCCTCGTCACGCTGTGCATCGGCGGCGGCATGGGTATCGCCACCATCGTCGAGCGCGTGTGATGGCGCACCGGGTCGGCATTCGGCTGGAGGATAAGAGCCGGTGGGAACGTCGGGTGCCCCTGGTGCCCGAGGATGTCGCACGCCTGCGCACCGAGCACGGCGTGGATGTGCTCGTCCAGCCGTCGCCGATCCGCGTCTTTAGCGACGCCGACTACGAAGCGGTCGGCGCCCAGCTCAGCGACGACCTGTCGGACGCGGGTGTGGTCTTGGCGGTGAAGGAAGTGCCGATCGATAAGCTCCTGCCGGAGCGCTGCTATGGCTTTTTCGCCCACGTCATCAAGGGCCAGCCTTACAACATGACCCGACTGCGGCACGTGCTCGATTCGAAGATCACGCTCATCGACTACGAGCGGGTCACCAACGAAGCGGACCGTCGGCTGGTGAAGTTCGGTCGCCAGGCGGGCCAGGCGGGCATGATCGATAGCTTCTGGAGCCTGGGCGAGCGTTTGCGCCGCGAGGGTCTCAAGACGCCGTTTGAGAGTATCCGCCCGGCCCACGAGTACCGCGACCTCGACCACGTCGGTGAGGTCTTCGAGAAGGTCGGCGCCGCCCTGCTGGACGGTAGCGGCCTTGACGAACCGCTGATCGTCGGCTTCACCGGGCGCGGCAGCGTGACCCAAGGGGCGCTCGACGTCTTCGATCTGTTGCCCCATCTGCAGGTCACGCCGGAGGAGCTGCCCGAGGTGCTTGCGCGGCCCGAGCGCGACCGGATCTTCAAGGTGATGCTCGAGAAGCGCCACCTGGCGGCGATGAAAGACGGGAGCGACTTCGACGAAGCGACCTACCGTCTGGAGCCCGAGCTCTTCCGCGGTCGGCTCCACGAGTTCTTGCCGAAGCTGACCATGTTGATCAACGGGATCTACTGGACCGACGCCTATCCGCGCTTCATTTCGCGCGAGCAGGTGCAGGAGCAGTGGCGCCGCGGCGAGCGCCGACTTCGGGTGATCGGCGACATTACCTGCGATATCGACGGCGCCGTGGAGTTGACCTACAAGGCCACCCAGCCCGACGATCCGGTTTATCTCTACGACCCGGAAACCGACTCCTTCCGGGACGGCTTTGACGGACGGGGCGTGTGCGTGCTCGCGGTCGACAATCTGCCGTGCGAGCTGCCGCGCGATGCGTCGGTCCACTTCAGCCGCCACCTGCGGGAAATGGTGCCGTCGCTGGCGGAGGCCGACTTCACGGTGCCTTTCGATGAGTTGCACCTGCCGCTCGAGATCAAACGGGCGGTGATCACCCACCTCGGTGAGCTCACCCCCGACTATCGCTACCTCGAGGCGGCCCTTGAGGAGCACGCCCCGGTCGAGGCGCTCGCCGAGTGACGGCGGGCCCAGCGCTTCGCAGGCTCGGTCGGTGGCTCTGGCCCCGGCCGCCGGGTTTGCGTTGGACCCGGCGGGCGCCGTTCGGACTCCTCGTCCTGCTTGGGCTTGTGCTTTTTGGCCTCGGCGCCTGCTCGGGCGGTGAAGGTCCGCCGGCCGGCGCCGGCGGGTCTGCCTCCGAGACCGACGTCGCCCGCGACATCGTCTTGATCTCGGTCGACACCCTGCGATTCGATGCGCCGGGCTACACCGGCTCCGGCGTCGAGACCCCGTCTATCGATCGACTGGCGTCCCGCGGGCGCGTCTTTACCCAGGCCCGCGCCCACGCGGTGATGACGACGCCTTCCCACGTCAGCATGTTGACCGGCCTAATGCCGGACGAGCACGGCGTGCGCGACAACGGTGGCTTTACCCTCGACCGCTCCATCCCCACCCTCGCGACCCGTCTGGCGTCGGCGGGGTTCGCCACCGGCGGTTTTGTGGGCGCGTATCCGCTCGCCGCCGAGAAGGGCTTGGACCAAGGATTCGCGGTCTACGGCGACGTGCGCATCGACCCGGATACGGACCAGGGCCTGGTGCTGGGGCTGCCCAATCCGCGGGCCATGGTGGGCCAGCGGCAGGGGGACGAGGTCGTCGCCGAGGCACTCGAGTGGTGGCGGCGGGAGTCCGAGAATCGCAGGTTTCTTTTCGTTCACCTCTACGACCCCCACGCGCCGTGGGCCCCGCCGTCGCCGTTTAAGGAGCGCTATGACGATCCCTACGACGGCGAGGTGGCGTGGACGGATTACATGCTTGAGCCCCTGCTTTCGGAGCTCGCCGACACGCCGACCCTGGTGATCTTCACCTCCGACCACGGCGAGGCTTTTGGTGATCACGGCGAGCCGACCCACGGTTTCTTCGCCTACGACTCGACCCTGCGGGTGCCCCTGGTGCTCGCCGGGCCCGGCGTGGCCGCGGGAATCGACGATCGCAAGGTGCGCCACGTGGATCTGGTGCCCACGACGCTCAACGCCGTCGGTCTCGAGCCGCCGACGGATCTTCCGGGGCGCAGCCTGCTCGACCCTTCGGCGGAGTGGGCTGAGGTGACGTATTTCGAGTCACTGTCGCCGTTCTATAACTTCGGTCTGGCGCCGCTCCGGGGCGTCGTGGACGGACAGTACAAGCTCATCGAGCAGCCCTTGCCCGAGCTCTACGACCTCGACGCGGATCCGGCGGAGTCCAAGAACCTGGTCAACACGGAGCGCGGCATCGCCCGTCGACTGCTGGCGCTGCTGCCGGATAGTCGAGGCTACGGCCTCGACGAGCGGTCTTTGGGCGAAGAAGAGCGCGCCCGCCTCGCCGCCCTGGGCTACCTCGATGCGCGTTCGGCCCGCGGCCAGTCGATCGCCGACTTCGGCCCCGAGGACGACCTGAAGAACGGCATCGACGCCTACAACCGGCTGCGCAATATGGTCGCCTGGCTGCACGACGGGCGCTTCCAGGACGTTATCGACGCCGCCGAATCGCTCGAAGAGGAGCTGCCCGACTCGCCGCTGCTCTACTCCAGCTGGGCCGCGGCCGCCGTGCGTCGCGGTGATGTGGAGGCCGGGATCGACGTCATCCGTCGGGCGATGGCGCGCGACGCGGCGTCGGAGGACTTGCGTCGCCAGCTCGGCATCAGCCTGCTGCGCTTGGGGCGTCTTGATGAAGCGCTCCGCGAGCTCGAGAAGGAAGCGGCGCGGTCGCCGAGCGAAATGACGCTCAACGTGCTCGGCCACGCCCACGTGCAGAATCGCGACGCCGGCTCGGCCGAGACGACCTTCCGGAAGGCCGCGGAGCTTTACCCGGAAAGTGCGAAGGCCCTTGAGAACCTCAGCTTCCTCCGGCTGCAAGTCGGCGACGCGGCGACGGCTGAGCTCTATGCGCGAAACGCGATCGAACGTCGGCAGACGGCCGTCGGCGCATGGAATAACCTCGGCCTCGCGCTCGCCGAACAGGGCAAGGAATCTGAAGCTGTCGAGGCCTGGGGCCGCGCCTTGGAGCTCGCCCCCGAGCACGCCGACGTGCTTTTCAACCACGGCTTGGTCAGCTATGGCCTCGGCGAGACCGCGGCGGCCCGGGCCAGCCTGACTCGCTTTCTCGAGGTGTCGCAAGCTCCGGCGACCGACCCGCGGATGGCTGAAGCTCGGCGCCTCCTCGGTCGATAGAGCTCGCCCGCTTATAGACGGTTTTGAATTTTTATCCCCTCGGTGATCCCGCTCGGGAGCCGAGGGCGCCTAGTCCTCCTTGCCGGCGGCCGCGCCACACCCCGCGCCGACCGGCAGTAAGTCGGCAGTGGCTTTTCGCTGCCGAGTGCGAGACCTGACAAGGAGGACAGGATGACTCATACCTTTTTCGGTGCCCCGGCGCGGTGCGCAGCTTTCGCCGCGGGCGCCCTCATCACGGGCCTTTCTTTCTTCGGAACCGCCGCCGCGTGGGCGGACCAGCCCTTCGTCGACGGAGAGCACGACGCGGTCTTCTCCGACGCCTTGGTGGCGCGGTACCTGGTGACGAAAGAAGCGATCTTCACTTCGAATTTCAACGGCACGGATGTGCCTTGGTGCAAGTCCACGGACACCTTGCCGACCCAGAGCTGCACCACCGCGATCCATCGGTTTTGCCTCGGCAAGGGCTTTGTGACCGGCTACGGCTTCACGGCGCCTAGTGACTCGACGAAGGCGGAGATCTCTTGCCTCACCTCCGACGCGGTGACGGTCAATACGCTGGCGTACCACGACCCCTACGATCCGAATAATCCGAGCGTTCCAATTCCGGCCGACGATCCGAACGAAGAGCGGATGTCGGAGTGGTGCATGGCGACGGCCCCGCGGGCGCACGCCGGCTGGCCGACGCCGAATCTCCACTGCAGCGTCGGCATCGACCGTCTGTGCGGCGCCGACGGCGGCTTCGGGCCGGTGGAGCGGGCCTACGGTAACCAGGTGCAGTATGCCTGTTTTGCGCCGGGCATCATCGAGAGCACGACGGCTGCACCGTCGACGCTGATCCCCGGGGGCGAGTGCGACGGCCTCTACGGCTTCGCCGCCGTGCCCGACGCCTGCAGCCAGGCGATGGCCGAGTACTGCGCTGACCAGAACCTGCTCGGCGGCTACGGTCCGCGGGAGGGGTCACCGGGGTCGGTGAAGGTCGGCTGCGTGCACGAAAGTGACGTCTGGGCCGCGAATGCCCAGCTGCCCGACCCGCCGGCGAAGGCGGCCGATATTCTGCGTCGAGATATCCACCTGGTCGGCGGTACGCCGCAGTTCAAGAGCCTGCTGCACAACCACCTGGCGGAGTCGCCGGCCCAGTCCTACGACGGGCGGGTGGTCATGGGCGCCCTCGATCCGGCGCAGCGGGTGCAGTTTTACGCCCAGATTCCGGAGATCTTCACCGCCCCCCTGAGCGAGGACCAGAGCGTCTTCGGCGCCACCCGCGTGCGGAGCGATTACTACCGGACCCAGGACACCTTCAAGTACTACATCGAACCGACCGAAGTGGCGACGCTTTTCGATACAGACGGCGGTTCGCGCAAGCTGGGGCCCTCGATGGCGGTGTGTGATCCGCCGCGGTCGCCGATGACGGCGCCGCACCACAACCAGAGCCAGAACATCCCGGACCGTGACAGCAACCCCTATCGCTGCACGTCGGCCGGCGTCGAGACTTCGGGCGGCGACCACGACTGCTACGACCTGACCTTGATTATGCGGTCCTACCTCCCGGGCACCAAAGAGCTCGACGAGCTGTGGGCGACGCCGGTCAAAGTCGTGATGGCGTACCCGAAGACAGAGCCGGCGAATTCCGGCGTGGATGCGGCGGTGCCCCACGTCGTGGACGTGCAGGTCCGGCCGAATGGCGAAACGTCAACCAAGCTCACGGTCGGCGATGGTCACCAGATCCTCGAGCCGGTCATCTCAGGCAATGGGCGCTTGCTGATCGCCCAGGTCGACGGCCATATCCAGTATTCGGTGGTCCCCGAGACAGAAAGCGCGTGCGATCCGGGGCAGTGGACGGCGTGGAAGCACATCTCGGAGATGTACGCCGATCCGCTGATGTCGAGCTACGGCCTGGCGAAATTTCCCCTGCGGGACGCTGAGGACAACGTCATCAGCAACCTGCCCGGGGAGTCGGTTTACGCGATCCGCGGCGCCTATCCGTGGGTCGATCGCGACGGTGACAATCTGTTTTTCATCGCCGCTGACCAGGCCATGTACTACATCGACGACAACGATCAGCTCCAGGAGCGGTTGCCGATCGCCGGCCATCCGCTGCCGGGTGTCACCGCCACGTCGCCGTCGGATATTCAGGACTTCGTCAACTCTTACGCCGGCGGGGTGCGGATCGGTTTGTCGATGGTCGGCCTGTGGACACAGGGAAAATTCTCGACGCCCGACACTCGCCATAACAATATCGACATCACGATCAAGGATGATTTTCCTCAGCTGCACCGCCTGGTGGATCTTTTTACCGGTGGCGCCACCGAAATCGGCTCGACGGCGAAGGTGGTGATCAATTCGCCGGAGAGTCAGTTCAATTACCTCTCCACCGTCCGGCCGGAGGCGCCGAGGGACGTGGTGTGGAAGGTGGCGACCCAAATGGACACCGACGAGGTGGTCTTCGACGACGTCAACCACCCGCGGGCTTTCATCGTGTCGGAGATGTCGGCGTCGCTGAATATGCAGGGGCCGATCCGCGGTCGCTACAACGATGGTTTCGAGTGGGACTACTCGGCGGTGCGGGACTATCCGGGCTTTGACGACGAAGGGGACGCCAGTCTCCTGAAGTTCCAGGGTCGAGGCTTTACCCGCGCAGCCCACGTCGCCAATACGGCCTCGGCGGTGTCGCAGGCGGTGGTGGATTTCGCGGCGGCGGCGACGCCTTCGGGTCAGGCGAATCCGCTGGCCGGCGCCGTGCAGTGGAACGTGCCGACCTACGGCCGGGTCCTCGGCGGCGCGCGCACGGAAGCGGTGGCGGCCGGCGGCTATCGCGGAAAAGGCGTGTGGCTCGACGGTGATGACTGGATCGAATACCTGGTGCCGCCCCAGCCCGACGCTGCTGACTTCGCCACCACGCCCTGGTTCGCGACGATCAGCGTCGAGCCGACCCTCGACGGCGGCGCCTCGTGGTGGCGTCTCCTGACCTTGCCCGACGGCAGCGCCCTCGACCTGCGATCCGACGGTCAGGTCGTGCGTCTCGACTGGGGGCAGGCGACGCCCGCGGAGATCTTCCTGAGCTCATCCCTGGCGCTCCAGGACGGCAAGTGGACGACGCTGGCGGTCCTTTCGGAGGCCGGTGCGCCGAGCACGCTCTCGATATTCGTCGACGGCCTGCGCATCGTGGAGCTCAGCGACTCGACGCTCGAGCCTTTCCGCGTGCAGGTCGGCGACATCCGCGTCGGAGCCGACGGCGAGGCGGGCGGCGGTGTGGTGGGCTGGGTCGATGACTTCAAGATCATCGGCGCGGCGCCGACCCACGAGGAGGTCTGCAACCACGCCGGCGGAACGCTGCGCGGACTGGCCCCCGGCTCGCCCTCGGAGCTCTACTCGCTCGCCAGCTCTTACCGGGTCGGCAGCGGCGATATCCACGCCGACTTGACGGGTTTCATCAATACGCTTCCGGGTTCACCGTCGACCTACAGCGACTATATCTGCGAGCGTCAGGAAACCTTCACCGGCGCCAAGACGTGCCTGGGCGCGACCCACGGCCCGATGTCGGCGGAGTGCCTGCGTCCGCTGGTCAACGGTCTCAACGAAGCGCTGGTGTGGAACGCCAATCGACCCGACGCGGTGCAGAATCCGTTCTGCCTGAGCTGCCACGTCGAGAGCAATCCGTCATTGACCATGCGGCCGTCGACGGCGCTGGCCGAGGAGCTGACGACGCTATGGATGCACGACGATCCGCGCCGACAGCCGATGCAGGCGGCGCCATTTCTCTTCGGCGCGATTCCGCCGAATTACTTTGGACCGGGCAATCCGGGCACGACGCCTCCGGATCCCGTGAACCTGGATGAGCAGACGAATCCGTAGGGAGGAGCGGCCCCGGGGGCTGTCGTCTTCAGCTCCCTGAAGCGACCTGGGCGCGGAGCTCGTCGACGAGGGCGTCGACCTTCGCGCGCAGGTCTTCGAGGGTGCCGTCATTTTCGAGGATGCGGTCGGCGCCGGCCCGTCGCTCGGCGCCGTCGCCTTGGGCGGCGAGTCGCGCCTGGGCCTCCGCCTCCTCCATACCGCGGCCGATGGCCCAGTTGAGGCGCCGTTCTTCCGGCGCTTCGATGCTGACGATGAGGTCGAAGTTTTTGCCGTGGCTCGACTCCACCAGCAGCGTGGCTTCGTAGACCACGACGCCCTCGAGCTCGGCGGCCATGAGTCGGAAGTGCTGGCGAACCAGGGGGTGGATCAAGGCCTCGACCCTGCGCTTGGCGGCGGGGTCGCTGAAGATGAGCTTCGCGACGGCCGGTTTGTCGACGGCCCCCCGGGCGTCGAGCACGCCGTCGCCGAAGGCGTCTTTGAGCGCTCGGGCGCCGGCGCCGCCGGGCTTATAGAGCTCCGCCACCACACGATCGGCGTCGACGATATGGAATCCGGCGTCTCCCAGCCATCGCGCCACCGTCGACTTACCGCTCGCGATGCCGCCGGTGAGCCCGAGTAGGAGCCGCTTCACGCCGCCCCCTGCTGAAAAGCTTCCGAGGCGCGGAGCGTATTGGCGACCACCATGGCGACGGTCAGCGGGCCGACGCCGCCGGGCACCGGGGTGATCGCCGAGGCGCGGTCGTAGACGCCGTGGAAGTCGACATCGCCGGTGAGCAGATAGCCCCGCTTGTCGTAGCGGCGTCGGCGTTTCTCGTCTCCCGGGTAGAGCCGTTCAAGCTGAGCGACGTCGTCCACCCGATTCATACCGACGTCGATGACGATCGCGCCTTCCTTGACGTGGTCGGGCCCGATGAGCGCCGTCACGCCGACCGCGGCGATGAGAACGTCGGCCGTGCGGCAGGCTCCGACGAGGTCTTTCGTGCGCGAGTGGCAGATCGTCACGGTGGCGTTTTCCCGCAGCAGGAGCGCCGCCATCGGTTTGCCGACGATATTCGAGCGGCCGACGATGACCGCGTGGGCCCCTCGCCGCTCGATCCCGCGGCGGCGGAGCATTTCGATGACGCCCGATGGCGTCGCCGGTGCCAGGCACTTCTCGCCGGACCACAGCCTTCCGACGTTCGTCGGATGGAAGCCGTCGACGTCTTTCTCGGGCCGGATCATCTCCAAGATCCGCCGTTCGTCGACTTGGCTCGGCAGCGGCAGCTGAACGAGGATGCCGTCGACGTCGTCGTCTTCGTTGAGGCCGTGGATCGTGTCTTCGAGCTCGCCGTGGGTGATGCTGGCGGGCAGGCGCAGGGTGCGACCGATCATGCCGACCTTCTCGCAGGTCCTGGCCTTATTGCGCACATAGGCCGCCGACGCCGCATTGTCGCCGACGAGCACGGCCACCAGCTGCGGTCGACGTCCGCCGCCGGCGAGGAGGGCGTCGACGTCGCGGGCCAACTCCTGTTGAATTTCGGCGGCGACGGCCTTGCCGTCGAGGATCTTTTCGCTCACTGGCATCTCCTTGGGGGTGGAGCGGGAGAATATCTCAGGCCGGGGCCTGTGGGTTCAACGGCAGGGGCATCCGCTTCCTGTCGAGCTACGAAGAAATAGATGCCGTTCCGGCGCTTTTTGACACCCATCCATGAACACCAGAGACACCGACATGACCGAGCGATGCTCCGTCGGTGTAAAAGCCGTGTGTTTTCCCCACGCAGATGCTTGCCTCAAAGAGGACCGAAAACGTACACTATAGGTTAGGTCGTTCCCCAGCGCTGCGCCCACCCAGGCGACCGTCACCCCGGCGCCCCTGCGACGGCGCCACCTGCACCCCGCCATAAACGCACTCGCCCCCGGCGCCCGCTCCGACCGCCTTCCTATGACGTCAGACCGTTAATTTCTGGCACGCTTCCGGTTATCGCCGGATAGGGCCCAATCCTCCATCACCGTCTTTGAGAACTCCGCTCTCATAACCTACTAAGGCGTAGCTATGCTCAGGATGACCAAGCAAGCTGACTACGGCATAGTGCTGCTTTCGCATATGGCGACGCAGCCCGAGCGTCGTTATGCCGCCCCCGAGTTGGCGACGGCGACGCAATTGCCCCAGCCAACCGTCAGCAAAATCCTCAAGCTGCTCTCCCGCGGCAACGTTCTGGATTCGCACCGCGGTGTCAAGGGTGGCTACTCCCTCGCTAGCGCCCCGGAAGAGATCACGGTGACGCGCCTGATCGAGGTGCTCGACGGCCCCATCGCTTTCACTGAGTGCATCGAAGACGCGCCGGGCGAATGCAGCCAGGAGGCGTGGTGCCAGGTTCGCGGAAATTGGCAGCGGATCAATAGCGCAGTCCGAGACGCGCTCAAAGAGATCTCCCTCGCCGATCTCGCGGTTCCGATGTCTAGGCCGCTTGTTCAACTCACCGTCTCTGACGACATTCGTTCCTCGACCCATCGCTGACTTTG
Organism: Acidobacteriota bacterium; assembly: GCA_038747035.1. GTDB lineage: Bacteria > Acidobacteriota > Thermoanaerobaculia > Multivoradales > J023 > JAUIJL01. The sequence continues at coordinate 6,696 of JBCDKB010000106.1, read as the reverse complement.
GAGACAGCATGAGCACTGAAACAGAAAAAATCGAAGCCCTTGCTCAGCAGGAGTACAAGTTTGGCTTCGTGACCGATATTGAACAAGAGATCATCCCGAAAGGTCTCAACGAAGACGTCGTCCGCTGGATCTCCGCGAAGAAGAAAGAGCCGGAATGGATGCTCGAGTGGCGTCTCCAGGCGTTCCGCGCGTGGCAGAGGATGGACGAACCGGAATGGCCGAACGTGCACTACGAACCCATCGACTATCAAGACGCGCATTATTACGCGGCGCCGAAGTCCGATGACGAAAAGCCAAAGAGCCTCGATGAGGTCGATCCGGAGCTGCTGCGCACCTACGAGCGCCTCGGCATACCGCTCCAGGAGCAGAAGATGCTAGCCGGCGTCGCCGTTGACGCGGTCTTCGACAGCGTCTCGGTGGCGACCACCTTCAAAGGCAAGCTCAAAGAGATGGGCGTGATCTTCATGTCTTTCTCCGAAGCGCTCCAAGAGCACCCGGAGCTGATCCGGAAGTATCTTGGCTCGGTGGTGCCGCGCACGGACAACTTCTTCGCTGCGCTCAACTCGGCTGTCTTCTCAGACGGATCCTTCGTCTACATCCCCGAAGGCGTTCGCTGCCCCATGGAGCTGTCGACGTATTTCCGCATCAACGCCATGAATACGGGGCAATTCGAGCGCACCCTGATCATCGCCGAGAAAGGGAGCTACGTCAGCTACCTCGAAGGCTGCACCGCTCCGATGCGCGATGAGCACCAGCTCCACGCCGCGGTGGTCGAGCTCTACGCCCACGAAGACGCCCAGATCAAGTATTCGACGGTCCAGAACTGGTACCCGGGCGACAAAGAAGGCAAGGGCGGCATCTACAATTTCGTGACGAAGCGCGGCGTCTGCGCCGGCGCACGCTCCAAGATCTCGTGGACGCAGGTCGAAACCGGTTCAGCGATTACCTGGAAATATCCGTCGTGCATCCTGCGGGGGGACGACTCGATCGGCGAGTTCTACTCGGTGGCGCTCACGAATAACTTCCAGCAGGCCGACACCGGCACCAAGATGATCCACGTCGGCAAGAACACCCGCTCGGTCATCGTGTCGAAAGGCATCTCCGCCGGCCGGGGCCAGAACACCTACCGCGGTCTAGTGAAAATCCAGAAGGGGGCCGACGGCGCCCGCAACTTCTCGCAGTGCGACTCGATGCTGATCGGTGATCGCTGCGGCGCCCACACCTTCCCTTATATCGACGTGCAGAATCCGACGGCGCAGATGGAGCACGAAGCGACGACCTCAAAGATCGGCGAAGACCAACTCTTCTACTGCAAGAGCCGCGGCATCGACGAAGAAGACGCCGTCTCGATGATCGTGAACGGTTTCTGCAAAGAGGTCTTCCAGGAGCTGCCCATGGAATTCGCCGTCGAGGCCCAGAAACTCCTCGAGATCAGCCTCGAAGGCAGCGTCGGCTGACGAAGTCTTTTTAGGACCGGCCCCGTTTTGGCTGGCCGGACCCTCCATCAGTTCTACCCCTGCTTGACCCGATAGAAAGTTCTCGGAGAAGAGACATGTTGAAGATAACGAACCTCCACGCCGGCATTGACGGCGCCGAAATCCTCAAGGGCATAGACCTCGATATTAAAGACGGCGAGGTGCACGCCATCATGGGACCGAACGGCTCCGGCAAGAGCACCCTGGCCCAGATCCTCGCCGGCCGTGAAGAATACGAAATCACCGACGGCTCCGTGGACTTCGACGGCGAAGACTTGTTGGACATGGATCCGGAAGAGCGGGCCCGTGAAGGTCTCTTCCTCGCTTTCCAATACCCGGTCGAGATCCCGGGTGTGTCCAACACCTATTTCCTGAAGGCGGCCCTCAACGCGACCCGCGAACACCGCGGCGAGCCGGAAATGGACGCCGTCGATTTCCTAAAGCTGGCGCGCGCCAAAATGAAAATGGTGCAGATGGACGAGAAGCTGCTTCAGCGGCCCGTGAACCACGGCTTCTCAGGCGGTGAGAAGAAGCGCAATGAAATTTTCCACATGGCCGTGCTGGACCCGAAACTCGCCGTGCTCGATGAGACGGATTCCGGTTTGGATATCGACGCGCTGCGAATCGTCGCCAACGGCGTGAACTCGATGCGCGGCGAAGGCCGGTCCTTCCTGGTTATCACCCACTACCAGCGTCTCCTCGACTACATCACCCCCGATATCGTCCACGTGTTGATGGACGGCAGGATCGTTCAGACCGGCGGCCCAGGGCTCGCCAAAGAGCTGGAAGACAAGGGCTACGCCATGGTCGACGCCGTGCCGGCGGGCGCCTGAAGGGAAAGACGATGACTGCCGTCGCCGAATCCCATCCCTTACTCGCCGAGTACGACGCTTTCGAAGCCTCGCTCGACCAGCCGGCGGAGCTCGAGGCGCTGCGTCGCCGGGGCCGCGATCGTTTCGAAGAGGTCGGTTTCCCGACCAAGCGCGATGAAGAGTGGCGCTTCACCAACGTCACCCCCGTGGGCCGTCTCGAGGCTCGCCGCGCCGGCGGTGAACGCCACGGCCTCGACGCATCCAAGCTGGAGCCTTTCCTGGTCGACGAGACGCAAGACCTGGTCTTCGTCAACGGCCGGTTCGACGCGGAGCTCTCCGAAGCCGGCGATTTGCCCGAAGGCGTCTTCGCCGGGAGCCTGGCCCAGGCCCTGCGAGAAATGCCCGAGACGGTCCTGGCCCACCTCGGCCAGCACGCGCGACTCGACGACAATCCGTTCGTGGCGCTCAATACGGCCCACATCGAAGACGGGGCTTTCGTCTACGTTCCGCGCGGTGTCCGCGTCGAGAGGCCGCTACACCTGCTTTTCGTCGGCACCGCCGGCGACGAAGCGACGGTGTCCTACCCGCGGAACCTGATCGTCGTCGAGCAAAGCGCCGAGCTCACCGTGCTCGAGAGCTACGCCGGTTTTTCGGGTGATCGCTACTTCACTTGCCCGGTCACCGAGATCGTCGGCGGCGATAACTCGGTGATTGACCACTATCGTCTGGGCGAGGAAAGCGTCGACGCCTTTCATTTGGCGACCCTCGAGATCGCCCTCGGCCGTGACGCCAACCACTTCACCCACTCGGTGAATTGGGGCGGCGCCATCGTGCGCAACGATATCCGCGCCTATTTGGGCGGTGAAGGCATCCACTGCACGCTCAACGGTCTCTACCTGGGTCGCGGCAAACAGCTCGTCGATCACCACATGTGGGTCGACCACGCGATGCCCCACTGCCACAGCTATGAGCTCTTCAAAGGTGTGCTCGAAGACAGCTCGAAGGCGGTCTTCAACGGCCGCATCAAGGTGCATGAGGACGCCCAGAAGACCGACGCCAAGCAGTCGAGTCAGCACCTCTTGCTTTCGAAGAGCGCCATCGCCCAGTCCAATCCGCAGCTGGAGATCTTCGCCGACGATGTGAAGTGCACCCACGGCTCGACCACCGGCCACCTGGACGACGAGGCGGTCTTCTACTTGCGCTCCCGCGGCATTGGTGAAGACGCAGCCCGCAGTCTGTTGACCTACGCCTTCGCGGCCGAGGTTCTCGAGGAATTCCGCCTCGAAACCGTCAAGAAAGGCCTCGAAGAGTACCTCTTCACGCGTCTGCCCAAGGGCGACGTCGTGCGGCAGGCCGTGTGATGCCGGCCGTCGCCGGAGCGGCGCTCGACGTCGAGAAGGTCCGTCGCGACTTCCCGGCCCTCACCCAGGAAGTGCACGGCAAGCCCCTCGTTTACCTCGATAACGCCGCTTCGGCGCACAAGCCCCAAGCCGTGATCGATGTGCTCGCCGAAGGCTACGGCGGACCGTACTCGAACGTGCACCGCGGCGTGCATACGCTTTCCCAGCTCGCGACCGACCGCTACGAAGCGGCGAGGCGTACGGCCCAGGCCTTCCTCGGCGCCGCCCGCGAGGACGAAATCGTCTTCGTCCGGGGGGCCACCGAAGGCATCAACCTGGTGGCGTGGAGCTTCGTGCGTCCGCGGCTCGGGCCCGGGGACAATGTCATCGTCTCCGAGATGGAGCACCACTCGAATATCGTGCCGTGGCAACTGATCTGCCAGGAGACCGGCGCGGAGCTCAAGGTGATACCGATCAATGATCGCGGTGAGCTCGACATGGCTGCTTACGCCGAGCTGCTTAGCGAACGCACTCGGATGGTCGCCCTCGGCCACGTCTCGAATGCCCTCGGCACCATCAACCCGGTGGCTGAGATTGTCAGGCTGGCGAAGGAAAAAGGCGCGCCGGTACTCTTTGACGGGGCCCAAGCAGCGCCCCATGCCCGAATCGACGTGCAGGCTCTGGGCTGCGACTTCTACGTCATCTCCGCCCACAAGCTTTTCGGCCCCACTGGCATCGGCGCCCTCTATGGGCGCTTCGAGCTCCTGGATTCGATGGCGCCTTACCAAGGCGGCGGCGAGATGATCACGTCCGTGAGCTTCAAGGAAGGCACGACCTTCAACGTGCCGCCCCACCGCTTCGAAGCCGGCACGCCGCATATCGTCGGCGCCCAAGGCATGGCGGCGGCCATGGATTACATGATGGCCTTGGGCCACGAGGCCATCGCCGCCCACGAGCACGCCCTGCTCGAGTACGCGACCGCCAAACTCGAAGCGCTCGACGGCGTTCGCATCGTCGGTGAGGCGTCAGAAAAAGCGTCGGTGGTCTCTTTCACCGTCGAAGGCATCCATCCCCACGACCTCGGGACCATCCTCGACCACGAAGGCGTCGCCATCCGCGCCGGCCACCACTGTGCCCAGCCGGTGATGGAGCGTTTCGGCGTCCCGGCGACGGCCCGCGCCTCCTTCGCGTTCTACAACACCCGCGCCGAAGTTGACGCTTTGGTCGACGCCCTCGGCGTCGCCATCGAGATGTTTCGGCTTTAGCAGCTACCGCCATGTCAGACCTCAGGCAGCTCTACCAGGAAATCATCCTTGACCACTATCGATCACCGCGCAATCACGGTTCCCTCGACGGGGCGGACCGCGAAGCCAAGGGGCACAATCCGCTGTGCGGCGATAGCGTCAAGATCTCTATCGATCTCGACGGAGATCGCATCCACGACATTGCGTTCGAAGGCGCGGGCTGCGCGATTTCAACGGCGTCGGCGTCCCTCTTGACCGAAGCGATCAAGGGCAAGACGATTCTCGAAGCCGAAGCGCTCGGGCAGAATTTCAGAGACTTGCTCACCGGCCGGACCGAGCCCGGCGACCATGAACTCGGCAAGCTCGAAGCCTTCGTCGGCGTGCGCGAGCTTCCGGTGCGCGTCAAGTGCGCCACCCTCGCGTGGCACACGCTCAAGGCGGCCCTCGAAGACGGTACCCAAACCGTCACGACCGAATCCTGATCGACTCCACCCTTAAGAGAGCCTCTTCATGAAAATCATCAACAACGCGCCTCCGCCCCAAGCTCCCAAGATCGCAACCGACACCGCCGCGGAGGCCGGCGTCGAGCTGTCCCTCGAGGACACCATCGTCGAAGCGATCAAAACGATCTACGACCCCGAGATCCCGGTCAATATTTACGAGCTCGGTCTGATCTATAACGTGGCCGTGGGCGACGACGGTCATGTCGACGTCATCATGACGCTGACGTCGCCGGCGTGCCCGGTGGCGGGTAGCCTGCCCGGAGAAGTGCAGGCCAAGGTGGAATCGGTCGACGGCGTCACCTCCGCCGATGTCGAGATCGTTTGGGACCCGGTGTGGAATCCGAGCATGATGTCCGAAGCGGCGCGCCTCGAGCTCGGCATGCTTTGAGCTGGAGTTCAGGTCTTCGCGGATCGACTTAAGCGGCGGCCCCACGGGCCGCCGCTTGGCGTTTAGCGGCTTGCCTCAGGTCCGCAGTAAAGATGCCCAGGGCCGTCCAGATAAAGAGAAAGGCGACGAATTGGGGGACTTCGAAGTCTTCGCGGTAGACCAGCACCGCGAGCAAGAATTGGCACGTGGGGGCGATGTACTGGAGGATACCGATCGTCGATAGCGGTAGGCGACGGGTGCCGTGGGTAAAGAGAAGGAGCGGCGTCGCGGTGACGGCTCCGGTGAGCAAGAGCAGCAGGTCGGAGCTGAGGCCGTGGGCGCCGAGGGCGCCGGCGCCGCCCTGGTGCTGCGTGAGGAGGTAGATCAGGGCCAGTGGCGTTAGCAGCCAGGTCTCGAGGGCGAGTCCTTGTTCCGGGGTCGCGTCGACGGTCTTGCGCACCAGGCCGTAGACGGCGAAGGAGAAGGCGAGGAAAAGCGAAATCCACGGCAGCTCGCCGAGGTGCCAGGTCAGAATGGCGACGCCGATACCCGCGATGGTGACGGCGAGCTTCTGCTGTGGACGCAGCTCTTCGCGAAGAAAGACGACGCCGAAGAGCACACTCACCAGCGGGTTGATGAAGTACCCGAGGCTGGCCTGGAGAATTTGTCCGCTGACGACGGCATAGATATACGCGTACCAATTCGTGCCGATGAGCACGGTCGAGAAGACGAGCATCAGGAAGGTCTTGCGCCGCCGCAAAGCTCGGAAGAGCTCTCGGTCTTGGCGAAGGACCAGGATGCCCGCCATCAGGAGTCCGCACCAGATGACGCGGTGGGCTAGGAGCTGCATCGCCGGGACGTGGTCGATGAGCTTCCAGAAAATGGGCGATAGGCCCCAAAAGAGAAAGCCGGCGGTGCCGTAGACGAGGCCGGCGCGCTCGTGCGCGCGGTCGGG
>JBCDKB010000105.1:0-20565 GCA_038747035.1 Acidobacteriota bacterium | reverse complement strand
GGGGCTCGTCCCCTCCCCCAGCGAAGCGAAGGGGTTCCGAATTCCAGGGGCTAGCAGAGCACGGTCGCGCGACTCCACCGTTCCTCGGGCAAACGCAGCGCGCCTAGGAAGGATCCTTCAAGGTGAGGTGCAAAGTCTTCCCAGCCCGGCTCTTGGTTGAGAACCATCAAGACGACTGAGGCGTCGAGCACTACTTCACTCAAGTCGAGCAGCCTTGCGTCGATCTGCGATCAGCTCGTCTAGGAGGCTCCTTGACGGTCCGACACGACGCCGGACGAGTGCCTGGGCTTTTTCAAGAGGAGTCTGCGGCGAGATCTTTGCGGACCTCTAATTCTGGAAGCTGAGACTCCCGTCATCGGCGATTCGAATGACGACTGAATTGCCCAGCCTTGAGCCCCAAAGTTCGAACGAACTCCTCTGGCAATTGAACTCGACCCTTGTCATCGAGTTTCATCGTGGCTTCGACCATAGTCCAGCTATTGACTCACGCCGAAGCCCCTCCAAGAAAAACAACAGCAGGCCCCGACTCTCGCCGGGGCCTGTTTCTTCGAAGGCTTCGCTTTCTAAAGCTCGCTAGTCGGCGTAGTAGAAGTTATTCGACCATACGAACGGGTGGGTGCCGGTCGGCGCGGTTCCCAGGTAGCAGCCGGTGGCGTCCGGGATGCCGGCGACGCAGGTCGCGGCGCCGGTCAGGTAGACCTGGACGAAAGCCTGCGAGATCCGCTGCTCGTAGTAGTCCGACGCAGAATATCCCGCCGGCGGCGTCAGCGAGCACACGCGGCGGACGCCGGGGATGAAGGAGTCCGTGGTCCAGCCCGACGGGCACGCCGGCAGCAGGCCGAGGGGGTGGATGACGTCGAATTGCAGGCGGACATTGGGGCCGTTGGTGAGGAGCTGGGTCGCGATACCCGGCTCGCCGACGCCGACCACAAAGCAGCCCGTGCCGTCCCAGGTCGTGCTCGACGGGCAGGTGTCGTTCGACTGGATGTAGTAGTTCTGGCCGGAGATGAAGGGCGTCGTGCCCGCCGGCGGCCACGTGACATAGCAGTTGGCGCCGTCGTACCAGGCGTCGATCATCGACCCGTCCCACCAGGCGACGTCATCCAGGCACTGCAGCGCCGGGTCGACGTCGCATGCCGTGAACAGATTCCACGCGTCCGGCGAGAAGCCGAAGGACACGATCGGCCAGCGCGGGCGCGGATTCGGCCGCCAGCCGAAGAAGACGGTATTCACCTGGCCCCAGGCGTAGAGCTCCATCTGGGTGACGTGCAGCTGGGCGTCGATCACGAAGCAGCAGGTCGCCGCGTCCTGGAAGCGGAGGTCGGCGTCGGCATAGACCGGCAGCTCGAAGGCGATGAGGTCGCCGTCGATACCCAGGCCGCCGCGCACCAACCACAGCGACAGCCCCACGGTCGCATCCGCGGTCACGGCCACCCGGGGCGTGAAGCCCATTTCGAGCTCACCGTCGACGCCGCACCAATCGCCCTCGCGGAAGAAGTCGATCGACAGGTCGAGGCCGAGGTCAAAGTCGAGCTCCAGCACCAGCGGGCCGATGATCGGGATCGGACCGGAGGACAGGCTGACGATTTGGATCGACTGCTGCCAGAGGGTGTTCTGCTGGTTCACCGAGCAGGTCACGGTCTCGTCGATATTGACGATGTCGTTGCCGGCCAGGCGGATAAAGAACCGGAAGCGACGGTCCTGGGCGCTGGTCTCCCGGGTCAGTAGCTGGGCGTCCAGCAGGTTCAGGTTGAGGCCGAAGGGACCGTTGACCTGGGTCGCCGCCTGGAGATCAATCAGGTACGGCTGACCGTCGACCTGGGCGCTCATCGCCAGGTCGGCGCTGACCAGGTTGCCGCCGATCGTCTGGGCCCAATTCCAGTTGATGCCGCCGCTCTTGAGCGCCGCCCGATCGGAGAGGCCCGCCTCGAGCCGTCCGTGGATCACCTTGGCGATGGCCTCCTGGGTGATCTCGCTCCTGTCCTCGGCGCGCAGCGCCAGCAGCACGGACTCGACCTCGGCCGAGGGGATCTTGCGCGTCGCTTCGATCGCCGCGAGCTGGACCAGTCGATCGCTCGAGCGGAGGTGCTGACGCAGCAAAGGCAGCGAGCTTTCGGCCCCGGCGTTGCCGAGGGCCCGCAGGTAAAGCATCGTCGCGTCGATCTGATCGGCCGAGGTGAGCCAGCTCTCCAGATCAGCCGTGAGCCGCTCGGAGGCGAGCGCATCGAGGGTCGAGAGGCGGTGGGCGTAGGCGCCCAAAGCCAGCGTCGCCGCTGTGCCGTCGCGGCTTTCGAGGTTCGCCAGTCCGCGGACGGCGATCACCAGGTCGTTTGACGGCCGCGCAAAAAGGGCACTCAGGCCGAGCAGGCGCTCGCGGGTGATCTCGCCGTGGCGCGCATCGTCGAGCAGGCGGACGAAGAGCGACTGGGCTTTCTCCCCGCCGTCGCCGACCAGCACGGCCCCGAGCTGGGCCGCCAGCTCACCCGTCGGGCGGAAGCGCTCGAGGAATCGCTCAACGATCTTCAGACCCGAAGAGTCGTCGTGCAGGGCGCGGCTCAGCTCCAAGGCGAGATCGTGGGCCGTCGCGCCGTCGGTGGCGCCGGCGGTCGAGCGCACGGTCGACCGGGTCGCGGACTGGAGCGCCTTGAGCAAAGACTCGATCTCCTCGGCTCGGTCCTCTCGCGTCGCCAGGGAACGTGCGGAACCTACGGGAGCATCAACCGCCATGGTCACCAGGCCTTCGTCGCCAGCCCCGGCGCGGACCGGGCCGAAGCCGTAGCTCAGCAGGCGGAGATTGGCGGCCGCCCGAATGGTGATGGTTTCGTGGCGGTAGCGCGGACTGACCGCCGGATCGCCGGCGTCCGGCGCGACGGCGACGACATCCTCATCGATATCGACCTCTGAGATCAGGCACGCGCTCTGATCCACCCGCACCCGCGCGCGCTGGCTGGCGACCGCCGCCGGAGCCGACAAATTCTTTTCTCCATCGCGGACGTGCACCTTCTCCACCGTGCGCCGGTAATCGACGGCTTCGCCGACGATCGAGCGCGCGTAGGCCGCTTCATGGGTGCCCGTCATGTCGGTCTCTTCGAGGGCGTAGGCCTCCTTGTCGAGCAGCGTCGCGCCCAAGGCGTTGATCAGCCCGCGCTTGAAAGTCGCCGCTTCAGGGCCGTCCTCGCGGCCCAAGGTCACGTCAAGGATCCGACCGTCGAAGCGCTGGGTGAAGTAATACGCCTCGCCGACCTCCGACTCGACCTCCGCCGAGCGGGCCGAGTGCACGCGCTCGCCTCGGAAGAGCTCGGCGACCTCGACGTCCGAGAGCACGGCCTCATAGCGGCAGGTTTCTTCGTCCGTCGCCACCGTGCGAAGACGGAGCTCCGCCTCACCGATCAGCGACGCGGCGCCGCCCCCGGACTGGTCATGGGCGACCAAGTCGGCTTCGGTGGTGAACACCGCGGAATAGTCGTAGGTGCGAATCTCACCGACGCGGCATTGCAGCTTCGCTCGGCAAGCCGTGGGACTCGATTCCGAGAACACGTCACCGGGCTTGACGGTGGATTTCGCGAAGCTCGGGGACAGCGGTAGAAGGGCCGCGAGGAGGCCGAAGGCGACGGTCATCGCAGGACCGGAACGGGACGGTCGAGGCATGTGATTTCTCCTAAAATCGGAAGCTCGATGGCACTAGGGGCCAGCACGGCGCCGGCCACTGATCACCTAAAGCGGAGGACTTTTGAAAACCCATCACGCCTTTCTGTACAGCCTCGCGACCGCCGCCGTGGGATAGTTCCGACCCATGGCGACCGAACTGACCGACCTCACCGCCGCCGAACTGGCCGAGCGGATTCGCTCGCGCCAAAGCTCGGCGGTCGAGGTCGTCGGGGCCCACCTAGGGCGGATCGAAGCCATCAACCCCGCGATTAACGCCGTCGTCACCCTGGACGCCGACCGAGCGCTCGAAGCCGCGCGGAACGCCGATGCGGCGGTCGCGCGCGGCGACCGGCTCGGCCCGCTCCACGGCGTTCCGATCACGATTAAGGACGGCTTCGCGACGGCCGGTCTCCGCACCACCTTCGGGCTCTACTGGTATGGACAGCGGCTCGACCGCTACGTGCCCGCCGAGGACGCGCCGTCCGTCGCCGCCCTGCGTCGCGCCGGCGCCGTCGTGCTCGGCAAGACGAACCTGCCCTTCGCGAGCTACGACTGGCAGTCGCGCCATCCGATGTTCGGACGCGCCAACAATCCCCACGCCCTCGACCGCACCCCCGGCGGCAGCTCCGGCGGCGGCGCCGCGGCGGTAGCGGCGGGCCTCTCGCCCCTCGACCTCGCGTCCGACGTCGCCGGGTCGATCCGCGTCCCCGCCCACTTCTGCGGCGCCTGCGCCCTGCGGCCGACGGAAGGGCTCGTATCGGTCCAAGACATGGTGCCCCCGGGCCACCCCGGGAGCCTGCGCCACGCCCTGGTCGCCGGACCGATGGCGAGGAGCGTCGCCGATCTCCGCCTGGGCCTCGCCGCGCTGCTCACGCGACACGCGCCGGATCCTTCGCCCGCGGAGCTCCGGGACCTTCGAATCGCCTACTCGCCGACCGTCGCCGGCGCCCCGGTCTCGCGCGGCGTCAAGCGAGCGATCGAGGCTTTCCTCACCGCCCTCGACGGCGCCGGCTGCCGCGTTGTCGAAGCGACGCCGCCGGTCGATTTCGCGGCGGCCCAGCGCACCTGGGGTCTCGTCCAGGGCTTCGAATTCGCCGCCGGTCTGCCCTACGGCCTGGGGCGGGCCCCGTTCCACTGGCTCTACCGACTCGGCCTGGTCCGGCTCGCCTTCGGCCCGGGGGACTACTCTCGATCACTCGCCCGCGGCTACTCCGCCTCCCCCGCCGCCTACTTCCGGGCCCTCGCCGAGCGCGACCGGCTCGTCCGCGCCTTTGCGGAGTTCTTCGAGCGTTGGGACCTGTGGATCTGCCCGGTGGCCGGCGTCACCGCCTTTCCGCACCGCCGGACCGGCGCGTCCCTCGAGCTCGACGGCGCGAAAGTGCCCTACGCGGAGCCGCTCGGCGTCTTCAATACCGGCACCGCCCTCGCCGGCACGCCCTCCGTCACGCTACCGATCGGCCGCGACGACGGCGGACTCCCCGTGGCCGTCCAGATCCACGCCGACCGAGGCCAGGACTTTCGGCTGCTGGACCAGGTCGAGCGCCTCGAAGAAGTCGGCGGAGCCGTGACGCCGCCGTCGTCGCTACCGCTGGCTTAAGCCTCGCCGCCTAGTCCTGCTGCACCCAGCCCGTCCAGGCGCTGATGTCGCCGGACTCGAAGCCGTCGACGAAAATAACGGCGCCGCTGACCCTGAAATTCGCCACCACCCACGCCGTCTCGTTCAGGGTCTTGCGATTATCGGCGGGAAGCGGGTCGCTTTCCGGAATCCCCATCGGCGTCCCGGTTTCGTCATCCAGCACGTCCGGATTCGACCAGGCCAGGCGCCGCGGGCAGCCGTCCGGGCATTCGTTGTCGCCGGCCGCCATGATGGTCCGGAACCGGTTCACCGGGTCCGTGAAGCCAAAGTTGAAGTTAAACGGCGAGTCCGGCTGGGGCGCCGTCCGCTGGTGACGCCCCGCCTGGATGTGTCCGAGCTCGTGTTGGAACGTGTAGCCCGGGGAAACGCAAAAATGGTCCGTGAAGCAAAAGGCGAACTCGGCGTGGGCGGTGGAGATGTCGTTCATGATGAAAGCGCGGCCGCAGCCGTTGACGTCCGCGATCAGCTTCACCAGGTCCGCCGCGTATCGCTCGCGCACCAGGTGCACCTCGTCCATGACGCCGTCATCCGGGCTCTGGAGCAGATCCCGCGGGCACCCCGGCACCGACATCTCGTCGTAGTCCGTGAGCTGGGTGTGCACCAGCCTCAAGCGATGGTGGATACCGCTCGTCTCGTAGCTCAGGTTGGTCTCCGTGACGCCGAGGTCGATCAGGTTCTCAATCGCCACCTGGCCGCCCACTGCGCTCCGCGCACCGGCCGTGTAGACCACCAGCAGGTCCTGGATCGACCCGTCGTCTTCAAGCACCCCCGCCGCCGCCACGGCTTCCGCCCGCCGCCGGGCGGCGGCCCGGTGCTCCGCCGTCACCGCCGCCGGCGTCGGCTCCATCTCCTGATACTTCATCAAGCTCTCGTCGACTTCGTAGAGCACGTGCACGCCACGGGCGGCATAGGCCAGCATGTACACCGCGTCGCCGAGTCGAATCGAGCCCACGGTGACGCCGTCGCGATGGATCAGCACCACCAGCCCGTCGGGCTCGGCCACGTCGCCGATCCACGACACGCTGCCGGACGGATTCACGAACGATGTCCGGGGCTGCACCTCGATGCGCTCGCCGTCGAAGAGCTCAATCGCAAGCGTCCGCTCCCCGTCCGCGAAGGCCTCCCCCTTCACCGACACCGGTCGCCAGCGCTCTTCCTTCAGGTGATCCGGCGGCTTGATCAGCTCAGCCGGCCGCAGCAACTCCACCTCGGCGGCCATCGCCGGGGCTGAGGACAAGACGGCAACACACGCAAGGCAGACGAAGCGATGGACAAAGCGGGGGGCTCGACGCTTGTGCATGGGGGGCTCCAGGTCTGTCGATGGGTAGGGTCTCTTCCGAAGTACGAAGCCTTCCTCCCCGCGTTTCAAACCGTCACCGCCCCGGCCGGTGGAGCTAATCCAGCTTGCCGACCAGATGCTTCGAGTACCGCAGTCGCCGGGCGCGGTCCGCCGCCGCGGCCTGCCGCTCCCGCGACCGCCGTTGGGCCTCGCGCTCCCTCTCGGCCACCGAAGGATCGGGCTCCTCGTGGCCCGTCACGTAATTCATCGCCGAGGTGAAGGCGCTCGAGACACTCGAGCCCACCGACGACGCCACATCCGGCAAACCGGCCACCGCCGCGGCGGCCCGCGACGCCGTCCGGCTCGGGTCGCGCGCGACCTCTTGGGCGCTCGCCGCATACTCCGGCACGCTCGTCGCCGTATTGACCAGCGACGCCGCGGCGCTCACCGGCACGGTCACCGGCGCCGTCAACCCGTGGGACGCCACCGTGGCCCCGTCCGCCGCGGCCTTGAGCGCGCTCGCCGCCGAGCCCAGCTGGTGGCGCCTCGTCGCGACCAGGTCTCCCCGGAGATACGACGCATCGGCCATCCGCTGCTTACGCCGCGCCGTCGCGGCTGAGGACACCGCCCCCAGCACCGGCACGTGGGCGAGGCCCTCGCTCACCGGATTCGCGTGCACGTGCTCCGCAGCCGAAGCCGCCATCCCGAGGTAGCCCGCGGCCGACCCCGCCTGCTCGAAACGCTCCCCGGCGCTCGCCGACCGCGCCGGCCGACTCGGCGTCGGCAAGATCGTCTCCGTCGGGTCCGGCTCGATCCGCCGTCGACGCAGCCCCCCGGGCGTGCGCTCGCCGGGCTGCAGCTCATAATTCTCCGCCACCCGGACACGCCGACCGCCCCGGATGATCCACTTCCCCTGGATCGGCGCCGTCGGCCCGAGCGCATAGCCGCCGATCCGGTGCGACACCGTCGGCAAGGCGCCGGGCACCGATGGGAAGTCGGGACGGGCGGCGGGCGACGGCGTCACCGCCGCCGCGGTCGCGGGGCTCTTCTTCGCGGGCTCAAATAACGGGCTGGCGAGAGTCATTGCCCAAGCCTAGCACTCCCGCCCACCGGCCACGCCGAGCCTATCCGTACGCCGAGAAGTGCCACCGCAAGACCTCTTCAAAACTTAATCTTTCTCAGGCCGCTAAAATATTTATATCTCCTGCCTACTGAAGAGAGTGGCGACGTTCAGACCGGCCGAGTCTTTTCCGAGCCCCACCGGCAGGGCCGCCTTCCTCACCCAGCTCCCCTCGCGACAAGAGAGACCGATGGCCGAGACCTACGATGTCTTCCTAAGTCATGCCCGCCAAGACAAGGGCGAAATCGTCGTTCCCCTCGTCGACGCGCTCCGGGCGTGTGGACTTGAGGTTTGGTACGACGATGACGAGATCCTCCTCGGAGACGACTTCCGAGAAAAGATGGAAGAGGGGCTCAGGCTCGCACGTTTCGGCGTCGTGGTGCTGAGCCCGAACTTTCAAAAGTACTGGACCCAGCGCGAGCTGAGCGCGCTCTTCAACCAAGAGCGCGTCTTCGGCGACGTCAAGATCCTCCCCGTCGTCCACAACATGACGCACCGCGAGGTCACCGAGACCTGGCCACTCGCAGCCACCAAGGCCTCCGTCAACTCGAGCGAGGGCCTCGACCGCGTCGTGGAAGTGATCGAACGGTCGATCCGCCGAAGACTGGGCGAGTCGGCGGGCGCCCGCTCCGGCGACGCCCCCCGGCCGCGGTCCGTCCTCGGCCCCAGCCGACTCGTCGGCGCCTCTTTTCGCGCGGTCAAGTTCGTGGGCCGAGCAGCCGAGCTCGCTCGACTCGAAGAGCTTCTCGTCCCCTCCTCGGTGGCGCTCTCGACCGCCATCGAAGGCCTCGCCGGCGTCGGCAAGACAGAGCTCGCCCGGGAGCTCGTCCACCGGCTCGCCGAAGCCGGAAAGTTCCCCGGAGGGATTTTCTGGATTCCGGCCGAAGATCCCAACCTGATGGCCGTCTGGGGAACCGCCGTCGCCGACGCCCTCGCGACACCCGACGGTTCCGTCGAAGAAAGGGCGCTCTCTGTCATCCGACGCCTGAGCCTCAGCAAGACGCCGACCCTCATCGTGCTCGACAACGTCGAGCGGTGGACCCGCCAGGTCAGGCCCGAGCCGCTGCCCGAAGGCACGCACCTTCGGTTCCTGGTGACCACCCGCCGCCGTCGACTCGGCGGCCAGCGATTCGAGCACTTTGAGCTGGACACGCTGCCCCAAGGAGAAGCCGAAACTTTTCTGCTGTCGATTGCCGGAGACTCCGTCGCTAAGGCCCCGGGCTTCCACGATCTCCTCCAATACCTCAACGGCCATGCCCTCGCCCTCGAGCTCGCCGGCGCCTACCTGAGCGAATTCCCAGACGAAACGCCGTCCAGCTACCTCCACGAGCTCCAGTCCGGCACCGCGGCCGACGACGATGAAGAGCTGCTCGACACCGTCCGCTACGGCACCACCGTCCAGCAAGCGCTCGATACCGTCTGGAGGAAGCTCGACGCCGAGGCGCAAGACACCTGGCTGCTCACGGCCCGATTCGCCCCCGAGCCCGTCCTCCCCGAGCTCAGCGAAGCCGTCGGCCTGGGCTCAAAACGGCTCGCCGATCTTTCTCGCTACCATCTCCTCACCCTCGAGCCCGGCGGCGGCTGGCGAATGCATCGCCTCGTCCGCGATTACGCCCGCTCGTCGCCGGGGATTGATAACGAGAGGCTTGTCGGCGCCGAAGCGGCCTTCGAAGCCGGCTGCAAAGCTCACCTCGAACCGATCGAATATCAAGGAGCCAACTCAGGGCTATACCTCCAGCACAAACCACATCTTGATGAGGTGGCCAGGTCGACCACCGCCGCGGGCTTGCTCACCAACATTGCCTTTGGGCGAATCGGGGGTGCCGACTTTCAAGGAGCTCGAGACTTGCTCGAGAAGGCTCTTTCGGTAGAACTTGAGGCCCGCGGCGAGAGACATCCTGCTATCGCCACGAGCCTCACGAACCTAGCCGCAATACTTAAGAATGAAGGTGATCTTCAAGGAGCTAGAGATCTCCTTGAAGAGGCTCTTGAAGTCCAGCTCAAGGCTCATGGCGAGGGACATCTGAAGGTCGCTCACAGCAGATCGAACCTTGCCACTGTGCTTCATGCTCAAGGGCAACTCCCAAGAGCTAGAAAATTGCTTGAGAAGGCCCTCGAGGTCCAGCTCGATACCTACGCCGAGGTGCATCCTGATGTCGCCTCGAGCCGTTCGAATCTCGCTCTGGTGCTCAAAGATCAAGGAGATCTAGCCGGAGCCAAGAGACTGCTCGAAGACGCGTTCGAGGCAGAGCTTGCTATCCATGGGGAGACCCATCCCCTAACGGCTATCCGCTTGATGGGTCTTGCAACTGTTCTCCAGGACCAAGGGGATCTCGCAGGAGCCAAAGACCTACTCCAGAAAGCCCTCGACGTAATGCTTAAGGTCCATGGGGAAGCACATCCCCTTGTGGCTACGAGTCGATCGAACCTCGCCGCTTTGCTCTACACCCAAGGCGATCTACTGGGGGCAAGAGATCTGATCGAAAAAGCCCTTGAAGCGCAGATCGAAATCTACGGTGAAGGGAACCCGGATGTAGCCCAGAGCCAAGCGAATCTCGCTATGGTGCTCAAGGATCAGGGCGATCTGCAAAGAGCTAGAGACTTGCTCGAGAATGCGCTAGCGGTCCAACTCAACGTCCACGGGCAAAGGCATCTGAACGTGGCCATCTGCCGATCGAACCTAGCCTTAGTTCTTTCGATTCAAGGAGACTTGCCAGGGGCTAGAGACTTGCTCGAGAAGGCGATCGACGTGCAAATCGCCGTACTCGGGGAAGGCCATTCTTCCGTGGCGACCAGCCAAGCGAATCTCGCCGTGGTGCTCCAGGAGCAAGGGGACCTCGGAGGAGCCAGAGACTTGCTCGAAAAAGCGCTCGCGGCGGAACTTGAAGCATTCGGCAAGAATCACCCGAGCGTTGCTAAGAGCCAATCGCTTCTCGCCTCCGTGCTTCAGAATCAGGGGGATCTCCTAGGAGCCAGAACGCTTTTCGAAGAGGCGCTCAAGACCTCCTCGACTATCCTGGGAGACCGGCACCCGAACACGGTGACTATCGGCGAGCACCTTCAAGCCCTTCTCCACGAGCTGGAGAACTGACTCACGGGGACGGCTGATATCGCAGGGATCAAATCGAGCCTAGATAGCTAGGATCGGCCCCCTAACCGTCGCCCATTACGCAGCCCACCGCGCCGCGTCCCCGGAGCGCGGCCACGGTTGATCCTCAACCGCTCCCGTGACCGATCGCTTTCGAGTCAACGACGCTCAGATCCCGAGCTCGACGACGGCGCGTCGACGCGCGGCCCAGGCGCGGGTCCGCCAGTGATCGGCGCCGCGGTCGTGGGCGAGACGGGCGATGGCTTGATCCAGCGCTTCGAGTCCTTCTACTCTGCCGCCGCGTCGGACCGCCAGCTCGCCGAGGGCCGCTTCGACCTCCGCAGCTCGCCAGTGCTCCGGGGGCAGAAAGGCACGGAACCGGTCGAGGGCCTGCCCCAGGGCCTTGGCCGCCGCGCCGTGCTCGCCGCGGGCCAGGTGTAGTCTGCCGAGACCCGAGAGCAGCCGCGGAAAGTTGGGATGCTCCTCCCCCAGGTGGTCGCGGTGCACGGCGAGGGCCTTGGCGTAGAGCTCGATGGCGCCGGGGTCACCCGCCGCCGCTTTGACCTCGGCGGCCGTCCCGAAGATCAAAGTCTGCTGCTCAGGGCTGGAAGGCTCGCTCGAGCGCTCCAGCTCGAGGGCCCGGTCGGCGCGCGCGACGGCCCGGCCGACCTCACCCGCGGCGAGCAGGGCCTCGGCGAAGCCCCGCTCGTGGAGGGAGAGGCCGAAAGGCCCCAGATCCGCCGCCGCGAGAATCCGCCCCGCCGCTTCCAGCTCCCTGAGGGCCTCGTCGGTCCGCCCGAGCTCGACCAGAACCCGAGCGAGCGCGCCGCGGCTCGAGGCGACGTAGGAATGGTCAGGGCCGTATTGCTCGATATCCGCCGCCAGCACCTGCCGCATCAGCTCCTCCGCCACGCGGTCCCGGCCGAGGTTGTGGGCGACGAGGGCGTAATTATTGACCCCGGTCAGCGTGGTGGGGTGGTTCTCGCCCCACAGCTCGCGGGAGAGCTCGACGCCTTGTATCAAAAGCCGCTCTTGCTCGATCAGGTCCCCGAGGCGCCGGGAGATCGCCGCCAGCTCGTAGAGATAGGACACCATGTGAGGATGGCGGTCGCGGCCTCGCCGGACCGTGGCGTCGATCACCTCGCGGTAGGTGGCCTGCGCCCGGAGATAGTCCCCTCGGATGCGGTATGCGGTCGCCAGATTGGCGCGGGTCTTCAAAAACTCGGGGGCGTCGCGACCGAGCTCCCGCTCCAGGATGACGAGGGCCCGCCCGTAAGCTTCGATGGCCGCGTCCACGTCCCGGTTCATCGCGAGCGCCACCCCGAGCCTATTCTCGGTTTCGGCGGCCTCCAGACTCTCTGCGCCGCCGTGGCGCGCGCGGATCGCCTGCGCTTCTCGGTAGTGGACCACCGCCGCCGCGGCTTCCCCGAGGTGCGCTTTGACTTCCCCTAGACCGGTCAGCGCGACGGCGAGGCGACGGCGGTCGCGGTCCGAAGGTCCGAGCTCGGCGGCCACGGCTTCTTCGAAATAGCCTTGGGCCGCCGCGAAGTCGCCGAGCGAGGTCGACACCTCGCCGACGGCGATGAGCAGCTCCACCTGCAAATCTGGCCGATCCTCGAGGTTCGAGCGGACGCGATCGAGGCCGCGCTCGAGCACGGCCTGGACCGTCAGCGTCGGATCGCTCGGATCCCCGGGGTCGGAGGACCGGAAAAGGTCGACGATAAACGTTTTGACCTGTTCATTCTGCTCGGCTTCCTGCCGCGCGACATCGCGCTCGCGGGCCGCCACCTGGGCCTGCCAGAGCGCCCCACCGAGGCCGACCACCAGCGCGAGCACGACCAGCCCGCCCGCCAGGACGCCCGCCCGGTGGCGCCCGAAGAATTTCCCGGCCCGGTAGCCCCATGAGTCCGGCGCCGCGGCGACCGGCTGCCCGCGGCGGTATCGCCCGAGGTCCCGGCGCAGCGCCTCGACGGACGCGTAGCGCTGCTCCGGGTCGGGGTGGGTGGCCAGGGCGGCGATCCGGCGCAGGTCGACATCGACCTTGGTCCGCTCCATCGCCCCCCCAAGCGCGGTCCCCCAGGCGGTGGGATCGAAGCCCCGGGGTGGCTCGAGGCCGCCGCCGGCCACAAGCTCCATCAAGACGATACCCAGCGAGTAGACGTCGGTGGTGGTGGCAGTGGCGGCGCCGTCGAAGAGCTCGGGCGCGCAGTAGCCCGGCGTCTTGGGGCGCTCCCCGTCCCGGGTCTCCTCCGAGGCGCCGTGCTCCCAGAGGACTTTGGCGATCCCGAAATCCAGCAGCCGGACGTGGCCTTCCCGGTCGACCAGGATGTTTGCGGGCTTGAGGTCGCAGTGGATCACCAAACTGCGGTGGGCGTACTCAACGACCCGGCAGACGTCGGCGAAGAGATCGAGCCGGGCGTCGAGGCCGAGGGCCCGCTCGGCGCAGTGGTCGGTGAGCGTCGAGCCGTCCACGCGCTCAAGGGCGAACCACGGCCGTCCGGCCTCGTCCACCCCGCCGTCTAGGAAGCGGGCGATGCCCGGATGCTCCATCCGCGCCACGATCCGCCGCTCGCGAATGAAGCGCCCCAGGATCTGCTGACTCCCCGAGCCGCGCTGGATCAGCTTGATCGCCGCGCGCTGCTCGAATTCGCCGCCCTCGCGCCGCGCGTCGTAAACCACCCCCATGCCGCCGCGACCGATCTCCCCGAGCACGCGCCAGGGGCCGAGGCGTTCGGGCTTGCCGAGGGGCATCTCCAGCAGGCCCGACCACGGGCCCTGCGCCAGGTCGTCGAGGCGCGCGGCGCCGGCGCCTTCGCCCGCGGCCAGCAGGGACTCGACCTCCGCCCGCAGCCCAGCGTCGTCGCCGCAGGCGCTATCGAGGAAGCGGCTGCGATCCTCGTCTCGCCGCTCCATCGCGCCGTGGAAGATCTCTCCGATCTGCGCCCAGCGCTCCGCGCCGCTCACGCCTCCGACGACTCCAGCTCCCGCGCCAGCCAGGCCCGGGCCAGCATCCAGTCGCGCTTGACCGTCCGCGCCGAGATCCCGAGGACCTCGGCGGTGTCATTCACGTCGAGGCCGGCGAAGAACCGACACTCCACCACCTGCACCTTGCGCGGGTCCAGCGCCTCCAGCCGCTCAAGCGCCCGGTGGACATCGATCACATCCGTCGCCAGCCCGTCGACTTCGAGGTCCCCGGTCTTCAGGGTCAGCGGCTTCTCGCCCCCGCCCCGCTTGGCCCGCTGGTGCTTCCGCGCCATGTCGATGACCACTTGACGCATGGTTTGCGCCGCCGCGCCAAAGAAGTAAGGACGCCCGCGGCGCCTCACTTCCGCGTCGTCGGCGAGGCGCATATAGGCCTCGTGGACGAGCGCCGTGGGATTGAGCGATCCGCCGCCGGACCTCAACTGCCGCCGCGCGACGGATTTGAGCTCGTCGTAAACCAGCGGCCAGTGGAGGGTGTCCCGCCCAGCGGCGGACGAGGTCGACGACGGTTTGGTGTCAGCAACGATCATTTTTCCCCCGTGTGTCTAGGTCCGATCATTGGCACATGTATCCATCCGGCAGTTCATTTCAGAAAGCTCCCGATCCATCGATACGCGCGGCGTGGCCCCCCTTGGTCTCAAAAAGCGAACGACCCTGTAGCCACGATCGAGATGGCCACGATCGAGACAGTCACGATCGAGACAGTCACGATCGAGACAGCAAGTATCGATACGGCAACGATCAACACCTTCGGCAGATCACGGCGTATCGAGCCCTTTTCATAACGACATCACAAGGACATTCCATGAGCACCATGAACGACCGTTCCACGCCCCCTCGCCCCCAGACCGGCCGCCGGGTCCGCCGGATCGCCACCGCGGCCGCCCTGGCGTGCCTCGCCTTCGCCACCGGCGCCTTGGCCCAGGACGAGAAATCCGTTCTCATCGACGGCTCTCAGTGGTTCGACTTCTACGGCGAGGATTCGACTGCATTGCCCCAAGAGGAAGGTTTTCGCCCGTACAACATTGCCTTTGAAAGACTCAATTCAGTCGGCGGGTCGGATAACCCAAACTACGCCTTCGAACTCGGCGGCGTGCAGATCGAAAGCGCCGGACAGGACTCATGGGTTGCGGGTCCCTTTACCGAGACCGAGCTCCAGGTTTACCTGAACAGCACCATCAAGTGGACGGGACGATTGATCGATATCGAAAAGGTTAATCAACAGGGCATCCTCAGCAGCAGTCCCGTCTACTTCGTGGTGCTGGCCGACAATACCGGCAGCAACGCCAAGAGTTGGACCTGGAAGATCGGCATGACCCTCGACGAGATTTACACCTACTCCGACGAGCTGGATCTGCGGGTCATCGATATCGAAATCCTCGACTTCGACCTCTACGCCGCGATCTTCATCGCCAATACCGGCGCGGATCGACGCGACGTCGTCTTCGGCGTCGAGGCGAGCCAAGAAGACGTCGCCATCCTCGCCGACTGGGGCGGAGACGACGACTACAAGCTCGTCCACATCGGCTACGAGGGCAACTCCACGGGGACCGGCAGAGTGTCGTGGAATTACATTCTCGAGCGGACCACTGACATCGAGTTCTCAGTCCCCGTCTTCGACGTCACCGAATCGCAGCTCAACAGCCTCGCCGCGGCCGAGGGGCTGCGGATTTCGATGATCGACTACAACCGCCATACCGGTCTCTACGCGGCGATCCTCGTCGAGCAGCTGCCGTAAAAACCCAGCCGCCGAGGGCTCCGTCCTAGCCCGGCGTGGGCTCCTCGGCGACACCAAAACCTGCAGGCCCGCCCGGCGCTCTGCCCCGTTTCCAACAGGAACGGGGCAGAGCTTTTGGCCGGCCGGAGTCTTTGGAATCTGCTCCCAAGAAAAGAGTTACCGACCTTGAGCTGCCTGGCCTGCTGCGATCCGCATCCTTCGGCTAGGAAGATCTTGCGTCGCGAAAAGGTCTCCGCCTTCGTGGGCATAGAAATTCGCCGCTCCGACTCCGATCAAAAGGAATCGAACCCCGCGACTCACCATCGCCGCGAGCAGCGACTCAGTCGCTTGCACGGCTTAGGACTCGAGCGTAGAACGCGCGGTGGTTGGCCATAGCGCGGAGGACCCATGACTTGTCAGCACCAGAACGGTTCGACGGCATCGCCCCTACGCGGTTTACTCGATCTAGGTAGCTCTCCCATTCTGTTTCGAAGAACTCCTGGACCGCCTGATCGGCATCCCGTTCGATCTCTTCAAAATCGAGAGAAGCTGGCGATTTCCTGGACTGGCTCATCACTCTCTTAAAGTGGATTAGTGACACGGGGCTGGGACGCGGGTGTGGTTCGACAGCGGCGGCAGCTTCGACATCCGGCCTAAGACTGCCCCTGACTCACAATCAGCAGTGCTTCTCGGACAACTTGTTTGTTTTCAGTAGATAGCTCTGCTGGACAGCCCACCGGTAACATTCTAGTACGAATATTGAGCGCAAAGTCGCATCACACCGAGAGCGGGATGTCCTGAAAAGCGCAAGAGGGTCGAGGACAACGAGCAAGGCCGCGGCTGGCTCTCCTTGACCTCCTGACTCACAGTTGGTGACCCTCGAGTTTCCACGCTTCCCGTCAGCGCAGACTTGGCGCATGCCCACCGAGTAAAGTGTCCCTGGAGTTGCATTCACTTCAGGGAGGTCAAATGGACGATCACTTCGACGTCTTCATCAGCTACGCCCACCAGGACAAGGACGATTTCGTCGTCCCGCTTATTCACGCGCTGGAAGCTCGCGGACTCAAAGTCTGGTTCGACGCCCACCAGATCGAGGTCGGCGACGACTTCCGCATAGAAATGGACAAAGGACTGGCTCGCTCACGCTTCGGCGTGGCGATTCTGAGTCCCAGCTATCAAGGGTACTGGTCGCAGGCGGAGCTGAGCGCTCTCTTCAATCAAGAGCGGATCTTCGGCGAGCTGAAGATCCTGCCCGTGCTGCATCGAATGACGCCTGTGGATATCGCGGCGACGTCGCCGCTGACGGCGGCCCGTGCGTCCGTCAGCTCCGCAGACGGCGAGGACAGCGTCGCCGATGAAGTCTTCCGGAGGGTCAGAGGCCACGTCAGTCCAAGGTCAGGATCAGTGACTACGGCGCGCAGCCCCCTCTATGGTTTGCCGGCCCTTCCCTCCCAGCTCTTCGTCGGCCGAGATAACGTTTTAGGGGAACTGACCCGGTTGCTCGGTCCGTCTTCTGTCTGTCTCGCCGCCTCGGTTGAAGGACTGGCGGGTGTGGGCAAGACCGAACTAGCACTGAACTTGGGGCACCAGCTCTCGCAGACGTCTAGGTTTCCAGGTGGAATCTTCTGGCTCGACGCAGAGTCCCCAGATCTCACCGTCCAGTGGGGCACAACGCACGCTGATCACCTCGGCATCGAAGCCCGCGACATCGAAAGCCGGGCGTCCTTGGCCGTCCGGCGGCTGGGTCGCCAGAGTACGCCCCTCCTCGTCATCCTCGACAACGTCGAAGAGTGGACCCGGGACTCGCGGCCGCATCCCCTGCCCGAAGGGCCCCACGTCAGGCAGCTCATTACAACCCGCCAGCGCCGGCTCGGTGGCGCTCAGTTCCAGCACGTCGAGCTTGGCTTCCTGGACGGAAACGCCTCCGAAGAGCTTTTGCAATCCCTCGCTGGCGAAGCCCGGGTCTCGATGCCCGGCTGGCAAGAGCTGCTCGATCACCTCGGCGGCCATGCGCTGGCCATCGAGCTCGCCGGCGCTTTTCTCGCAGAGTCTCCCGGGATGACGCCCAAGAGCTACCTGGCACTCCTCAGCGCCGGAGGAGAGAGCCAGGCCGTCGCAGATCTCGTGAGGTATGGCCGGACCGTGCGCCAGGCTCTCGAGGCCACATGGCAGCGACTCGATTCCGAAGAGAAGAGCTCCTGGTGCCTCGCCGCGTGCTTTGCGCCGGAGAAGGTCCTCCCGCCCATCAGCAACGCCGTGGGCCTCACTCCAGAGAAATTGATGCCCTTGCGCCGGTACCATTTGATCGAAGAGGAGGAGCCGGCCGGCGCTTGGCGGATGCATCGACTCGTGCGAAGTTTTTGCGGCACCCGGGAGGAATCGGTCAGTGCGTTCAAGAGGTTCGTCAAAGCCTGCGATGAATTCTCTAAGCCTTATCAGTGGGGCGACGACCCGAGATGGCTGACTCAGCACCTAGCCCATCTTGAGCAATCAAGCGAAGACCGAGATCTGGCTGAGTATCCACCAGGGCTCTTGAGAAGACTCGCCCTTCTCCGAGTTTCGCTCGGAGATTTTGCGTGTGCTCAAGAGCGCCTTGAGCATGGCCTTCGCCTCGATTTTGACCAGGAGGATAAGACTCTCTTCAGAGTCAGTCTCGCTTTAGTGCTTCAAGGTCAAGGCGATTTCCCCGCAGCCCGCGCTTTGCTTGAGGAGACGCTCAAAACGGTTCTCCATAAACACGGAGAGAAACATCCCAAGGTCGCCATGTGCCGATCGAATCTCGGCACAGTGCTGAAGAATCAAGGAGATCTGACAGGCGCCAGAGTCTTGCTCGAGAAGGCACTCGCCGATTACCTTGACTCCCTCGGTGAAAAGCATCCTAGCGTCGCCGTTTGCCGATCGAATCTCGCCACAGTGCTTCAGGATCAAGGGGATCTGCCGGGCGCCAGAGAATTGCTCGAGAAGGCACTCGCCGCCGACCTTGAGGTCTACGGGGAAAAGCATCCCACCGTCGCAATTCGCCGATCGAATCTCGCCACCGTACTTGAAGACCAAGGGGATCTAACTGGCGCCAAAGATTTGCTTGAGAAGGCACTCGCCGTCGATCTCGAGATCCACGGCAAGAGACATCCTAAAGTCGCCATTCGAAAGGGCTTATTAGGCAGGGTCCTCGCAGCTCAAGGCCTCCTTAATCGCGCAAAGTCCTTCAGCGAAGAAGCTTTGCAGACATTCGAGAACACCCTCGGGGCAGACCATCCATACTGTGAGACGGCTCGCCGAGATCTCGAAGAAATATTGAACCAAATGAGAGGCTAGCGGCGAGGTCTAGAGTGCTTCGACAATCCCACGCAGCAGACTTCTGCCGCACGCAACACCTAAAGCTGTGAAGGTTGCCCGCACGGCTAGGGAGGACGCCACTATCTTGATGATTTCGACTCTGAGCAGTTTTAAAAAAGTCCGACAAAGATGCAGTAGCAGATAAGTCCGCCAAAGATTGAAAGCGCATCGCGCTGCCTAGCTCTCATCGCAGAGGTGCTTGCGATACCTCCGGATCAACCCAAGGCGATTCTCATCGCGAACGCACTGATTTTCGACAACCGAGGATAATGACAACGATCACCTACGACCTGCCAGCGGGTGCTTTCTCCGCTCTACGCCTCTCGCCGAAGGAATTCAAGCGAGAGATGAGAATCGCTGCGTCCGTTCAGTGGCACGCGGAAGGAAGAGTTTCTCAAGGAAAGGCCGCCGAGATCGCAGGACTCACACGCGCAGCGTTCCTGGAGGAACTCTTTCGACGGAGAGTTCCCGCCTGCCAAGCGACCTTCGAGGAGCTAATTGGGGAGATCGAGCACGGCTAGCCAGCGGAATTCTCGGTCGCGCACCCGTCGAGGCTTAGCGACCTGGCAGGACTAATTCGCCCAAAAACCAAAACAGCCAAGAACGGTGACTGTTCTTGGCGTCTTGATGGACCGTCGATGCCCGACGGTGAGGATGGTACCGATACCCCGACTTGAACGGGGGACCTCCTGATCCACAATCAGGAACCACCAGACCGGTGAAAACCCGTAAAACCCAGCATTTCCGGCGCTTTTCCGTCTTTTGAGCCCTTCGTTTCTGCTTCGTTATAGCCCATGATACCCTCGTTTTTGCGGTGAGTTGCTGACTTTTTTGCTGACTTTTCGACGCGGGGACGAGAGATGCCGATCAACAAGAAGATTACCAAGGCCGTCGTTGATGCCGCCGTCTACGACGGCGCCGTGCGCCCTCTACCCAATGGCCGGACCGCCTACGGGAGGCATGTCATTTGGGACACCGAGATTAAAGGATTCGGGGTGCGTGTCAACCCCGGCGGCACCAAGACCTACGTCTACAGCTACCGCAACAAATGGGGCAAGCCTCGACTCAAGACGATCGGCAAGCACGGCAACATCACTGCCGAGCAGGCGAGGCGGATGGCCAAACGGGAGGCGGCGGCGGTGGTAGATGGCGACGATCCGCTAGCCGAGCGCCAGGCGGCCCGTAACGCCCCCACAGTCGCCGAGTACTTTGAGGCTCACTACTTTAAGCTCCACGCCGTCCCCGGAAAGCTCGAGGCGAAGACGGTCCAAGAGCAGCGCTACGCGATCGACAAACACGTCGTCTCGCGCTTCGGCGATCTCCCCCTCCCCGCTTTGGGGCCAGAGCACGTATCAAGGATGCACGCCGAGATGGCGGCCACGCCCTACGCCGCGAATCGGACACTTATCTACCTCTCCGGCGCCCTCAACCTTGCGGAGCGGTGGGGCCTGCGCCCGGAGGGGTCGAACCCATGCGCAGACGTCACCAAGTACCCCGAGAAGGGGCGCAAGCGCACCGCCGGCAAAGACGAGCTGGCCCGCCTGGCGGCGGCCCTTCGGACCATGGAAGAGCGCGCGCCGCTGTCGCCCCGGGCGAACCATCGGCTGTACCGCCAGACAGCCGTGGCTGCTATCCGGCTCTGGCTGCTGACCGGGGCCCGACGCGGTCAGGTCCTCAAGGCCAAGCGGACCGACTACGACCGAGCCAGGGGGATCCTGTGGGTCGAGCCGAAATCCAACGCTGCTTCTTGGCCCGGGAT
>JBCDKB010000104.1:0-20597 GCA_038747035.1 Acidobacteriota bacterium | reverse complement strand
CGCCGCCGCGCCGTCGACGCTGATAGCGACCTCCTCGGAAACCGAGGGCGAGACGGACGGCGGAGTCGACGAGACCTCGACGGCTCCACCGTCGGACGCAGCCGACGGCCCCCGCTTGACGCCGCCGCTCGTCGCCGGCGGCGACGGCTGGCTCCACCTGCCGTGGATCCTGCCCACCGGCCGGCTGCGCCCTGAGCCGGAACCGTTCGCTAGCGAAGCCGTGGCGTCCAAAGCCGTGGTCATGCGCGGCGAACCCCTCAGCTTCAGAATCCTCGCCGACGACCTGGAGGCCGTCGGCTCGCGCATCACCCTGGAGCTACACGGCGGCGACGGCCGGCTCTCGGCCCAGGTGCCGGCCGACGTCAAGAGCTACAGCACCCCAGACGCCGACGGGCGACGTGAGATCCTGGTCCAGGCGCCGACCGCCGACTTTCCGCTCGGCGGCTTCGCCCTGGCCGCCGTGCTCGGCGAAGCGGACGCCCCGCGCACACCGCCGCTGCCGGTCTTGATCCTCGACGACTACAGCTTCGGCGCCGACGGCGCCGACGGCGAGCCGTCTTCCTGGCCCTGGCTGGTGGCGCGGCTGACCGCTCCCCAGGCCCCGACCTTGGCCAGCGGGCGCACGGAGAATAGCGCCGCGGTCGATCGCCGCGAGCTGGTCAGCGGCCTCGACGAGGTCTATGACCTGCTGACGGATTCCGAAGACTCGGCGGCCCGCCGTCGCCACCTGCGCCTGGCGATGGCGGTCGCCAAGGACCACGGATCGATCGGACTCAAGGCCATGGGCAAAGAAGAGTTCGAGCGCGCCCGCCGCCTCGCCGAGCTGACGGCGCAAGAATCGGAAGCCGGCGCCCGGGCGAACCCCCGCAACGCGGAAGCGGTCTTGCCCCTGGTCTCGCTGAACCTCGAGCTCTACCGAGAGGCCCGGCGACTCGGCCGCACCCTGGTCTCGACCCACGCCCGATTCATGGCCATGCGCCTGATCGAGCTCTACCTGGCGCAGGCCGGGAATTCGACGGTCGCCAAGAAGACGGCGGCGTCCCTCTTCGTGAGCTTGGGCGGCGAGCTCC
Source organism: Acidobacteriota bacterium (assembly GCA_038747035.1). Taxonomy (GTDB): domain Bacteria; phylum Acidobacteriota; class Thermoanaerobaculia; order Multivoradales; family J023; genus JAUIJL01. The sequence goes on along the minus strand of JBCDKB010000104.1, from coordinate 19,527 downwards.
AGCTGGCGGACATGGTCTATTTCAGCGAGCGCATCTTCCGCAAAGCCCTCAGCTTCGACGAACGCCAGGCGACGGCGCTGCTCGCCCTCGGGATGAACTACCACCTGATCGGTGACCTGCAGCGCGCCCGCGACTCGTTCCAGACCCTGCTCGAGATCGACCCCTCCCATACCGAGGGCAGTCTTCGCCTCGCGCGTCTCGACCTCCTCGAAGGCCAGGAGCGACGCGCCAGGAAGCGGTTGCAGCAGGCCATCAAGAGCAGCGGGCCGGAGTGGGCGCTGGCCGTGGCGTACCAAGAGCTCGCCCGACTCGATATCGACGAAGGAGAGCTGCTCGCCGCGAAAAAAACGCTCAGCGAAGGCCTCGGTCGCTTCCCGAACCAGCCCCGCCTCCTCATGCTGATGGCTTTCGCCCACGACGCATCGGCGGCCAATACCCGCGCCCGCGAGGTCCTCGCCAAGGCCGGCGCCGAGACCAGCGGCCGCCCGTCACCGCGCCGCCGCTTCGTCGACTGGTCCCGGGAGTCCTTCGTCCGCAATGACCGCCTCATGCAGGAAAAGGTGCACCGAGCCGTGCCCGTGCTCACCGAGCGCTGGCGGAAAGTCCGACACCACAACGCGCAAGTGCAAGCGCAAGGAGACAACCGATGAGCCCGGCGAGCCCCAGCCCCCGCTTTCATTCCGAACGGCGCCGGCGGGTCTATTCGCGCCTGCTGGTCGTCCTGGTTGTCTTTGGCCTCGCCGCCGCGGCGACGGGCCCCGCCCTCGCCGCGGAGGAAGAGATCAGCGTCCTGCTGGTGATGCCGACCTACGGCGAAGCGGTCTTCGGCGAGATTGAGGTCGAAGCGGACATCTATGCGCCGGACGCCACCATCGAGCGGGTCCTCTTCTTCCTCGACGGCGAAATGCAGGCCGTCGTCGGCCGGGCGCCTTGGAAAACCATGATCGACGCGGGTCAAGAGAACGTCGAACACGTTTTCGAGGTCCTGGTGCAAGCCGAAGGCGGACTCACCGCGACGTCCTCCGTACACACGCCGCGCATCAAGACCGACGAGGAAGTCGCCGTCGAACTCCAGCAGCTCTACGTCGCCGTCGAGCGAGATGACCGGCGCGTCTTGAATATGCGGCGAGGCGACTTCACCGTGGTCGACAACGGCCAGCGCCAGAATCTCGTGACGTTCGAGAGCGGCGAGGTGCCGTTCACAGCCGTCCTGCTGGTTGACGCCAGCACGAGCATGAAAGGCGATCGCCTGCGCGTGGCGCTTGAGGGCGTCACCGGCTTCGTCGAATCCATGCGCGAGCTCGACCAAGCGAAGCTGATGCTCTTTTCCGACCGTTTGCTCTATGAATCGCCGTTCACGTCTTTCGGCTCGGTGATCACGCTCGGCCTCTCCACCGTCAACGCCGGCGGCGGCACGGCCCTATCTGACCACCTCTATATCGCCCTCAAGAAGCTCGAAGAGCGCCAAGGGCGTCGGGTCATCGTGGTCCTGTCGGACGGCATCGACGTCGAATCCGCCCTCGCCATGGACCACGTGCGCTGGCGCGCCAACCAGCTCCAGCCCGTGATCTACTGGCTGCGTACGAATTTCGGTGAAAAGGAAGGCGACCGGCAATCCATGTGGCGCAGCTCGGACGAGCACCGCGAGGAGCTCGAAGGCTTCGAAGACTCGGTGGTCGAGAGCGGCGGGCGGGTGGAAACCATCACCCGCATCGAACAGGTCGGCGACGCTTTGAAACGAATTCTCGACGACCTGCGTAACCAGTACGTACTGGGCTACTACCCCGACGACAAGGGCGGACGCCATAAAGTCGACGTCCGCGTGTCCGGCGGCGCCCAGGTCCGAGCCCGCGGAAGCTACTCCAAGGGCGCCACGTGGGAAGGCCGAAGGTAGGGCCCCCGAGGTGAGGGGCTAAAGTAGGGGCTCCGCCAAAGAGGCCTATCGTTTCAGGCCGGCGGCTGGCGCCGTGACGCGTCAGCCGCCCCGTCAGCAGCAGAGGTCAGCGATGGAATCAGCAGCCGCAGCAGCCGCACCGCCGTCTTTCACGACTCGGCACTCGATGTCCCTTCCCCGAAAGAGCCGTCCGTGGCGGAGCACCGGCGCGGTCTCCGCCGTTGCGATCATGGCCGTCGTGATTTTGGCCCTCGCCCCGGCCGCGGCCGCGACGGGGACCTTGGCGCTCGATGAAGACACCTTGAGCCGCCTCCGGCAAGCGCGGGTCGACCCGGCGACCATCACGGCGCCGATGGCCATCGAGCCCGCCATGAAGGCCTGGGCCGAAGAGCGGGTCCAGCGCGGCGCCCCGGACCCGGTGCGACTGAAGCGCCTGCTGCGCGAGCTCTACGAAGCGGACGACCTCAACTTCGAATATCAAGAGGGCTATACCGCCACCGTCGCCGAGACCTTCGCCACCGGCCGCTACAACTGCCTCTCGTTCTCGATGCTCTACGTGGCGCTGGCGCGTTCCCTCGGCCTCGAGGCCTTCTACCTCTCTATCCAACGCGACCAAGACTTCCGGCGCGTCGGCGACCTGGTGGTGCTCACCCGCCACATCACCGCCGGCTACGGCTCGAACTTCGTCGATCGCACCATCCTCGAGTTCGATGTCGGCCCCGACGTCGACTACGCCGCCGCGGAACCGATCACCGACCGCGAGGCCCTCGCGCTCTTCTACTCGAATCGGGGCGCCGAGTTGCTGCGCGAAGAAAAATTCGACGCCGCCGAGGAGAACCTCCGCACGGCGGTTTTGCTCGCGCCCGAAATCGCCCAGACCTGGGTCAACCTCGGCGTCGTCTACCGGCGCGTGGATCGCTTTGACGAAGCCCGTGAGGCCTACGAAAAGGCGATCAGCCTCGAGCGGGACAACGTCGCGGCCTACCAAAACCTTGTCATCCTGCTCCGCCGCCAAGGGAAAGACGACGCGGCCGCTGAGCTCATCGACGTGCTCGACAACTTCGGCAATCGCAATCCGTTCACTTTCCTCGCCCTCGGCGACTTCAGCCTCGAAGACGGAAAGCTCACCGAAGCCGGACGGTTTTATCGCAAGGCCCATCGACTGGCCCGGTACGAGGCCGAGACCCACGCCGCCATGGGCCTCTGGTCGATGTTGATCGGCAAGCACGACCGCGCCCGCCGGTGGATGCGTTCAGCCCAAGACTTGGATCCCGAAAACGCCCGGACTCGGCGACTGGCCGCCCGCCTCGAAGCCCGCGGGCTCTGACGGCCTGATTCCCGGCCAAGATCCGCCGGGCTCCTCCGGCCAGCTCCAGCCGGACTGACCGGATGACTCGGGCCAGTGGCTCGAGCACGTCCGCGCTTGCCCGCGTCGACCCCGCGGCCGGCGGGTCGAGGCCGGTCGATCGAGACTCGACGGCCGCGGCCCGGGACAAGCGGTCCAATACCGGTGGCCACGGCGCTGCGCGCGCGAGGGACCGACGGTCCGAATCCCTTCCGGGGGTCGCTCGGCAGGTCCGTGGTTCCGAGAACTCCCGAGCCATTTCAGCGGGGATCCGGAGCCTCGCGGATCGATTTGTTGGATTCCGATTCAACGGATTGAATAAATCCGGACAGAGTCCAAGGTCCGAGACCGCCGACAACGGCCCCCAAGGCCGCAGGAGGCGCAAAAACTTGGCCCATTCGTCCGCTCTTGGCAGCCATCGGTCCGCCTGATAAGGTCCATCGTCTCGGTAAACGACGACCTCGGCCCATACTTTCCAGCTTCTCACCGGCCCTACAAACCGAGTCGGGTCCGGCGAAAAGCTTGAAAGTAGACGCCTTATCTCTCTCCCGCCCCGGCGGACGAGCGATTCGGCGTTCTTCTTCGGGGTCGTCGAGCTACTCCTCCGACAACCTGCATTCCGCCCGGTCCGGACTTGCGTACGGATCAAGGCCGTGGTTTGTCGGCGGCGCGGCTGTTATTTATCGGGATCCGAGGATCATCGGGCACGGAACTTGCTTTTAGTGACCGGTGAATCGAATACAGGGATGGAACCGACGAGCCCGGAGGTTGTTGAGGCATCGGGCTCTCTCCATCACACCGCTTAGGTCCGCTCTGGTGCGGACCACTCGTAACGACCTCGTGCAAGGAGGACACATGAGGAATTTGAAGCTAACCGCGATCTTGGTGGTTGCAGCGACGCTCGTCGCTCTTCCGGTCGTGGCCCAGAACCAGAACGGTTCCCTTAGGGGTTCCGTGGAACTGGCTGACGGCGCCGCCGTTCCCGGCGTGCTCGTCACCGCCAGCTCCCCCAACCTGCAGGGCACGCGTACCACTGTCACGACCGAGTCCGGTCAGTGGATTCTCCGTAACCTGACGCCGGGCGCTTACACCGTCACCTTCGAGCTCGAAGGCATGACGACGGTCCAAAGCTCGGCGACCGTCAGCCTGGGTCAGGAGACCCCGGTGAACGTCGAGATGGGCGTCCAGACCGAGACCGAGACCATTCTCGTCACCGGTGAGCTCCCGTCCGTCTTGGCTTCTTCGGAAGTCTCGACCACGTACGACTTCGAGACGGTGAACGCGCTGCCGATCGGCCGCACGCCCCAGGCCATCGCCACCCTGGCTCCTGGCCTCACCGACAACACCCCGAACGGCGGTCAGGTCACCATCTCCGGTGCCTTCGCCTATGACAACGTCTTCCTCATCGACGGTGTGGACGCCAACGACAACCTCTTCGGTTCGACCAACCCGGTCTTCATCGAAGACGCCGTCGCTGACATCCAGGTCCTGACCTCCGGCATCTCCGCCGAGTACGGCCGTTTCACCGGTGGTGTGGTCAACGTCATCACCAAGTCCGGTGGTAACGAGTTCAGCGGCACCCTTCGCGCTGACCTGACCAACGACGACTGGCGCTCCGAGACGCCGATCGAAGAAGACGCCGGCACCGAGCTCCAAGACGACATCGCTGAGGTCTACTCCGGTACCCTCGGTGGTTACGTCATGAAGGACAAGCTGTGGTTCTTCGCCGCCGCCCGTGACGAAGCCGTCTCGAGCCAGGGCACCCTCAGCCAGACCTTCCTGCCGTTCGTGAACAGCCAGGACGAAGAGCGCTACACCCTCAAGGGCACCCTGAACCTGGCCGACAAGCACCAGATCCAGGGCACCTACACCGATCGCGATCAGACCGGCACCCGCCCGTCTTTTGGCTTCTCGGCGACCCCGAACACGCTCCGCACCCGCACCGATCCTTCCGATCTGCAGGTGCTGCGCTACTCCGGCATCCTGACGTCGTCGCTGTTCCTTGAGCTGCAGGCTTCTGAGAAGACCTTCCAGTTCAACAACACCCACGGCCTCGACGCCGCCGGCGCCGCCCCGGGCAGCGCTGCGTTCATCTCGAACAGCCCGTTCTTCGACTTCTTCGGCAACTTCGGCGACCACTACAACGCGCCGTACTTCGATGGCCGCGATCCTGAGAATCGCGACAACGAGCAGATCCGTGCCGACCTGTCGTACTTCGTGGACACCGCTTCCGCCGGTAGCCACGATCTCAAGATCGGTTTCGAGGATTTCTCGAGCTTCCGCACCGGCGGTAACTCGCAGTCCCCGACCGACTTCGTCATGTCCGCCGACGTCCTCACCGACGCCGCCGGCGCTCCGCTGCTCACGGGCAGCAACGAGCTGACCCCGGTGTGGGCCCCGGGCGCCTCCGGTGCCTGGCAGTTCCTCGCCAACCGTAACGCTGAAGTTGAGATCGCGACCCAGAGCCTCTACGTGAACGACACGTGGCAGCTCAACGACAACTGGTCCTTCAACCTCGGCTTCCGCTACGAAGAAGTGGAAGGTAACTCCGACGCCGGTACCACCACCGTTGATTCCGACGCTTTCGTGCCTCGCCTCGCGGCGACCTACGACGTGCGCGGCGACGGCAAGTACCGCTTCGACGTGACCTACGCTGAGTACGCCGGTAAGTACAGTGAAGCTCAGTTCGCTGAGAACACTGACGTCGGCAACCCGCCGGGCCTCCTGTACCTCTACGTGGGTGCTCCGGGTCAGGGCAAGGACTTCGCTCCTGCCTATGACTTCAACAACCAGCTCGGCAACAACTACATCATCGTCTCCGCTGACGATGGTACCCAGAACGTGCTCGTCGCCGACGACATCACCTCCCCGACCGTCGAAGAGATCACCCTCTCCGCCGGTATGGAGCTGGATCGTGGCGGCTTCCTGAAGTTCGTCTACACCGACCGTGAATACTCCGACTTCGTGGAAGACTTCGTCACCACGGCGACGGGTTCCACGGACGTTGTCGTGCTCGGTACCCCCGCCGGTACCTTCTCCAACACGCTCTTCGACAACTCCGACCTTCCGGTGCGTGAGTACGAGGCCATTCAGCTGATTGGCCGCTACCGCATCTCGGATTCGCTGACTCTGGACGGTAACTACACCCACCAGATCACGAACGACGGTAACTTCGAAGGTGAAGGCACGAACACCCCGGGTACCTCGACCGTCATCGGCGACTACCCGGAGATCCGTTCGCAGTTCAACCACTTCCCGGAAGGTCGTCTTAACGACTTCGCCGAGCACAAGATCCGTCTCTGGACGACCTACAACCTGAACTTCAACCGGGCCGGCAACCTGTCGATCGGTTTCCTGATGAACTTCGACACCGGCCGCGTCTTCACCGCGACCGACTCCGTCGGAATCACAGCCATTCAGAACCAGATCCTCGACGATCTCGGTTATGTTGATGGGCCGACCAGCCAGACGCTCTTCTTCGGCGAGCGTGGCAATGTTGAGTTCGACGACGCGTTGACCTTCGACCTGTCGTTCAACTACACCCTGAACCTGTTCAGCGATTTCGAGCTGTGGATCAAGGCCGACGTGTTCAACATCCTCGACGAGGATGCGCAGCTCGCCGGTCGTAGCGCGGTCGACGCCAACTTCGACGGCCCGCTTGACAGCTTCGGTCTGCCGACCACGTTCACCACGCCGGCCAACTTCGAGCGTGCCCGCAACAATGCGGACTTCGTGGCCCCGCGTGAGTACCAGTTCACGGTTGGCTTCCGCTTCTGATCGGAAGTTCGTGAACAGCCCAGAGCCCTTCGGGGTGAAGGGTTAAAGGACGGGAGCGGCTTCGGCCGCTCCCTTTTTTTATGCAGCGATGTCGAGCTGTGGATCAAGGCCGGCGGGTTCAACATCCTCGACGGGGAGTCGCAGCTCGCCGGTCGTCGCGCGGTCGACGCCAACTTTGACGGCCCGCCCGACAGCTTCGGTCTGCCGACCCCGTTCACCACGCCGACCAGGCGGCATTCATGCTCACTTCACGGACGATTTACGGTCTGGGAAATCGTTCCCGTCCGCCGCTCGCAGCCGCGTGATACCTTGCCGCCATGGCCATTCGACGACCGATCTCCTCCGCCTCGGCGGGCCTGGGCGCCGCCGCGGTGGCGCTCACGCTCCTCACCGGCTGCACCGGCCCTTCGTCGGCGCCTTCCGCCGCTCCCCCGCCGAACGTCGCCGAAAAATCAGCTTCAGCCGCGGCAGCATCTCCAGAGCAGAACGCGGCTCTCCAGAAGATCGGCTTCGGGTCCTGCCTGCACCAGGACGATCCGCGGCCGATCATGGAGGCGGTGCTCGCCCGCGACTTCGAGCTCTTCGTCTTCATGGGTGACAACGTCTATGGCGACGTTGAATCGCCGGACGACCTCGTCGAGCTGCGGGAGGCCTACGCCCGCCAGGCCGAAGCCGACGGATTTAAAGCGCTCCGCGAGCAGGTGCCGCTGCTCGCCACCTGGGACGACCACGATTTTGGCCTCAATGACGCCGGCGCCACGTTCCCAGGGCGCGACGGCGCCGAGGATCTCTTCAACAAATTTTGGGATGTCCCCCCCGACTCCGTGGACGCCAAGAGACCCGGCGTTTACGCGGCCCACACCTTCGGCCCCCCGGGCCGACGCGTCCAGGTCCTGCTCCTTGACACTCGCTATTTCCGCTCCGATCTGGTCAAAGGCGAGCTCCCCGAAGGCCTGAGCGGTCGGTACGTGCCGTCAAACGATCCAGAAAGAACCCTACTCGGCGACACGCAGTGGAAATGGCTCGAAGACGAGCTGCGCAAGCCCGCCGACCTTCGACTGCTGGTGTCGTCGACGCAGATTCTCGCCGAAGGTCACGGCTTTGAAGCCTGGCGCACGCTCCCCCTCGAGCGCGAGCGCCTTTACTCCATCCTGCACAAGACCCGCGCGAACGGCGTCATCGTGCTCTCCGGCGATCGGCACCGGGCCGGCATCTACAAGCGCGAGGCCATCATCGGCTATCCGCTCTACGAGATCACCTCGAGCTCGCTCAACCGGCCGAGCTCCTCCCCGGAGGAGCCGGGGCCCCACCGCCTCGGTCCGACCTACAGACCCGAGAATTTCGGCGCCATCCACATCGACTGGACCGCCGGCACCGTCGGCCTTGAGATCGCCGATATCGACGGCGAAACCGTGCTGCGTGAAGACCTCTCGATCGGCCGACTCCGCGTCTCCGACGGACGCGATTAACGGCAGACCGGAGCGCATCCCGTCCCGCGGGCTAAACGCCCCTTTTCGGGACCCCCGGTCCCCGCGCCGCGATATTCTCCGCCCATGAGGCGACCTCTTGCGCTCTTGGCGCTGCTCTTCGTAGCGGCCTATTCCTCCGGCTGCTCCGGCGGCGACGACTCCGAACCCCGCGACTCCGAAAGTCCGAACTTCGTCGAGGCCCCCGACGGCGGCGACACCCGAGCCCCCCGCCGGGACGGCGCGGCGTCGGCGCCCCTCCCCGGACCGCCGTTCCTCGACGCCACCGCTGAATCCGGCCTCGACTTCTGGCACTTCAACGGCATGACCGGCGAGATGTATTTCAGCGAAATGGTGGGCCCCGGCGCCGCCCTCTTCGACCTCGAAGGCGACGGCGACCTCGACCTGTTCATCGTCCAGGGCTCTTCCCTCCGCGACGGCGACGATCCCCGCCAGTCGATCCGCCCGCCGCGCCACCCGCTGCCGCTCGTCGACCGGCTCTACCGCAACGAGCTTAAAGAAAGCGGCGAGCTGCGCTTCACCGACATCACAGACTCGAGCGGCATCGATTCGCGGGGCTACGGCATGGGCGTCGCCGCCGGGGACATCGACAACGACGGCTTCCCCGACCTCTACGTCACCAATTTCGGCGCCAACGCCATGCTCCGCAACCGCGGCGACGGCACCTTCGAGGACATCACGGAACGCTCCGGCACCGGCGAGCGCCGCTGGAGCGTGGCGGCGACTTTCCTCGACTACGACCGCGACGGCTGGCTCGACCTTTACGTCGGCAATTACGTCGAATACTCGATCGGCAGCCACAAGCGCTGCCGCGCCGCCACCGGCGCCGTCGACTATTGCGGCCCCCACTCCTACCCGGCGGAAACCGACCGACTCTTCCGCAACCGCGGCGACGGCACCTTCCAAGACGTGACGAGCCGGCTCGGTATCGACCGCGCCGCGGGCGGTACCCTGGGCGCGGTCGAAGCTGATTTCGACCTCGACGGCCACCTCGACCTCTACGTCGCCAACGACGGCGTCGCCAATCACCTGTGGATGCCGAAGGGCGGCGCCTTCGCCGACGAAGCCCTGCTGCGCGGCGCCGCCCTCAATCGCGACGGGCACGCCGAGGCCGGCATGGGCGTCGACGCCGGCGACGTCGACAACGACGGCGATGAAGACCTCTTCCTGTCCCACCTGACGCAGGAAACCAACACCCTCTACAGCAACCTCGGCAACGCGGTCTTCGACGACACGACGTCGGTCCGCGGCCTCGGGGCGCCGTCGTGGGAAGGCACGGGCTTCGGCACCGGCTTCCTCGACTTCGACCTCGACGGCTGGCTTGACCTGGTGGTGCTGAACGGCGCCGTCAAGGTCATCGAAGAGCAGCGCGGCCAAGACCATCCGCTGCACCAGCCGAATCAGCTCTACCGCAACCGCGGCGACGGCCATTTCGACGAGCTCGACGGCGGCGAGGCCTTCGCCCCTTCCGCCGTCAGCCGCGGCGTCTCGATCGGCGATGTCGACAACGACGGTGACCTCGACCTCGTGATCTTGAATAATGCCGCCCCGGCCCGCCTGCTGCTCGGCACCGCCGCCGCCGAAGATCGCGACTTCCTCGGGCTGCGTCTGCTCGGCGCCGCCGACGGCCCGACCGCCCGCCGCGACATGCTCGGCGCCTGGGTCGAGCTGCGCCGCCCCGACGCGCCCAGCCTCTTCCGGCGCGCCCGCACCGGCGGCGGCTACGCCTCCGCCCGCGACCCGCGCGTCCATTTCGGCCTCGGGCCGAAAGCCCCAGAACCCACCCCCGTGACCCTCCACATCCAGTGGCCCGACGGCGCCCGCGAGCGCTTCGACGTCACCGAGACCCGCCGCTACCTGACCCTGCGTCAAGGCGAAGGCCAAACCCTCGCCGGAGATTCCGAATGATGCCCTTTCCCCGCGCCACCCCGCGACGCCTCTCTCCGCAGACCGCCCTGCGCTCCACGATCCTCGCCCTCGGGGTCGCCCTGCTCGCCGCCTGCTCCCCCACGCCGCCCCTGCTCGACGTGCCCGCCACCGATGCCTCCGGCTTCGAGGCCGGCGTCCAAGAACAGCTCGCCGAGGCCTACGCCAAAGCCGAAGCCTCGGGCACGGTCGAAGAACGCGCCGCCCGCTTCGGCGAGCTCGGCCAGGTCCTGCACGCCTACGAATTGCGCGACGCCGCCGAGCCCTCTTACCGCAACGCCCGCAACCTCGCGCCCGAAGACCCCGCCTGGCCCTATCTGCTCGGCGTGGTGCTCCAGGAAAAGGGCGACCTCGACGGCGCCATCGAGTCCTTCGGCCGCGTCTTGGTGCTCGAGGAAGGCGACCTGCCGGCCCGCATCCGCCTCGGCCAGGTGCTGATCGACGCCAACCAGCTCGAAGACGCCCGAGTCCAGCTGGAGCGCGCCGTGGAGCTCGACCCGGACTCCGCCCTCGCCCACTTCTTCCTCGGCCAGCTGGCTTTGGCCGGCGAAGACCACGCCGGCGCCGCCCAGTCCCTGGAACAGTCCCTGCGCCTCCAGCCCGACGCGAGCCGCATCTACCACGCCCTCGGCCGCGCCTACCGAGGCCTCGGCGACCTCGACAAGGCGAGCACCGCCATCGCCCGCGCCGGCGATCGCGAGGTCCGACTCACCGACCCGCGCTTCCAGTCGATGAAGGAGCGGGAGATCTCCGCCGCCGGCTTCGTCCGACGCGCCGCCCGCGCCCAGGTCGCCGGGGCGCTTGACGCGGCGGTCTTCGAATATCGCAAGGCCATCGAAGCGGCCCCCGGCAACGCCGAAGCCCGCGCCGGCCTCGGCGCCACCCTCGCCGAGCTCGGCCAGGTCGACGAAGCCAAATTGCAGCTCAGCGAAGCCATCCGCCTCGGCGGCGACAGCGCCTGGGTGCGCTACAACCTCGCCGGCGCCCACCGCCTCGCCAATGAGCCCGACCGGGCGGTGAGCGAGTATCGGACCGCCCTCGGCCAGGATCCCGGCCACGTCGAGTCGGCCATCGGCCTCGCCGACGTCCTGCAGGCCACCGGCCGCGGCCAGGAGGCCGTCGAGACGCTCGAGAGTGCGCTTGAAAACGGCGAGAAAAAAGCCGCCCTCCACCTCCGACTCGCCGCTTTCCACAGCCAGCGAGGCGACGCCCGTCGGGCGGAAGCGTCTCGACGCGCGGTGCTCGCTTCCGATCCGTCGGCGGCCGAAGTCTCGGCGCTACACCAGCAGATTTCGGACGAGGCGCGGCGACGCGGCGACCTCGACGGCGCCATCAGCGCGCTCGACGCCGCCTACCGCGCGAACCCCAGCGACCACTCTGTACTCTTCTCCCTCGCCAACCTCTTCGGCGCCGCCGGCCGCCTCGACGAGTCCGCCGGCGCCTACGCACTGGTCGTCAAGGCCCGCCCGCAGGCGGCCGAAGCGTGGCTCGGCCTCGCCACCGCGCTCAGCCTGAGCGGCCGGCTCGACGACGCCGCAGCGCGCCTGAATGACGGCGTCACCGCGATCCCCGGACACCCGGACCTGTCCCTAGCCCTGGCCCAGCTGCTGGTCACCCACCCGCAGCCGGAAAAACGCAATCCGGCCCGCGCCCTCGAGCTCATCGAAGCCGCCGAGCAGGTCGGCCTGACCTTGCAGCTCGTCGAGCTCAAGGCGCTCGCCTTCGACGCCGTCGGCCGCCACGCCGACGCCGCCGCCTGGCAGCGCCGCCTGATCGAGGAGCTGCGCAAGGCCCAACCGCAGCTGATCCCCGCCGCCGAAGCGCGCCTCGCCGACTTCGACCGCCGCGCCGAAGGGACCGGGCCGTGACGTCCCGCCCGCGCTCCGCCTCCGGAGCCGTCGCCCCGATGGCGCTCGGCCTCGCGGCGCTGCTCGCCCTGGGCTGCGGCGGATCCGGCGGATCGGGTGATACAACAGACTCCGGGCCGGTCGCCGCGGCGTCTGGCTCTGCGCAGGCCGAGGCCCCGGCGGGCGACGCCAGCGACAAGCCGATCTTCCTCGAGCGGGCCGCCGAGCTCGGCATCGACTTTCGCCACTGGAACGGCATGACCGGCGACTTCGTCTACGCCGAGCTCATGGGCAGCGGCGTCGCGCTCTTCGACTACGACAACGACGGCGATCTCGATGTCTTCACCAACCAGGGCCACCTGCTCGGCAAGGACAAAACGCCGGAGGACGCCTTCTTCCCGCCGCCCGAGGGCCCGTCGATCGACCGCCTCTTCCGCAATGAGATGACCCCCGGCGAGCCGGAGAGCCTTCGCTTCACCGACGTCACCGAAGCCGCCGGCCTGCGCCTGGACGGCTACAGCATGGGCGTCGCCACGGGCGATATCGACAACGACGGCGACATCGACCTGTACGTCACTGAGTGGGAGGGCGGCAACCGACTGCTGCGCAACAACGGCGACGGCACCTTCGACGACATCACCGCCACTGCCGGCACCGCCGACCCGCGGTGGACCGTGGCCGCCGCCTTTTTCGACGCCGACGCCGACGGCCTGCTCGACCTCTACGTCGGCAACTACCTGAATTTCTCCCTCGAGCTCAACCAGGTCTGCGTCAACGAGATCGGTCTCCGGGAGTATTGCGGCCCGATCGCCTTTAAGCCCGTGCCCGACGCCTTTTTCCGCAACCGCGGCGACGGCCGATTCGAAGACGCCACGGGCGACTTCAACTTCCTCCAGCCCGCCGCGCCGGTGCTCGGCGTGGTGGTCGGCGACTGGAATGTCGACGGCCGTCCGGACCTTTACCTCGCCAATGACGAGTACCCGAATAACCTGCTGATCCAGCAGGAAGACGGCCGCTACACGGACGAAGCCCGCTTCGCCGGCGCCGCCATGAACGCCGAAGGCCACGCCGAAGCGGGCATGGGCGTCACCGCCGGCGACGTCGACAATGACGGCGACGAAGATCTCTTCGTCACCCACCTCGACGAAGAGACCAATACCCTCTACGAGGCCGAGCCCGGGGCCCTCTTCGCCGACCGCACGGCGGTCACCGGCCTCGGCGCCGCCAGCTTCAACACCACCGGCTTCGGCACCCATTTCTTCGACTACGACAACGACGGCCGCCTCGACCTCTTCGTCGCCAACGGCGCCGTGCAGGGCATCCGCGAGCGGGTCGCCGCCGGCGAGAAATTTCCGCTGGCCCAAACCAACCAGCTCTTCCGCAACCTCGGCAATAAGCGCTTCGAAGAGACCACCGCCGCCGGCGGCCCGGTTTTCGACCTCGAAGAAGTCAGCCGCGGCGCTGGCTTCGGCGACCTCGACAACGACGGCGATACGGACATCGTGCTCCATAACAACGCCGGACCGCTGCGCCTGATGGTCAACCAGGTCGGCCAGGACGCCGCCTGGCTCGGGCTTCGGCTGATCGGCCAATACGGCCGCGACGCGATCGGCGCCCAGGTCTTCCTCGAACGCCCGGGGGACGCCCAGATGCGGCAGGTCCGCACCGAAGGCAGCTACGCGTCGGCCAACGACCCGCGGCTGCTTTTCGGCCTCGGAGACGCCACCGAGCCGGCGCAGATCCGCGTGCGCTGGCCCGACGGCATCTTCGAGTCCTGGTCGGCCCTCGACCTCGGCGAATACCACACGCTACGCCGGGGCGACGGCACGCCGACCACACCCTAGTCGCCGATCCCTGACAGGCTCAGGGTAGGATGCGAAAGACGATTCAAAATTATGAATGAAGCATTTCCTAGACGTATTCTCGGCCGTAGGCTCGCTTCCGGTCTGACCGCCGCGCTCGCCGCCGTCCTGCTCGTCGGCTGCCCCGGCGCCCCTGACACGGAGTCGGCGACCGGGGTCGCGCCGGAGGTCCGGGCGGGCCTCGAAGCCGTGCCCGAACCGTCGCTGAGCGGTCTGCCGGAGGTCGCCGGCGAGCAGATCAACGGCCAGCGCCAGGCCCTCGACGCGCTCGGCGCCGACGCCGGTGCCGAAGAGCTCGCCCGCGCCTACGGGCGCCTCGGTGAGCTTTACCACGCCTATACCCTGACCCGCCCGGCCCTGGTCGCCTACGCCAACGCCCGCAGCCTCGAGCCCGACAACGCCCGCCTGGCCTACCTCGAAGCGGCGGCCCTCCAGCGCGAAGGCCGCACCGACGAAGCCCGGGACGCCTACGCCCGCGCCCTCGAGCTCAAGCCCGGCGACCGGGCGACCCAGCTCCACCTCGCCGAAGTGCATATGGCCCTGGCCGAAGTCGACGCCGCCGACGCGCTCTATACCCAAGTGCTCGAGGCCGACCCGACCAACACCGCCGGCGTCTTCGGCCGAGGCCGCGTCGCCGAGGCCCGCGGCGAATTCGCCGAGGCCGCCCGCGACTACGAAGCCGCCCTCGGCGCCCAGCCCAGCGCCAAGAATCTGCACTCGCTGCTCGCCTCCCTCTACCGTCGACTCGACGATATGGAAGGAGTCGAGCGTCACCTCGCCCAATTCGGCGGCGGCACCGTGGTCTTCGACGACCCCGTCCTCGACTCCATGAAGTCGCTGGTCGGCGGCATCGGCCCGACGCTCAAAAGCGCGCTCGACGCGTTCGGCGACAAGGACTTCCTGGCCGCCGCCGACCTCTACCTGGAAGTGCTCGAAACCGACGCCGATAACGCGACGGCGCTCTCCGGCGCCGCCAACTCCCTGCGCCGGGCCGGCGAGCTGGACCGCGCCGTCAGCGTCTTCCGCCGCTTCGTCGACGCCCGCCCCGAGAATCGCATCGCCCAGCTCGAGCTCGCCACGTCGCTGATGGAAAACGGCGAGATGGACGAAGCCCTCGAGCGCTTCGCCGCGCTCACCGAAAGCGCCCCCGACTTCGAGGAGGCCCACTTCAACCACGGCGTCGCCTTGACCCGCGCGGGGCGCTGGGCCGACTCGATCCAGAGCTTCCGCACCGCCCTCGAGCTCGAGCCCCGGAATCAGCCGGCGCGTTTCCACCTCGCCCTCGCCCTCGAGGAAACCGGGTCGATCGACGCCGCCCTCGCGACCTTGAAGCGCGCGGTGCAAGAAGCGCCGAGCTTCGTCCGCGCCCGCCAGCGCCTGGGGGCCCTGCTCGAAAGCCAGGGGCGGATCGACGAAGCGGCGGAGCACTTCCAAGCCGTCGCCGAGCTCGAGGAGGCGCCGCAGCAAGAGCGCGCCCTCGCCCTCTACCAGCTCGGGCGCTTGAGGGCCCTCGGCGACCAGAGCCAAGCGGCGATTCAAAACTTTGAACAGGCCATCGAGTGGATGCCCGAGCTGTGGCAGGCCCACATCGCCCTCGGCCGTCGGCTGCTCGCCACCGGCCAGCCGGTCCGCGCCGCCGAGTCTTTCGGCCGGGCGGCGTCGATCAATCCCGAGCACGTGGCGGCGCGGGTCGAAGAGGCCCAGTCCTTGATCCTCGCCGGCCGCTACGGCGACGCCCGGCTGCGCCTTGAGGCGGGTCTTACCGCCTTGCCGCAGGCCGCCGAGATTGCCCACACCCTCGCCCGCCTGCTGGCCACCGCCCCCGACCCGTCGGTGCGCAACGGCGACGGCGCGCTGGCCCTCGCCGCCGGCGTGCTCGAGGCCTATCCGTGGCCGTCCCACGCCGAGACCTACGTCATGGCCCTCGCCGAGCTCGGCCGCTTCGACGAAGCCGTCGAGCGCCAGCGCCAGCTCATCCAAGGCGCCCAAGCCGAAGGTCGCAACGCCGACCTGCCCCGGCTCCAGCAGCACCTGCAGGCGTTCCAGGCCCGCCAGCCTGTGCGCCTGGTGGCCCCCGGATCCGCCGGCTGAAGCACGATGCGCGTCGACGTCGTCATCCACCGCGCCCACCGCAGCATGGCCCTGTGCCGCTGGGCGTGGCGGCTGGCGCGGGCTTTTGAGGCCGAGCTGACGATCCTCTGGGGGCTCGACGTCACCCCCGAAACGCGGATCTTCCCCTCAGAAGACGCCCGCGGCGACGACGACACCATGGTCGGCGCCCCCGCCGGCGCCATGAAGCTCTACGCCGACCTCATGGTCCAGTCCGGCGCCCGCCACCCGCTGCTCGCCACGCTGCCGGATTCGGCGCCGCCGCTGCCGGTGCCCGACGTCAAAATCGTCTGCCCCGGCGGCTCCGAAGCCATGGACGCCATCCTCGACCGGGTCAAGGACGACCCGCCCGACATCCTGGTGGTGGCGCCGCCCGAAGGCCGCGGCCGCAACTCGGTGGCCCGATCCCTCGTCGACGTCGCGCCGTGCCGCACCATCCTCCTGCGCTCCGCCGCCGGCGATGCCCAGGAATGCGGCGGCGTCCTGGTCGCCACCGCCGGCGGCCCCAGCGCCCGCGCCGCGCTGCGCCTCGGCGAAAAGCTGGCGATGGTGGAAGGCGTCGAGATGGAACCGCTCTACGTGCAGACGCCGATGGAAAACGGCGAAGCCGTCGGCCGCGCGACGCTGTCCAAGATCCTCGACACCGCCGGCGTCGCCGATAAGGCCCACGTCCGTCCGCGGGTGATCGTCGGCAGCTCGCTGCCCGACGCGATCGAGGAGGCGGCGGAAGCCCACGACCTCGTCCTGCTCGGCGCCAGCCACGTCGGCGTGGTGCGCAGCCTGCTCTTCGGCACCGTGCCCGAGAAGCTGCTCTCCCAAGGCGGCGGCGTCACCGTCGGCGTGGTGCGCGAAGGCTGGAGCTCGGGGGAGCGCCTGCGCGCCCGCCTCGGACGCTGGCTCGACCTGCGCATCCCCCAGCTCGACCGCGAGCAGCGCGTCGACCTCTACCGGCGCCTCGAGTCGGGCTCGGCGTGGAGCTTCGATTTCATGCTGCTGATGGCCCTCTCGACCTCGATCGCCGCCCTCGGTCTGCTGCAAAACAGCGCCGCCGTGGTCATCGGCGCCATGCTCGTCGCGCCGCTGATGACGCCGATCCTCGGCGTCGGTCTGGCGCTGCTCCAGGGCAATACCCAGCTCCTGAGCTCCGCCACCCGCGCCCTTTTCTCCGGCTACCTGCTGGCCCTCGCCTTGAGCGCGCTCTGCGGCGCCGTCGCCCCGCCGGCGACGCTCACCGGCGAGCTGCTCGCCCGCGGCGGCCCGACCCTGCTCGACATGGGCGTGGCGCTGCTCTCCGGCGTCGCCGCCGCCTACTGCCTCGGACGACCCGGCCTGCTCGCCGCTTTGCCCGGCGTCGCCATCGCCGCCGCCCTCGTGCCGCCGATCGCCACCACCGGCATCGCGCTGGCCACCGGCGAAATGAGCCTCGCCCGCGGCGCGTCGCTGCTCTTCGGCACCAACGTCGTCGCCATCGTGCTCGGCGCCGCCATGAGCCTCTTCGCCGTCGGCGTGCGCGCCGGCACCCAGCTCAAGCCCGCCCAGCGCCGCGCCCGCCTGCTCATCGGCTCCCTACTGCTGCTGCTCGCCGCCTTCGCCGTGCCGCTCACCGCGGCCTTCAAAGAAGCCCGCCGCGGCAACCTCACCGACACCATCGTGCAAAAGCTCCACGCCGAAGCCCGCGACGCCGGCGTCGAATTCGTCTCGATCACCTGCGCCGACCGCCCCTGCCGCGTCACCATCGCCTCCGACCGCCCCCTCGACGCCGAAGCGACCGGCGCCATCGCCCGCAGCTTCCAAGATCACATCCCCGGCCGGCCGCCGATCCGCCTCACCACCGAAATCGCGATCCTGGCGCCGTAGCTCGCCCCACGCCATGACCTCGCGCTTCGCTTTCAGATCGACCCAGTGAGCTCCGGCCTTCGTGGCCCTCTTGGCCGTGATGCTCCTAGGCGGCTGCTTCGACTACAGACACAAGATCATGGCCACAACGCTTCTGACCAAACACGGCACACTCCACGCAGAAGCCTTTGCCGGAGCCCTCTCGGCACGCTTCCCCGCCGGGACATCGCTATCAGAGTTTCACCGATACCTCGTCAAGGTCGAAGGGACCTGCCGACCCATCAAGGACCACACGCAGAAGTGCGAAATCCCAATTCGCGGCATGATCTGCGCCGTCTCCCTCGCCGCAGTCACCACAACGCTTAACGACGGGGACACCCAAATCCAAAGTTTCGAGGTCGAGGTTGGCGGGCTGAGCTGCTAGACCTCGCGCCGAACGCCTTTGCGAAGACGCTCTAGCGCCTCTTCCCAGGGAGAAAAACGCTCAGGTGAAGTCTTAGCTTCCCTCCTGCGCTTCTTGATCAGATCCCGCTGCCAATCTGCGGGCGTCCATTCCCCAAGGCGAATTGTCTGTGGAACCTTCTGGCGTAGGAGCCTGCGAAACGCCCGTGCTGTCGTCCATCCGTCCATTTTAGCCGGGCCTCCTGCCGCCATCCGGCCGGTGCTACCCTCATCTCGAAACGATGGCTAAACCCACCGACTACGACCGCATCGCCAAAGCGTGGCACCAGGCCACCGGCCACACCGGCGGACCGCTCAAGAAGTACCGCCTGAACGACCTGCTGATCGACGCGGTCGGCCCGATTGACGGACAGCGACTTCTCGAGCTCGGGGCCGGCAACGGCTATTTCCTGCGGCTGCTGCTCCGTCGACGGTCCGGCCAGCGTCCAGACCGGCTGGTGATCAGCGACGTCTCGACCGCCATGCTTGAGCTAGCTCAGCGCCACTTCCGCGTGGGAGACGCCGAGTACGAGCGCGTGGACCTGCGCAAGTCGCTGCCCTTCGAATACAGCGCGTTCGACGCCCTCGTCGCGAGTATGGTCCTCAACGAGCTGCGCAATACCCACCTAGACCGTGCCCTCGCCGAATGCTTCCGCGTCCTCAGCCCGGGCGGACGCCTCGCCGCTACGATCACCCACCCCGACTTCATCGACCGCCTGCGCCGCAACGGCCAGCTCGAACGCGGCAGCGCCGCCGGCTTCACCATGCCCGGCAAAGGACGCCTGCGCCTGCCCGTCGTGCCGCGGCCCTTGGAGCGCTACCTCAGCGCCTTCATAGAAGCCGGCTTCACGGTCGAGACCGAAGCCGTCGAAGTGACCGACGAGATGGTCCGCGAGCGCCCCGGCCTGCGCCACGCCGCATCGACTCCCCTGGCCCTTCTCTTCCGCGCCGACAAACCCTCAGCTCCCTAGAGATCACCCAATTCCGGGGTAGGGGCGGGGGG
>JBCDKB010000103.1:0-20966 GCA_038747035.1 Acidobacteriota bacterium | reverse complement strand
GGCGAACCCGGCGAGCAAGGCACATTCTTCGTCCAAGATCCGAGCGGCAACGTGCTCGAATTCAAGACCTTCCGCGACCTCACGTCCCTCTTCGCCACTTAGCCATCGGTCAGGGGGCGGGCACCGGGATAGGGGGCCGGGGAACCGCCCGGTCCCCCGATTCCGCTCAGTTCGATAGATCCGCCAAACCGAGGTCTTCGGGTCCGCCCGCCCGTAGCACCCGTTCGCTGAGCGCCGAGATCTCGCCGAGGTCGTCGAGGGTTTCGAGGTGACGAGCCAGATCATTCGGTAGTTCGCCGAAGCGAGAGATCGCCAGCTGCCGAAGGAGGCGAAGGGCCACTTCGAGACCTTGCCTTTCGCCTTCGCGGCGACCTTCTTCAGCGCCCTCGCGCCGCCCCTTCTCATGTAGACGGTCTGCCCAGGTCGTTTCCATCGCTGCTACCTCCTTGCTCTTCGGGCTTTGCCGAACCCGTTGCTCATATTTTATCCGTTCATTTTCATTCAGGTTGAGGTAGGTCTCCACCGCGTTGAGGAGCAGCATCTGTTGGGCCGGATTGACCCCCGCGTCGAGCAACGCCTCGAGACACCGGAGCTTGCGCTCATAGCGGGGAAGCCGGTCACCCCGCGTGCACGCCCCGAGGGCGGGTCCCAGCGCCGACGTATGGAGAAAATCATCCAAAGCTGAACGCGAGAGACCTACGGCGCAGTAGCTGAAGCGATGCACGGTGAAGTCCTCGATCGTCTCTTCGTAGACCCGGCGCTCAATGCCCACCGGACCGCCCCGAAGAAAGAGCACGATCGGAATGATCTGTAGGTCAAATTTCAGCTTGAGGTGGGCGAAGTAGCGGAAGATTCGCCGGTCGATGCCGCCGCTGAAACTTCGCTCTACTTCGATGTGGACCACCACCAGTCGACTGGGCTGACCCCGCGCCGGAACCTCCGCCACCAGGTCCATGCGGACATGGCTGCCGTCTTTGAGATCTGTGAACGACTCTTGCTCGAGAAAGCGCCTCTTCGTGCCCTCGAGTGAGGCCGCCACTTTGGGTAAAGCTGTACCTAGAAATTCGGGGAAAAAAGCCTTCAAGAGCTCTTTCCACAGTCCGTCATGTTTTTGCATGCCACCTCCGTGTTGGGCAGATTCGGGTCTGGTCATGCGGTAAAGACGCACAAACGTCGTTCGTTCAGCACATCCCGGCAAATTCTTCGCAATACATTCACAAAACCACAGCGCCGGTCTCTTCGATCCACCGACCGCCGCCGAGCCCCCCGGCGGCCCGACCCGCGGACCGCCCGTCCCGGTTAGAATCGCGTCCCAGCCAAGCCGGGGCCCTGGATCCACCAGACTCCTCCGAGGCTCGGATGGGATCCCGAACCTGGATGGGCGCTTTTTTCAACAGCATCTGTATCCCCGGCGAGCGGCCGGAGGAAGTGCGCGGTGCGCTCGAGCGTTGGCTGTCCATCCGCGGTTACCGGCTCTCGCAAGAACCTCCGCTCTTCGACTTGGACCTCGAGTCCGAGCGCAGCGCCTTCATCGTGTGGAACGAGCGATGGACGGTCCTCTACTTCAGCCAGTGGGAGGAGGAGCGCCGCCTGATCCGGGAGATGCAGCAGCAGCTCGCACCCCTGCTCTACCTGTGGGTTTACGACAGCGACGTCTGGGGTTGGGACCTCTTCGGCCCCTACGGCTTCTTGTCCTCCTTCTCGTCCAACCCGCGGGATACGGTGAGCTTCAGCGTGGAAGCTTCGGAGGAAGAGCGGCCGACGGCGGACCCGAGCTTGATGTGCCGGGAACTCGGCCTCGACGACTCACTCGCCGAGCGAATCGGAAAGATCCAGCGCCAAGGCGGCATCTTCAAAGAAGACGTCTGCCGCCAACTCTGCGAGCTGATCGGCGCTGAACCGGCCCTCGCGTCCTATGACGAGCTCGAGACCGGCGCCCTCGACAGCCGTCTCGACGAGTGGGAGAGCGCCCAGTGGATGTACTTCCACTACGACGCCGCCCGCTCGACCTTCGACGGCGAGCTCGACCTCCACGGCATCGAGCTCAGCGAAGCCCACCGCGTGAGCGTCTACGGACCGCGGCCGGTGGAGCTGTCGCCCGAGCTGCTGGCCGAGATGGAAGATATGCGACGCCGGGCGCGTCGGAATCTGCTGCTCCTCAAGCCCGTCTCGTGGCTGGCGGGCGGCTGGCGACGGTTGCGCTCAGCCATGCGACGCCCGCCGCAACCCCCGGCGGCGAAGCCACCCGCAGCCGGCCAGCCGATCGTCGACATCCGGCGCACGGAAACCAAGACCCGTCACCAGATCTTCAACCGCCGCCACGCCGTTCGCATGCTCCTGCCCCAGGGCGTCGAGCCGCTCGAGGTTTCGGGCAAGCCGGCCTCGGTCACCTCCTTCCGGGTGGGGTCGACCATCGTGACCTGCACCGCCCGACGGCTCCGCCACCTGGCGGAGGTCCTGCGGCCGCCGTCGCGTTCAGAGGTCAAAAAAGATGAGCGCTACACGGTCGGCGGGCGAAAAGCGCGGCACCTCCTCTTCCACATGCCAGCGTCGCGTTTCGTGCCGTCGGACCAGCCGCGCTTTTTGGCCCTCCACGTCATCCAGACGCACCGGGCCCTCTACGTCTTCCTCTACCGCTACGAAGGCGAGCTCGACAGCGCCGAAGAAGCGACGATCCGCGCCGCCGTCAGCAGCTTCAGAGCCGAAGAAGATGGCCTGAGGCGCTGACGCTCACCCACAAGGCCTAAGCTAAAGCGCTCGACGGGCGGCCGCGGCTACTCGCGTTCGATCAGCATCAAGCTCAGAAGAAACGAGCCGAAGACCGTCTGCAGGCCCAACACGATGGCCGTCATGCCGACGGTGATCCCGCGCACCGCCATGAGCTCGCCGTAGCCACCTCGGGCCCAGTCGAAGACGATCTTCGCTTCGAGGCCGATGCCGGCGAGCGCTACCAAGCCGCCGGCAATCAGGCCGAGCTCGAGACTGAAGGTCTTTTGCAGCTTCGACATCAAAGGCCCGGGTTCTAAGAATCCGACGGATATCGAAAAGCGTTTGGCGAGGAGGTCGAAGAAGGCCAGGTTGTAGCCCAGGATCAGCGAAAGACAGCCGAAGAGAACCACGTGGTAATCCCAGGTCCGGTCGAAGAACTCCGCCGGACCGGCCCCGAGCAGCCCCACCGCCGCCAAACCGACCGCCATCAGCAGGAGTCCCGGCAGCAGGAATAGGTAGGACGGGGAGAAGAGCAGCATGAAGCGCACGTGGCGCCACGCGTCGCGCACGCCCTGGAGCTTCGATTCACCGTCGCGGACGTGGTAAGTGATCGGAATCTCGTCGATGCGCAGCTTGG
This sequence comes from Acidobacteriota bacterium, assembly GCA_038747035.1. Taxonomy (GTDB): domain Bacteria; phylum Acidobacteriota; class Thermoanaerobaculia; order Multivoradales; family J023; genus JAUIJL01. The sequence goes on along the minus strand of JBCDKB010000103.1, from coordinate 17,620 downwards.
CGCGGAGGGCGTTCACCACGATCTCCGAGGCGAATTCCATCCCCGTGGTCCGTAGCTTCATCCGGTCGTAGGCTTCGCCGGTGAACGAGCGCATGCCGCAGTGGGAATCCGAGATATGGGTCCGGAAAAGGATCTTGAGCATGCCGGAGAGGATCGGATTGCCGATCCACCGGTGGGACCAGGGCATGGCGCCGGGCAAAATATTGCCCTTGAGGCGCGAGCCCATGACCATGTCGGCGCGACCCGCGTGGAGCGGCTCGACAAAGCGCTGCAGGTCTTCGAAATCGTAGGTGTCATCGGCGTCGCCCATCACCAGATAGCGCCCCTTGGCCGCCTTGAAACCCCGGAGATAGGCCGACCCGTAGCCGCGACGCGATTCATGCACCACGCGGGCGCCGGCGGCTTCGGCCGCCGCCGCGGAGCCGTCGGTGGAGCCGTTGTCCGAGACCACGACCTCGCCCGTGAGGCCGGTGGACTCGATGCCGCGGAAGGCCTTTTCGACGCAGCGCGCCACGGAGGCCACCTCGTTCAAGCACGGCATGACCACGGAGATCATCGGATCGGTCGATCCGGACGCCGAGCTGGGACTCTCTGGATTCGTCTGCATCTGCACTCCTAAGACAACGTGGTGGCGCAAGGTTCTCATATGCGGCCGCCCCGTGCTCGGTCCAGGGCGAAATCACTGAACCGTTCGGCCAAAAAAATGCGCCTGACGGCCCGTCACCCGCTCCGCCAAGGGCCGCGGGCCGCGCGCTCCGCCGCTCCCGGGTCGCATGCTAAAATTGGCCTTTGATCTGTGCGCAAAAGGCAGGCCGTATGCACTCGAAAGAAGACCCGGAGGATCCGGGTCTAGCGTCAGGAGATAGCGCCCCCCCGGGTGATGCAGCATCGCAGGTGCGGGGCGTTCATTTCGCTTTCGGCGTCGCCGCGACCGCCGTCGGATTGGGCTACGTCTGCTTGAGCCTCGCCCGGCGCGGCCCCCACCTCGAGATCGGAACCGGGCCCCGCGAGTACTACAACATCTTCTGGGTGCTGTCGGAGCGCCACGAGCCGCTGGCGCTGAGTATCGTGCTAGTGGCGCTAGCGATCGGTTACTGGATGAACGTGCTGCGCCGTGCGGAACTGCGCGAACGCCGGGCGCCGCGCTGGCTGGTGCCGGGGCTCGCCGGCGCCGCTTTCCTCGTGACGGCCCTCGGCACGTCGCTAGTCTTCCTCGACTTTCCGCTGTCGATGGACGAGTACAACATGGAGTTCCAGGCGGAGATCTTTAGTCGGGGCCAGCTCTCGGCGGAGGTTCCCGAGCCCTGGCGCCCCTATGCGGACGCGTTGAGTCCGTCCTTCGTCGACTACAACGCGGACACCCGGCGCTGGGCGTCGAGCTATCTCCCGATCTACGCCGCGCTGCGCGCCGCGGTCCTCACGGTGCACCCCAAGCTCCCGCTCAACCCGCTGCTCGCGGCCGTGTCCGTGCTGCTGATCGCCGCCGTCGCCCGTCGGCTGTGGCCGGACCGCCGGGGCGCCGAATGGGTGGCCGTGGCGCTGCTCGTCACTTCGAGTCATTTCCTCGTGACCTCGATGACCTTCTACCCGCTCACCGGTCACCTCGCCTTCAACCTACTGTGGCTGTGGCTCTATCTTCGGGACGACCGCCTGGGCTGGGCCCTGGTTCCCTTGGTCGGCGCCCTGGCCATGGGCCTCCACCAATTCGTCAATCACGCGATATTCGCCGCCCCCTTCCTGCTGCGCGTGGTGCTCGATCGACGCTGGTCCCTCGCCGCCTGGCTCGCGGGCACCTACACCGCCTCCCTCAGCGTATGGTTCGCGTGGATGCAAACCCAGCGCGCCGATAGCATCGGCGATATCGCCAGCAAGGCCTGGGGCCTCCCTGGCCACGAGCAGTGGCTCTTCCAGGGCCTGAGCTGGACCCAGGCCTTCACCTGGCAGATGCCGTTCGCCGTGGTCTTGACCGTGCTCGGCTTGCTGCGCTTCCCGAACCTGCCCACGCCGGTGAAAGACGCGGCCCTCTCGGTGCTCATCACCGGCGCATTCTTCCTCACCTTCCGCTACGACCAGGGCCACGGCTGGGGCTACCGCTACCTCTTTCCCGCCCTCGGCTGCTTGGTCCTGCTGATGACCGCCGGCGCCCTCGAGCTCTTCGATCGCCTGGGGGCGGGCCGCGGGCGGGCGCTGCTGGCGACGGGATTTGCAACGTCCCTCCTCGTGCTCCTGCCGATTCGGCTCCTCCAGGTCCACGCGCTCGTGCTGCCATTCGCCGCCGCGTCGGACTACCTCGCGAAGGCGCCGACCGACGCGGTCTTCCTCGACGGCAATAGCGTTTGGTACGGGCGAGACTTGGTGCGCAATGATCCATTCTTCGAGCGCGGCCCGGTCATCATCGACACCTCGGACACCCGGGGCGTCGAGCTCCACGCGATCCAGCGGGAGCACAAGGTCGTCCTGGAGGCGCCCAGCTCCTTGGCGCGTTGGGGTTTGATCTTGACCACGCCGCTTCCCGACGACCTGAGCGTGAAGGAGCCGATGCCAGGGGACGCCCCGGCCCACCGCCCACTCGATCCAGAGCCGCCCGGAGACCCGGGACCGCCCCGCCCCCGAACCCCTTAAGTCTGCGCAGACCGGGCCCCGAGCTGCGCGCCCGCATCCCGTCGATGCGCATCCAAGTCCAGCCCGAGACTCGAAACGACGACCATGAAACCCCACGTCCGCTTTGCCATCCTGCTCGGCACCGGCATCGCCGGCGTCACCGCCGTGCTCGGCTTATTCTTCGCCACCAATCCGATCGGCGTCAGCCGCTGGGTCGCCAGCGGCGCCCTCGAGCGCATGGAGCTCGAGAAAATGACCGTCGAGACGGACCGCGGTTTGCAGATCTACTACCGCGGCGGGAGCAGCCCGCGGGTCCTGGTCCTGCTCCACGGCCTCGACCAGCGGGCGGCGACCTGGGTCAACGCCACACCGACCTTGATGACCCGCTACAGCCTGGTGATCCTCGACCTCGCGGGCCACGGCGAGAGTGCGCCGCAGCGGGGGATCTTCTCAGCGGAGGACCTGATGGCCGGCGTCTCGGCGGTTCTAGACGCGGCGGCGCCGGATGTGCCGGTGACGCTGCTCGGCCACGGCCTCGGCGGCCGCATGGCCTTGCGCTACGCCCTCAACCATCCCGAAAGGGTGGAGCACATCGTGCTGATCAACGGCGGGGTTGATGACGCCCCCACCGTCGATCTGGTGCCGCGGGACCGCCGCGGCACCGAGGAGCTTTTCCGCGCCATCAGCCCGGAAGGTACCTCCCTCCCCGCCGGCTTCGTGCTCGACGACCTGCGACAGAAGCTTGAACAGGGGGCCATCCCCCGCTTCCTCGACGCGGCGGACACCGCGGGACCGCTCGCCCATCTCGCCTTGGATCAGCTCACGACGCCGGTCGACATCCTGTGGGGCGCCGACGACGGCCTTTACCCCCTCGACACCGCCCGGCGACTGGCGGCGGCCCTGCCGCGGGCGCGGCTGCGCGAGCTCCACGGCTGCGGACACCTTCCCCACCAGCAGTGCACCGGGCCGTTCCTCGAAGCCCTCTTCGAGCAGCTTAGCCAAGAGCCACCCGCCGGCGTCGGCCCAATCGACAACGCCGGCGGCTAGGCTGAACGGGCGAGCCTCCCCTAGTCCAGATCCGCGGGCGGCATCTCGCCGCCGTCGCCGAGCACGTAGTGGTCCATCCAGCGCAGCAGTCGACGGGCGTAATCATCGCGGGAGGCGGCCCGGCGGTTGCCGTGGGGCTCACCGGGGTAGCGCACGTAGCGCACGGTCTTGCCCATCAGCTTGAGCGCCCGATAGAACTGGAGACTCTGGGACGGGTGGACGCGGGTATCGGACTGGCCGTGGGCGATGAGTAGCGGCGTCTTCGATTTCTCGGCGTGGTAGATCGGACTGCGCTCCAGGCCGAATTGCCACTTCTCCCAGGCGTCGAAGCGGGTGTGGACGAGCACGTCTTCCCGCGGAATATCGGTAGTGAAGCCTTTGGAAGACTTATTGCTGATGCCGACGAACATCACGCCGGCCTTGAAGTAATCCGTGTAGTAGGTCGCCCCCCAGGCTGTCGCGTAGCCACCATAGGAGCCACCGGTGATGCCGACGCGCTCCTTGTCGACCAAGCCTTCGGCGGCGAGGTGATCGACCGCTTCCACCAGGTCCCGGAACTCGGCGCCCGCGGCGTCGCTTTGACCGAGCTTGGAGAACTCGACGCCGCGGCCTGTGGAACCGCGGTAATTCGGATAAAACACAGCGTAGCCCTTGGCCGCCGCCACCTGGCCGGGTCGGGAATAGCCCGAAACCCAGCCGTTCCAGTCGTTCGACTCGGGGCCGCCGTGCACCATCAGCAGCAGCGGCGCCGGTTTGCGCCCGTCCAGCGGGTGGATCAGGATGCCCTCGAGCTCCAGGCCATCGGAAGCGGTGTGGGAGATCACTTCCTGCTTGGCGAGGGCGACGTCAGCGAGCCATGGATTCGAATCCGTCAACCGCTCCGGCCGACCGCCGAGCTCCAGGGAAAAGACCTCGTTCGGATGGCTCGGCGCATGGCCCACGGCGACCACGGTGCCGTCGAGCGTGGTGTTCAGCTGACTCATGATGGGCACCTTCAGCTCCTGGTTGGAGCGCGCCAGCTTCTCCACTCCACCGCCCAGGTCGGCGCGGCCGAAGGTCGCTTCACTGCCTTCCGCCGCCACCCACAGCAGGTTCTCGTTGTCGCGCCAGACGATCGACGTAACGTGGGCTAGGTAGTCCGGCATCAAGTCCCGCAGCTCGCCGGCGTTCTCGCCATCCACGGCCGCCACCATCAAGCGACCTTCCCGCGGGTCGTTGATGTCGACGGCCGAGATCAGGGCGACGTGGGAGCCGTCCGGGGAGAGGGCGAATTGCGCGAGCTTGCCCGGGTTCTCGATCTCAAGGACGACCTCACCGCTCTCGGCGTCGATCACCCGGAGACGGCGGAACATCAAGGTGTCATCCACCAGGTTTTGGGGTGCCACCGCGGCGACGAGCCGCTTGCCGTCGCCCGACCACTCAAAGGACACGACCGAGCCTTCGAGCTGGACGTGCAGGCCGTCGGCCCCGGGTTCATCGGCGCTGTCGGACTCTTCCCCTTCCGACTCTTCTCCTTCCGACTCTTCCCCTTCCGCGGCGTCCCCGTCCAGAACGGCGTCCGCCGCGTCCGCGGACTCTTCAGCGGGCGCGGCCGCCGCCCCCGGGTCGGCGACCGGTTGGACAAATTCTGGGGCGTCGATAATCCACAGCTGCTGGTTGATCAGCTCCTCTTCGAAGACTTCACGGTCATAGCCCAAGTTCAGGGCCGCCTGACGCTCATCGTCGACGCCCGGGGAGATCAGCAGCGCGATCTTGTCGCCGGTCGGAGACAGTCGGTAGTCCGTCAGGCCCACGCGCTCTACGAGGGGCCGCGACTCGCCACCGCCAACGGGGATCGCCCACAGCGCCGGTCCGTTGCCGAAACGCGCGGCGCCGTAGGTGATCAGCTCACCGTCGGCGCTGAAGGCGATACCCTGAACGCCCACCTCGCCCGTGATGTAGCCGCGGCTCTTGCCGTCCTTGAGCGACACCACGTGGAGCTCCCGATGGGCCGGGCCGTCGGCGTCGACGCCGGCGATGCGCGGCACGCTGAGCACGTAGGCCGCCAGGTCGCCGTCGGGTGAAACGGCCAGCTCACTCACCGAGCGCAGACCGTTGAGCTGGCTGATGCTCAAACCCCCTTCGGCGAAGGACGGAGCAGCGAAGAGGGCGACCATCAACGAAGCGGCGAGCCACTTCGGGACGACTCGGACGGGAAGTGGCGTCAGGAACGATCTCAAGGGCATGAAATTCTCCACGCTAAGCAAGTCTGGGGATGGGGCCGAAGGCCGTTCGGACGAGGCGCTCCGCCGGACGGGCCCGGGCCAGGCCATTTGTTTTCTGGAAGCAGACCTCGGGATGGTAGCGGATCACCTCAACCCGCCCAAACCCCGACGGACCGGTTGCCCCGCGGGGGTCCGTGCCGTAGCCTTGCCGCGGAGGACATAGGCATGGAAAGTCAGTGGTCAGATAGCCAGGCGCCGGAAAGTGACGATCTCTTGGGGCTCCGGGTCTACACCTCGAGACTGCTCGGCCAAGACCCCGACTTGGTGATGCACGGCGGCGGCAATACGTCGGTGAAGATGACCGTGCCCGACTTCTTCGGCGACCCCGTAGCAACCCTCTTCGTCAAAGGCAGCGGCTGGGATCTCGCCACCATCGAGAAAGCCGGCTTCGCCCCGGTTCGCCTCGACGTGCTCCAGCGACTGGCGACCTTCGAGCGCCTCTCCGACACCGACATGGTGCGCGAGCAGCGTCGGGCCATGCTCGACCCGGCCGCGCCCGGGCCGTCCGTCGAGGCGATTCTCCACGCCATCCTGCCCTTCCGCTTCGTCGACCACACCCACGCCGACGCCGTCGTCGCTTTGACGAATACACCGAGCGGCGAGCGTCGCATCCGCGATCTCTACGGCGACTCCGTGCTGCGGGTGCCGTACGTCATGCCCGGCTTCATCCTGGCGCGCACCATCTGGGAGATGACCCGCCACGTCGACTGGTCCGCCCTCGACGGCATGGTGCTCATGAACCACGGCGTCTTCACCTTCCACGACGACGCCCGCACGAGCTACGAGCGCATGGTGGAGATGGTCGACCTCGCGGAAAAAGAACTCGGGCGACGTGGCGCGCTCACGGCTCCAGCCATTTCAGACACCCCGGCCGACGTCGACCCGGCGACCCTCGGCGCAATCCGCCGCCGGGCCGGCGAGCTCGCCTCCACGCCGCTCTTGGTCCGCCTCGACGACTCCCCCGACGCCCGCGGATTCGCCGAACGCTCCGACGTCGGCGAGCTCGCCACCCGCGGCCCGCTGACGCCGGACCACGTCATCCGCACCAAGCGCACCGCCGCGGTCCTCGGCGACGACCCGTCCGCCGACCTCGACGCTTTCGCCGAAGCCTACGGCCGCTACGTCGAGGCCCACCGCGCCCCCGAACACCGGCCCCTCGACCCGGCGCCGCGCTGGGCCGTACTCCGCGGAGTCGGCACCCTCGCGTTCGGGCGTACGCCCAAAGAGCTGCGCATCATCGGCGACATCACCGAGCACACCCGCCGCGCCATCCAGTGGGCCGAGCACCTCGAGGCCTGGCAAGCGCTGCCGCCCCGAGAGATCTTTGACGTCGAGTATTGGGAGCTCGAGCAGGCGAAGCTCTCGAAGGGCGGCGCCGCCCCGCCCCTGCGCGGCAAGGTCGCGTGGGTGACCGGCGCCGCCTCCGGCATCGGACGCGCCACCGCCGACGCCCTCGCCGCCCGCGGCGCCGCGGTCGTTGGCCTCGACCTCGATCGGGCTATCGAAACCTTCAGCGACGGAGACCTCCGCCTCGGGCTACGGGTCGACGTCACCGACCCTGACGAGATCACGGCGGCCGTCACGCGCACCGCAGCCGCTTTCGGCGGCCTCGACCTGCTGGTCTTAAACGCCGGCGTCTTCCCGCCGAGCCAAAAGCTCGAAGACCTCGACGAAGAAACCTGGGGCCGATCCCTCGACGTCAACGTGACCGCCCACCGGCGGGTCCTCGGGGCCACCATCCCGCTGCTGCGCCATGGCTTCGATCCCTCGGTGGTTCTGGTGGCGTCGAAGAACGTCGCCGCCCCTGGGCCGGGCGCCGCGGCTTACTCCGCCGCCAAAGCCGCCGCCACCCAGCTGGCGCGGGTCGCCGCCTTGGAGCTCGCCGGGGACGGCGTGCGCGTCAACGTCCTCCACCCCGACGCGGTCTTCGATACGGCCCTGTGGTCCGACGACGTGATCGCCCAGCGCGCCGCCCACTACGGCCTCACCGTCGAGGCCTATAAGACGAAGAACCTGCTGGGCGTCGAGGTCCGCGCGCGCGACGTCGCCCGTGCGGTCTGTGCCCTAGCGACCGAATTCCCCGCCACCACCGGCGCCCAGATCCCCGTCGACGGCGGCAATGACCGGGTGATCTAACGGCGGCCCCATCGACGTCGCCGGCTAGTCGACGTAGCCGAGGGCGCGGAGCGCCGCTTCGGTCTCCGGATCGAGCCGCCGATCGTCGCCGAAAACTTTCGAGCCGTCGAGGTTGGCCCCGGCGACCATACGCACCCCGACGCCGGTCTCCGGCGGCGGCCCGGCGGTGACCTGGAAGCGCCCGTCCACCACCGCCATGGCCAGCGGGCGGTCGTGCTCCGTCAAATCGAGCGTCAAGCGCTGCCGGCCGCCGTCGGCGCGGTGCAAGGTCATCCGCAGACGGGCGTCGCGCACGTCGCCGAGCACGACGGTGAAGGCTTCCCCCGCCGGAACGTCGACCTCGAGGCCCACCGGCGGTCGCCAGCGGACGCAGTCGGAGCAGCGCAGGTCGGGGACCTTGACGCGTTCGGCGACGGCGGCGCCGCTCTCGACGGTGAAGCGCAGCGCTTCTGAAGCCTTCTGGTTCGAGAAGCGCAGGTGTAGCCCCGGAAGATCCACGAGCAGGCGGGCGCGCGCCTCCTCCACCAGCGGCAGCAGCTCAGGGTCGAGGTCGATCCGGCGCTCTTGACGCGGCGACGGCCCGATGTCGAAAGCGCGGGCTTCCCCGGGCGACTCCGCCAGCAGGTCGTCGAGGACCTGGAGCTTGAGCCGATCGCGGAGGCGCACGGTGACGCCTTCGTCAACGCGCTGCCCGTAGCTCCACGCCGGACGGGCTCGGCTGGCGGTTTCGCCGCGCAGGAGCTGACCGAGGGACCGCCCGTCGACGTCTTCGGAGCTGGAGAGACCCAGCAGGTCAAAAATAGTCGGCGCGATATCGATGAGCCGCACCTGGTCTGGGATCCGACGACCGGCGCCGAGGCCCGCCGGGCCGGCGACGAGCAGCGGCACCTTCAGCGCCGGATCAAAGACGAACGGGTGACTCCATGCGTCTCCCTCGCCTAGCATCTCGCCGTGGTCGGACGTGAAGACGATGAGCCGATCCGAAGCCGACGCCGCGTCCAAGAGCGGCCTCAGCAAGCCGTCGAGGCGTGCGACGCCGGCGTCGTATTGATCTTCGACGAGACGCCGCACCTCTCCAGGCCCGAAGCCCAGCTCCGCCGGGTCGACGGTGCGGCCGCCCCGACGAATCTCCGGAATATGCCGTGGCTGCGGCCCGCCCAGGTTGCGCAGGGCAAGATCGAGCTTCAGCAGGGCCGGCAGCTCGGAGTACTCGCCGAAAAACGGCTGCCACGGTGCGTAGGGGGCGTGGGTGGCGTAGGTGTGGACAAAGAGGAAAAGCGGCCCACCGTCGCGGGCCCTCCGGAGCCGCTCGAGCGCCGTGTCCATCACCCGCGTGGGCTCCGCCTCGTGGCTGGAGCGACCGCGGGGCCAGGTCAGGTAGCGCTCAAAACCTCGGTCGAGGCCGAAGCTCGGGTCGAGGTAGCCGCCGCCCGTGATCGCCTCGGTGCGGTAGCCGCGCCGATAGAGGCGCTCGGCGAGCATCGGCCAGCGGGCGCCGACCTGGGACGACGGCCAGTTGACGCCGTGGCGCGGCGCGTCCACGCCGGAGAAAAGCGACATATGCGCCGGCAAGGTCCAGCCGGCGCTCGACACCGCCGACTCGAAAACCGCGGCGTGGCGTTTCGCCCAGGCGCTGAGGTTCGGCGAGGTCGGACGCGAGTGCCCGTAGAGTGACAGTCGATCGGCGCGCAGCGTATCGGCGACGATCACCACCACGTCGGGCTGCGGACTCGCCACCGGGTCGGCCGGCGCCGTCATCTCGGGGTGGGCCCAGAGCGGTAGTGACCGGGTCGGATCCAGGGGGAGATCGGCGGAGACTTCGAGACGCACCTCCGCGCGTCGGCCGGCGAATGGAGCCAGGTCGAAGCTGACGTCGGTGAAAGGCGCCCCGTCGGCGCTCCAGGCCATGTCGCCGAGAACCGCGGAGCCTTCCGGCGTCTCGACGACGGCGCGAAATCGCACGTCGCCGCGGTCCGCCACCTCGTCGGCCGTCGACGGGTCGCTCGACCACAGGCCGTAGGCGAGCCGCAGTCGCGCCGCCGCCGGCACCGTCTCGAGCGTCCGGCGGTGGGCGTGGCCCGGCCAGCCGACGAGCGCCGTGCGGCGGTCGTTGAAGTCCCCGTCGCCGTCGAGCTCGATGCGCCAGGGTTGCTCCAGCACGGCTACCGGCGGCGCCTCGACGGGGCCGACGGCGTCGATCGCCGTCACCCCGACCTCCGAGCCGGGCCCGGTGAAGACCGTCAGCATCAGCCGACCGATTTCACCCCGCCACTGCGGATGCTCTCCAACCGGAAAATGGAAGGTCTCCCGCACTCGGGCAGAAAAGGGGGCCGTGAGACGCCGGGTCGCCTCGATCGGCTCGTCGGCGGGCCCCCAGTGCAGCGTAGCGCCGCCCAGGCGCCGCCCCTCGACGACCACGCGCACGGTGTCGATCTCGTCAGCCGGCAAACCGGCGCCGTCGAGCCGGAGAACCACCCGCCGGGATTCGGGCATCATCCACCAGCCGACGCCGTCGGCCCGCGTCGACGTCACCGCGTCGATGGCGAAGGCCCCGGGCGGCGTGCCGCGGAAGCGCCACGAGCGCACCGAGGCTTCCGCGAGCAGGTCCGAGGGGTCAAAGACCGGCGGCGACGGATCGTCGATGAAGCGCTCGATCGACCGCCGCTCGACGGTTCTATCCGCGCAGCCCACCGCGAGCACGGCGGCCAAGAGCGCCGCGGTGCGCAGTGACTGAACCCACGGCGGGCGCCCCAGCCTTCCCATGGCGGCAAGCTAACACGGACCGACCCCCGGCGCCCCACTGGCCCGCTCGCCCAAGCCCCGCCGTTCGCCGCGACTTCGGTAAGCTCACCGCCATGGATCCCCTCGAGCCGCTACGCCGGATTTACCCCGGAGACCGTCTCCTCGAGCGGCCCGCCCAGCTGGTGGCCTATGAGTCCGACGGCTTGACCGCCTTCCGCGCCCGGCCGCGGGCGGTGGTGCTGCCGGTCGACCGACGGGAGGTGATCGAGACGGTCCGCTTCTGCCATCGCGAAGGGCTCCCCTTCGTCGCCCGCGGCAGCGGCACCAGTCTCTCCGGCGGCTCGATGCCGGTGGAGGACGGCCTGGTGATCGCGCTTAACCGTCTCGACCGTATTCTCCACCTCGACCCGGCACAGCGCCTGGCGGTGGTCGAGCCGGGGGTGATCAACGCGGAAATCACCCGCGTCGCCGAGCCCCACGGCCTCTACTACGCCCCCGACCCGTCGAGCCAGCAGGTGTGCACGATCGGCGGCAATATCGCCTTCAACTCAGGCGGCGCCCACTGCCTGAAATACGGCATGACTTCCAATCACCTCCTGGGTCTCGAGGCGGTGCTCGCCGACGGCGAGGTCGTGCGCGTGGGGGGAGAGGGGCCAGAGACCGTCGGCCCCGACCTAGTGGGACTCTTCTGCGGACACGAGGGCCTCTTCGGCGTCGTGCTCGAAGCCACCGTCCAGCTGCTGCCGCGCCCGGAGGTGCACCGCACGGTCCTCGCCGCCTACGATTCCCTGGAGCGCGCCGGCGCGGCGGTGGCTGAGGTGATCGCTTCCGGGGTGCTGCCGGCGGCGCTGGAGATCATGGACCGCCTGATCCTCGACGCCGTCGAAGCGGCCGTCGGCGCCGACTACCCGGCGGGCGCGGCGGCGGTCCTGATCGTCGAGCTCGACGGCGAACGCGACGCCACCGACGCCGACTTCGCCCGCCTCGAGCCTTTGATCCGGAGCACAGGCGCCTTCGAGGTGCGGGTCGCCCAGGACGACGCCGAGCGGGAGCGCATCTGGCGCGGGCGCAAGAGCGCATTCTCGGCCGTCGGCCGACTCTCGCCGCAATACCTGGTCCAAGACGGCGTCGTCCCCCGCACGCGCCTCGCCGAAGCCCTCGCCGCCATCGAGCGCCTGTCTCGCCAGTACGACATCCCGGTGGCCAACGTCTTCCACGCCGGCGACGGCAACCTCCATCCGCTGATCCTCTTCGGCGACGACGCCAAGCTCGACGACGCCGAGGCCCTCGCGGGCGACATCCTCGACCTCTGCATCGAGCTCGGCGGCTCGATCACCGGCGAGCATGGCGTCGGCATGGAGAAACGCGCCCACCTGCCGTCGATGTTCAGCGACGTCGACCTCGAGGTCATGGCCGACCTGCGCCGCGCCGTCGACCCGAAGGGCATCGCTAACCGCGGCAAGATGTTCCCGGGCGGCGAAGCCCCGGCCCTCAGCAGCCGCGGACCCCACCCCCTCGAGCGCGCCGGGATCGCGTCGAGGCTTTGATCTTGGGCGCGCCCGACGTCTTTAGCCCGGAGTCCGTCCCGGAGCTCGCCGACTGGCTCGGCTCCCGCCGCGACGGCACCGCGACGGCGGCGCCGGCGTGCGTCGCGGGCGGCGGCACCAAGCCGAGCCTCAGCCACAGGGACGGCGCGATGCCGGTCGAGCTCAAGCATCTCTCGGGGATCCTCAGCTACGAACCGTCGGAATTCACGCTGACGGTGCGCGCCGGCACGGCGCTGCGTGAGATCTCGGCGGCGCTTGGGGCCCACGGCCAGTCCCTGCCCTTTGATCCGCCGTGGGTTGACGCCGGGTCGACGGCCGGAGGTGCGGTGGCCGCCGGCATTTCCGGCCCCGGGCGAACGCGCGGCGGCGGCGTCCGCGACTCGGTGCTCGCCGTGCGCTTCCTCGACGGCCAGGGCCGCCACGCCCGCGCCGGGGCGGCGGTGGTCAAGAACGCCGCCGGTTTCGATCTGCCGAAGCTCTTCGTCGGCAGCGTCGGCGGCCTGGCCGTCTTGACCGAAATCACCTTCAAGGTCCTGCCCGCGCCCCGCGCCCACGCCACCGCGCTCTTCGACCTCCCCGACCTCTCGGCCGCCCACCGCGCCGCCCTCTCCGTGCTCGGCGCAAATTTCACGCTCGACGGTCTCGAAATCATGCCCGCCGCGGAGTCCCCGGGCGACGACTTCACCCTCGCCAGCCGGGTCGGCGGCGAGCCCGCCAGCTTCGACGCTCGACTCGCCCGACTCGCCAAGCACCTCGGCCAGCCCTTCCGAAGCCCTTCGAGTCCCCAAGAAGAAAGATCCCTCTGGGCGCGCCTCCGCGACGCCGACTGGGCCCCCGCCGACCGCGCGCTGCTCTGGGTCCCCACCGCCCCCGCCCGCGTCCCCGCCCTCGCCGCCGCACTGCGCGACTTCAACGCCGATGCTGGCTTCGGCGGCGGTCTCACCTCCGCCCGAATCTCCATCCCGGCCGACGCCCTCGACGCCTTCGAAGCCGTGCTCACCGGCTTAGACTTCCAAGCCCTCCTCCTCCGCGGCGCCCAGCGCCCACCGATCCTCGGCCGGCCCATCGGCGCTCCGCTACTCCACAGGGTCAAAAAAACGCTCGACCCCGACGGACTCTTCGCCGGATTCGGGGCGAATTCCTAAAGCAGCTCGCGGAGCTTTTCGAGTCGCCGGACGCCTTCTTCGAGCACTTCGCGGTGTTTGCAGAAGGCGAAGCGAACGAGGTGTTCGCCGGCTTGCTTGTCGACGTAGAACGCGGTCGGCGGGATGGCGGCGACTTGGACGAGCTCGGGGAGCCGACGACAGAAGTCGACGTCGCTGGTGAATCCCAAGGGGCGGATGTCGGCGAGCATGAAGTAGGTGCCCGCCGGCATAATGACGTCGAAGCCGGCGCGGCGGAGGCCGTCGGCGAGGAAGTCGCGGCGCTCGCGGTAGCTCGCCAGGAGGTCGGCATAGAACGCATCGTCGAGCTCGAGGGCGTGGGCGATGGCGGGCTGGAAGGAAGAAGCGACGGAAAAGGTGATGAATTGGTGGGCAGTGCGGACGGCGGCGATGAGCGGCGCCGGGCCCACCGCCCAGCCGATTTTCCAGCCGGTGAAGCTGAAGGTCTTACCGCTCGACGACAGGGTCAGCGTCCGTTCCCACATGCCGGGTAAGGTGGCGATGGGGCGGTGTTCGCCTTCAAAGACCAGGTGCTCATAGACCTCGTCGGAGATCACCAGCAGGTCGTGCCGGCGGGCGAGCTCGGCGACGACTTCGAGTTCGGCCTCGGTGAAGACCTTGCCGGTGGGGTTGTGGGGCGAGTTGAGCAGAATCGCCCGAGTCTTGGCGGTGACGAGGCGGGCCAGGCGCTCCGGATCGATCGCGAAGTCGGGGGCTTCGAGGGTGTAACGACGATCGACGGCGCCGGCCATGGCGATCGAAGCGCGATAGGAGTCGTAGAAAGGCTCGAAGACGATCACTTCGTCGCCGGTCTCACACAGCGCCTGGAGGGCGGCGAAGATGCCTTCGGTCGCGCCGTGGGTGATCAGAACCTCCGACGCCGGGTCCACCTCGAGGCCGTAGAAACGCTGCTGGTGAGCGACGACGGCCTCTTTGAGCCTCGGCAGGCCGGGCATCGGGGCGTATTGATTCACCCCCGCTTCGATAGCTTCGATGGCCCGGTTCTTGATCACCTCCGGGCCGTCGAAATCCGGGAAGCCCTGCCCGAGGTTTAGCGCGTCGTACTTCTGCGCGTGCAGCGTCATCTCGGTAAAGATCGTGGTCCCGAAACCCTGAAGGCGGGACGCGAGGTGCGGCTGGCGTTGGCTCGTCATGGCGCGAGTCTGGCATACCCGGCGCCGCACCTCATAAAGCTGGCTACGCGTCCTCGGGGCTAGTCGCCGCCGAAGTCGAGCGTCACTTCAGTCACCTCGCCGGCGGCCACGTCGACCTCCCGCTGGAGCGTCGGCTTGCCGTCGACACTCAGCCCTTTGGCGCTCACCCGGTAGCGCCCCGGCTCCACGACGAACGTCTTGGGATTGGTCTTTTCTTTGGTGTAGGTGCGACCTTGGCCGACGGTGGATTCAAGCGCCAAAGACCGGATGGACAGCGTCGCATCCACCAGCCCGGCGCCGAGCACGGCGTGGGCCTTGAGCTGGCCACTGGTGAACCGGTGCTCGAGGGTGACCTCACCCCCGGGCGGCAGCTCCACCCCTGGGAACGTATGCGTCGGCTTGCCCGCGATGCCCACGGCCTTGACGGTGACGTCGTAGGTCCCGGCGGTGAGGCGCTTGCCGTCCTGACCGTCGCGGGAGCGGCCGGTGGCGACGTTGGCGCGGTCTTCACCGGTGGAGTAAATGCGGTAAGAAACGTCCGCGGCGGTCTCATTGTGGGCGATATCGACTTTGATTTCACCGGTCGAGAAGTCGACTTCTTTCTCGACGACGCCGCCGTCTCGGATGGTGATCGGAAAGCGCTGGAGGTGCTCGCCCTTGATGCCGAGGGCCCAGACACGCACGGTGTAGTCGCCGTCGGGGAGTGGGATCGACGTCGGGTTGGTGGCGGCGTCTTCATAGGTGCGGGCCGTGGCCAGGGTCTCACCCTCGGCGTCGATCACGCGCACCGAGACGTCGTGGAGCTGGCCGTCGGCGACGGCGCGCACGGCGAGGCGGCCGGCGGGGGCGGTCACCGGCAGCGCCACCGCCTGTTCGAGGGCTTTCGAAAGCCCCGCGGCGTCCTCCGCCGGCGCGTAGAGTCCGCCGCCGGCGGCGGCCATGCACTGGAGCTGGGATTGGTCCTCCTCGCCGATATCGAAGCCGACGACGTGGAGCACCATCGGCAGGCCGGCCTCGCGGGCGAGGCGCACGGCGCGACACGGATCGCCGCCGCAAGTCTCGAGACCGTCGCTCAAGAGAATCACGGTCGCCGCCTGGCCGCTCTTCTCCACCAGGTCCATCGCCTGCTGCACCGACGCGGTGATCGGCGTCTTGCCCTTCGGGTTCAGCTGATCGACGGCGGCCTTGAGACCCGAACGATCCAAGGGACTCAGCGGCACGATCGTCTCGATATCGTCGCAGTCGCCCTTGCGGCGATGGCCGTAGGCAAGGAGCGCGACGTCACTGCCGCCGTCTTCAGGCAGTCCATCCACGAGCTGGCCGAGGGCCCGACGGGCGATGACGATCTTGTTTTCGCCCTCGACTTGGCCCCACATCGAGCCCGAGGCATCGAGGACCAGGACCAGCGCGCCCGGGTCCGAAGACGGCTCTTCGGCCCGGGTGACCCCGACCGCAGCGAGCGCTGAGACCACCACGAAAAAAACGAGGAGCCGGCGAGCGAACGCGAGGGGCGAGCGACTCCGGGGCAAGACGAGGGACAGCGAATCGGGGATATTGGGCACATCAGTCTCCATAGGCAGTATCTACGCGTCGTTCTGCCCTCCATGACTTCACGGGTCATTCCGTTACGGGGAGGGCCCGATGTCGAGCGAGACGGCAAGGAAAATGGATTGAAATGACCGAAGTTCGAAGGATTCTGCGCCGTAGTGAGTAGAAGTCTTTTTCAAGGAGAGACCCATGGGAACGCTCACACTGTCTTTAGAACTCGGCGAGGATCCGCACTTCGACCAGCTCGTGGCCGCCGTCGTGCGTTTCGGGGAGATGCGCTTGAAGGAGGGGCGGACCCCCGGAGAGGTCCAGCTGGAATTGCTCGCCGGCGATCGGTTTGATGAGCAGGTCGTGCACAGCGCCGCGCCGGTCCTCGAATCCATCTACGACCTCCGGCAGTCGGAGCAAGGCTTCGGTCGCTGGCTCCTGACCCGTCCACTGCGGGCCAATAAGAGCTTCGGACGCCTCCTCTCGGAAGTGGCGGCGGCCGCGGTGGCCCTGGTCCTGTCCAGCTACTTGATTTACCGCTTCAGCCTCCAGTCGATGAAAATCGAATGGCTCGGCGCTCTGCTGGCGGCCGCCATCGTGCCGCTCATCGCGGCGCCCGTGAGCTACCTCACCTATCGCTTCGACCGCATGCGGTTTGCCCACCGGGTCGCCCGGTACCGGGATCTCCTCGACCGCGACTCCGCCGGCGGCGCCGCCCCGCCAATGGACAGACCGTCACCCGACGCGGTTTCTCTCCGCGCTTAGTGCGCTCCATCGTCGTTCGACGCGACGTCCCGCTTCCCGCGAAAAGACTCGCGCGCGGGGCCCTCGGCTACCGGGGCCCCGAGCTCGCTACTGGAGTCCCGAAGAGCCCCAGCCGCCGGCGCCGCGCTCGGTGTCGCTGAGCGCATCGACTTCTTCGAATTCGCAGTCCACAAGACGGGCCAGCACCAGCTGGGCAATCCGGTCGCCGCGCTCGATGGTCACCGGCTCCGGGCCGTGGTTGATCAACAGAATCTGAATTTCACCGCGGAAATCGCAGTCGACGGTACCGGGGCTATTGAGCACCGTCACGCCGTGGCGGCGGGCGAGGCCGCTGCGCGGACGGACCTGCCCTTCGGTTCCGGCCGGAAGCTCAAAGCAAAGACCGGTGGGAATGGCGGCGAAGCGACCGGGCTCGAGCACCACGGGCTCCTCGACGGCGGCGCGCAGGTCGCTGCCGGCGGCGCCGCCGGTGGCGGCTTTCGGAAGCGGTAAGCCCGACGCGTGGGGCAAGCGTTTGACGCGAATCTGCACGATCAAACCGTCCGCTCAGTTGCGGTTGCCGCCGCCGACATTGGGACGCGGGGCGCCGGTGGCGCCGCCTGCCGCTGCCCCGCCTGCGCCGGCACCGATCGCTCCGGGCTGCCCGGCGCCTTGCTGACCCTGCT
>JBCDKB010000102.1:0-21066 GCA_038747035.1 Acidobacteriota bacterium | reverse complement strand
TTCCACACGGATCGCTGGCGGCGAGCGCGGGTGGTCGACGCGGGGCCCGACCAAACCCTCGACGCCGGCTTCCCGGTGATGACGACGCTCGCGGGGGCGATCGACGATTCCGGCGGTTCACTCGGCACCTTCACCACGGTCTGGGAGCAGATCTCGGGCCCAGGCGCCGCGGCCTTCGCCGACGACGCGGCCTTGTCGACTCAAGTGGCGCTGCCGGAGCCCGGCACCTATCATTTCCGACTCCTGGCCCAGGGGGACGTGGATCGCTGCGATGTGGTGCGCGTGGTGGCGGTCGACACCGGGGCGGGCCTCGAGCTCCACCTCACCTTCGACGCCGGAGACGGGGCTGACGCCTCGGGGAACGGCCGCGACGGCACCCTGTCGGGCGGGCCGTCGGCGCTCGCCGACGGTCGGGTCGGAGGGGGGCTAAGCTTCGACGGCCAGGACGATGCGGTGATCGTCCCGGACTTTGACTACGGCGACGAGTGGACGGTGGCCCTGTGGATGCGGGCGGACGATTTGACCGGCGTCGGCTACCAATACGTCGCTAGCCACAACGGATTTGACCTGCAGCCGTCCTTTAATTTCTACCTGCCCGAGACCGCCGCGACCTTGATGGAAGATCCCGGCGACCTGCTGAGCCCGCAGCAGCCGCAGGCGCCGGCGGTCAATGGATTCACCGGTCGCGCTCGCGCTGCGGTCCGCGACGGCAATGACGGCCCGGGCCAGTTCTCGACGGCGTCGGCGCCGGTGGATGACGGTGGGTGGCACCACCTGATCTTGACCGTGCCCGCCGGCGGCGGCCACCGGGTCGTCGTCGACGGCTTGGACCTCGCCGGCGGCAGCCATGGCGGCGCCGCCTTCGACCCGCCCGGGGATCTGTTCTTCGGCGGACGCTCCGTGGCGCCGGCGGGTCGCTATTTCGACGGCGACTTGGACGAGATCCGTCTTTACTCGCGGGGCCTGCTGGACGAGGAGGTGGCGATGCTGTCGTCGGAAGACGACGCCAACGCCGTGCCCTTCGTCGACGCCGGCGATGATCTCTCCATCTACCAGCCGGGTGGCGCGGTGGTCGAAGGGGTCGCCGTCGACGACGGGCCTTTGACCCTCGAGTGGAGCCAGGTCGACGGGCCCGGCCTCGCTGCCTTCGCCGAACCGGGGTCCGCGGTCAGCGGCGTCACCTTCGATCAGGTGGGTTCTTATACCCTCCGGCTGACGGTAGACGACGGCACCACCGAGGTCAGCGACGACGTCGACGTGGCGGTGCTGACGGAGTCCGAACCGGGCCTCGTCGGCCGTTGGGCGTTTAGCGCTAGCGGCGGCGCGGTGGCGTTTGATACCAGCGGCCTCGCCCAGGACGGACAGCTCACCGGGACGCCGGCGGCGCCGACCTGGACCCTCGGCCAGCGCGGAAATGCTCTGCACTTCGACGGGACCCAAAATCAGGCGGTGATCATCCCGGGCTCGCCGCTGCTTGACCCCCGTCCGCAGCGGGATGACTTCTCGATCCTCCTGTGGCTGCGGGTGGACCCGGGGGCCGAGGGCTCGATCATCAGCCGCGGGTCGTCCGAAGTCTCGGCGCGCCAGTTCCAGATCTTCCTGCTCGACCCCAATAACGACGGCGTTTCGGACCTGACGGCGGTGGTCGGCGGTTTGACCAACGACCAGCCAAAACAGCTCGGGGAGCGGGTCGACGACGGCCGCTGGCGTCACGTGGCGCTGGTCCACGACGCCATGGCTTTGACCAACCAATTCTTCATCGACGGCGTTGCGATCGGCGCCGCGGTGCCGAGCGGCACGGCGACCCAGGATCTGTCGCTGCTGATCGGCGCCCGACGGGTCGACGCTGACGATACGGGCATCGGCTTCCCGCTCACCGGCGCCGTCGACGACGTGCGTTTCTACACCCGGGCGCTCACGGCACAGGACATTCAGGACGTGCTGTCGGAGCCGTTCTGCACGGACGCCGACTGTATCTTCGGTGACGGTTTCGAATCCGGCGACGTGTCGGCCTGGGACAGCTGCTTCGGCGACTGCCTGTGACCGCAGCCGAGCTCGGATCCGGGCGGAGGGGCTGATGGCGGGCGGCGGGCGTTCGGTCCGAGAGCTGCGGGTGGCGCTGCCGGAATCGTTCCGACGGGGCGACCTCATTCGATATTGGGGGCGGGACGCTAGAAGCGCCCAAGAGAAGACGAGCGCCGACGGCATCGAATGGGCGCTGCGCTCGCCTTCGGGCGACTCCGTGCGGGTCGAGGTGGCTTTCCGCGCCGACGTAGCCCGGGCCACGATCGACGCCGGCCCGACGGGGTCGGCCCCCGACGCCGCGACGGTTTCGTGGGCTGAAGCCGTCGTGCCGCGGATGCTCGGTCTGCACCTCGACCCCGGAGCGTTTGAAGGGGCGCTGCTCGGCGGTGTCCACCGCCGACTAATCAAGGACAAACTGGGCCTCTCCATCCCCCAAACGGCGACGGTTTTCGACGGCGCTTTGTGGGTGATTTGCGGCCAGCAGGTGAGCCTACCGGTGGCGTTTTCGCTCCGGCGGCGCCTGGCCGAGCGCTTCGGAGTTCGCCTGGGGGAGCTCTATGCGCCGCCTCGCCCGGCGGACCTCGTCGACATCGACCCCGACGTCCTTTTCGGCCTGGGCCTCTCGAGACGCAAGACAGAGTACCTCCAGGGCTTCTGTCGACTCATCGTCGACGGCTTTGATCCCGAAGCGCTGCGCGGCGCGCCCGCGGACGACGTCGAGCAGCGCCTGCTGGCCATCCGCGGCTTCGGCCCCTGGTCGGTGAACTACCTGCTGATGCGGGCCCTCGGTGACGCCGACCGTGTGCCGGTGGGCGACGCCGGCCTCGCCCGCGCTTTGGTCCGCTACTTCGACCTCGACCGGCGCCCCGACGCGTCGGAGACGCGGCGGCTGATGGCGACCTTCGCGCCCCACCGTAGCCTGGCGACGTTCCACATGTGGGCGAGCTTCGCCGGCTAAGGAGAACGCCGCGGGTCTTGCCCATCGACGCGGCCGGTCTTCGTCGCCCCCGGCCAAGCTTTTGCCGGGAGCCTCGGATATCCTCACGGCTCCCGATTGACACCGACGATGACTCCTAGGAGATTCCGATGAGCGAGAACCTGCAGATCCGCCTCGCCGCCCGTCCCGAGGGACTGCCCAAAGCCAGCGACTTCAACCATACGCACGACCCGAAGCCCGAGCCCGGCGACGGTGAGATGCTGGTGCGAATCATTTACCTCTCCTTGGATCCGGCGATGCGCGGCTGGATGACGGACCGCAAGTCCTATATCGAGCCTATCGGCCTCGGTGACGTCATGCGCGGCCTGGTGCTGGGCGAAGTGACCGAGTCCAACGCGGAAGGTTTCGCCGCCGGTGACCTGGTGTCCGGCGCCCTCGGCTGGCAGCAGTGGGCGATCGCCAAGCCCAAAGAGGTCCAAAAGGTGCCCAAGGGTCTGCCGCTACCGCTCTTCCTCGGACCGCTGGGCATGACCGGCCTCACAGCCTATTTCGGCCTGCTCGACATCGGCGCCCCGAAGGCCGGCGAGACGGTGGTGGTGTCGGCGGCCGCGGGCGCGGTGGGCTCGGTGGTCGGGCAGATCGCCAAGATCGTCGGCTGCCGCACGGTGGGCATCGCCGGCGGGCCTGAGAAGTGCCGCCAGCTGACGGAAGAGTTCGGCTTTGACGTCGCCATCGACTACAAGAATGACGACATGATGAAGGCGCTCAAAGCGGCCTGTCCGAAAGGTATCGATGTCTACTTCGACAACGTCGGCGGTCAGATCCTCGACGCCGCGCTGGCGTTCATCAACCAGGGCGCGCGCATTCCGATCTGCGGCGCGATCTCGCAATACAACGCCACGGAGCCTGTTCCGGGGCCCTACAACTACCTGTCGATCCTGGTGAATCGGGCGCGTATGGAAGGCTTCATCGTCTTCGATTTTATGAAGCGCTACCCCGAGGCGCTCGAGAAGCTCGGCGCCTGGGTCTCCGAAGGCAAGATCCAAGGACGCTACGACATCGTCGACGGCCTCGAGAACGCGCCGAGCGCGCTGCTGCGTCTGTTCAGCGGCGCCAATACCGGCAAGCTGATCGTCAAGATCGGTGACGAGCCCAGCTGAGTCGAGGCCTTTGCGCGGGCCGGCGGCCTATGCCGTGCGGCCGGCCCGCCCTTCGGAAGTCGACCGGCTCCCTGAAATCGAGCGGCGCGCGGCGCGGCGTTTCACGGAGATCGGCCTGGATTTCTTGGCCGACGGCGCGGTCACTGACCCGGCGGTCTTCCGCCGGGCGTGCGGCCGCGGCCTGTGGGTGGCGGTCCGCGGTGTCGAGGTCGTGGGCTTCGCCCTCTCGCGGCCCTTGGGCGACGACGTCCACCTCCAGGAAATGGACGTGGTGCCGGAACACGGACGCCGCGGACTCGGTCGGCGGCTGGTGGAGGCGGTGTGCGCCGGCGCCCGCGACGCCGGCGCACGGCGGGTGACGCTCACGACCTTCCGCGACGTCCCGTGGAACGGTCCGTTCTATGCCCGCCTTGGCTTCCGGGAAATCGACCCGGGGCAGCACTCCGCGGAGCTGCGCGAGCTCATCGCCCGCGAGCTCGAGGCGGGCCTCGTGCCCGACGTGCGCTGCGTCATGGAGCGGCCGCTCGGGGCGTTTGCTCCGAGCTGATCCGGCCCAGGAATGCCGCGATCGCGTCGAGCACGGCGTCCGGCCGCTCGAGGTGCGGGGCGTGGCCGCAATCCGGAAGCTCAACCCGCCGGGTTTGCGGCGCGAGCTCGGTGAGGGTGTGGAGCTGATCGAGGGTGCCGAAGGCGTCGTCGTAGCCCTGGACGGCGAGGATCGGGACGGTGATCCGCCGGACGGCTTCGGAGATATCCCAGGCTTTGAAGCTCGGTCGCAGCCAGGCGTCGCTCCACGCTTCGAAGAGCTCGGAGCCGGCGCGGTGATGAAACGAGAAGGCGCGGCGGAAGCCGTCGTCCCGTCGCCACCGCGCCGAGACGCGACGGATGCCTTCCAGGGTGATCGGCTCGACGAAGAGATGGGGGGCCAGCGCGACCACGCCCTCCAGGTCCAGATCGGCGTCGCCGGCGGCGATGAGCGCGATCGAGCCGCCGTCGCTGTGGCCGACGAGCACCGGCGGGCGATCAAGCTGGAGTCGGCGAAGCAGCTCGGGTAGCGCCTCGGTGGCCTCCCGGTGCATGAAGTCGTCGGCCCAGGGCCGTGGTTTGGGGTCGGAGCGGCCGTATCCGGCCCTCGAGTACGCGATGACTTCGAGGCCGCATCGGGAGGCGAGCTGGTGTGGGAAGTCGGCCCAGCGAGCCACGGAGCCGAGACCTTCGTGGAGCAGCACGATCGGCGGCCCGTTTGATCCCTCCGGTGGCTCCTCCGAGGGGCGGTGACGCCGGACCTCGAGCTCGAAGCCGGCGACCCGAAGGCGTTCTCGAACCGTTTTCACGACGTCTTAGAGAACCCGCCCCGACAGCACCTAGGTCGCATCCTGACGGGCGACGAAGACCCAGGCCGCATCGCTGTCCTGGCTGTAGTAGAGACGGATCCACACCTCCGTCGGGGCCATCTCAAAACTAAAGACGTATGGGAAAACGTGGTTGAGCTCCTCACGCGCTACCCCTTCTCGGAATCGGCCTGCGAATTCCTGCACATTGGTGCACGGCGCCACTTCGGTGAAAAAATTCTTGCCGAGCACCCGACTCTTGTCGCGGCCGCTGATCTTGGATTCGGCGAGGTTGTAGGCCACGATTTGGCCTTCGGTGTCGAGTTTGATGGCGCCGTAGGGCAGATTGTCGAGTTCGCCGGGGGACAGGCCTTCAATCTCAGCCATTTGGTGGAGCTCAGGCGGACTCTCAGCCGACGGATCTGATCAGCGAGCGGGCGATCACCAGGTATTGAATCTCCGTCGCCCCTTCGTAGATGCGCAGGGCGCGGACGGCGCGGTAGAGACGATCCACCGGATGCTCTTGGAGGCACCCGCGGCCGCCGATCACCTGCACCGCGCTATCGACGATGCGCTGGGCGGCTTCGGTGGCGAAGGCCTTGGCTTTCGCCGCCTCCGCCGTAACCGCGGCGGCGCCGCCGTCGGCTTTGGCCGCGGCGCGAAACGTCAGCAGTCGGGCGGCGTCGAGCTCGATCGCCATCTGGGCGAGCTTCTCTTGGATCATCGGCTGCTCGGCCAGCGCGACGCCGAATTGACGGCGCCCGTTGGCGTGGTGCAGGGCTTCCCGGAGCGCCCTCGCCGCCATGCCGCAGGCCGCGGCGGCGACCGTGGGCCGGAGTCGATCCAGGGTCTGCATGGCGAGATGGAAACCGCGCCCGACCTCGCTGAGGCGTTGACGATCCGGGATCCGGCAGCCCTCGAAGCGAATCTCGCCGAGGGGGTGGGGCTCGGAAAGCACCTGCGCCTTGGCGAAGTGGAGGCCCGGCGTTCCGGCCTCCACCAGGAAGAGCGTCATGCCGCGGGTCCCGGCGTCGGGGTCGGTTTTGGCGAGTACGCAGTAGAAGTCAGCGACGCCGGCGTTGGTGATGAGATGTTTGGTGCCGTCGAGGAGCCAATCGCCGCCGTCGCGCACGGCGCGGGTCGTGAGGCTTGAGACATCCGAACCGGCGTCGGGCTCGGTCATCGCGAAGGCCGCCATCAGCTCGCCGGCGATCACCTTCGGCAAGAAGCGCCCCCGGAGGTCGTCCGAGATGCCGAGGGTTACCGGCATCGACCCCAGGCACTGGAGTGCGAAGACGGAGTCGACCAGCGGCGACGCCGAGGCCAAGACGTCGCGGGCGAGGCAGCAGCCCCGCAGGTCGGGCCGATCATCGCCCGCCGCCTCGCCGCCGAAGGCCGCCGGCATCGCCAGCCTCGGCAGCCGGCTTTCTCCGAGCAGCGTCACCAGCTCGCGGGCCTGGCGGCGGGCGCCGTCGTCGCTATGCTCGACGGGCAGATGCTCTACGGCCTCGGCCACCCCCCGGAGCTCATCGACGAGGGCGTGGTGTCGCGGGGTGAGGTACGGCGCCAGCAGGTCGAGGTCCATCATGGGTCCGATTTTATGCCGACCCGGGAGGGGACGGGCCTGGAAGTCACTCCTGGCGCAAGGCGTTGATCGGGTCGAGCCGGGCGGCCCGACGGGCGGGGATGTCGGCGGCGATCGCGGCGGTCAGCAGCGTCACCGCAACGACCGCGGCGAGGGCGAAGGCCGTCTCGACGGCGCCGACCTCGAAGAAGAAATCGCCGAAGTAGAGGTGGACGGGGATAAACGCGGCCAAGCCCGCGAGGGCTCCGGCGGCGGTCCAGCGCAGTCCGTCTGTGACGATCTGGCGACGGATGTCGACCCGTCGGGCGCCGATCGCCATGCGGATACCGACGGCGCGCACGCCGCGGCTGACCCGGTAGCTCAAGACGGCGGCGAGCCCGATCACCGCCAGCAAGAGGCCGGCGCCGGCGAAGGCGCCGACGGCGGTGGTCTGCATGCGCTCGAAGGTGTAAGCCATGCGTCGGTTTTCCTCCGCGGTCCTGAGGTCGGTGAGGGCGAGGTCGGGATCCGCGGCGCGGAGCGTGCCGCGCAGGGCGTCAAAAACGACTTCCGGCGCCGCGTCGGTCCGCAGGATCAGCTGCTGACGGGTGCGGTGTTTCTGGGCCGTGGGGAAGTAGAGAATGGGTTCGCCGCCGAAGCTGGTGCGGAATTGATCGACGCTGCTCACCACGCCCACCACGGTGAATTCGGGGCCGGCGTCGTCGGGGCGGGCGCCGTCGAGGATCAGTCGCTGGCCGAGGGGATCTTGTCCGGGCCAGACGGTTTTCGCGAAGTCGCGGTTGACGATCACCGCCGGCGCGGATTCGGGGGTGTCCAGGGCCGAGAAAAGGCGGCCGCGCTCGAGCGTGATGTCGAGGGTGTCGAAGTACTCCGGGCTGACGTAGTTGAGGCGGGTCATGCGTTCGGCGGTGTCTTCATCGGGCGTGCGGAAGGGAACGGTGATGTCGAAGAACATCGGCGGCACGAAGAGCGCCGTCGCCGCCGCATCGACGCCGGGTAGCGCCTCCGCGTCGCGGCGAAGGCCTTCGAAGAAAAGCCGCCCTTCCTCCGTGGTGTACTCGACGTCGGGCAGGCGGACCGCGGCAAAGAGGAGCTGGGAATCGTCGAATCCCAGGTCGGCGTCGAGGCGTTTCACCAAGGACAGGCCGAGCAGCGTGCCGCCGCCGAGCAGCAGCACCGCCAGGGCTGCCTGCCCAGCCGCCAGCCAGGTGGCGGACCGCCGCCGACCGCCGCCGGCGCCGGGTGTCGCGTCGGCGAGGGCCGTCCGGAGGTCGGTTCTGGCCCCGGCGAGGGCCGGAGCGAGGCCGAAAAGGACGGTGGCGAGGCCGCAGACCGCCACGGCGCCGCCCAGCACCCGAAGGTCGAATTGCATCGCGTCGGCGAACTCAGGGCTGGCGAAGGTCGCGAGGTAGGCGCGCGCCCAGTCGGCGACGAGCAGCCCCAGCAGTCCGCCGGCGAAGGCGAGGACCGAGGATTCGAGCAGAAGCTGTCGCACCAAGGTGAGCCGGCCGGCCCCCAACGACTGTCGAATCCCGATTTCTCGACGCCGTCCCTCCGCCTGGGCCAGGAGCAGGTGGGCGACGTTGGCGCAGGTAATCAGAAGGAGCAGCGCCACCGCGCCGCTGAAGAGCTTCAGGGAGGGCACCAGGCGCTCGAGGTCGATCGGGTGCGCGAAACGGGCTTCGAGGACCGTCACGTCTCGGGTGCGGCCGGGCTCGAGCGGAAAATCGACGTCGAGCCGACTTGCGAGGTCGACCATCTGCGTCTCAGCCTCGGCGAGGCTTCGGCCGGGCGCCAGGCGGCCGGTGAGGAAGAAGCGCTGCTGACTGCGGTCGTGAAGCAGTCCTTCACTCGGCTCGACCCGGGGAAGGGCCTCAATAGGCAGAAAGACGTCGAGGAACTCACCCGCGAGATCGCCCGAGTAGTCGGCCGGCGCCACGCCGACGACGGTGAAAGCCGCCCCTTCGATACGGATCTGAGAACCCACGGACGCCGACCCTTCGCTCGCCCCGAGCTGCCGCCAGAGTCGGTGGGAGACGACCGCCACCGGAGCGGCGCTCTCGCGGTGCTCGTCTGGGACGAAGAAGCGGCCGCGCTCCGGCTGCAGTCGCAGGGCCGTGAAGTAATTGGACGAAACGGCGCCGGCGGAGCGCCACTGGGTCGCCTCCCCCGTGTCTAGGCGAACGCTGACGTCGCGGTGGGCGGCCAGGTCCGTGAACACGGTGGCGTCTCGCCGGTAGTCCACGTAGTCGGCGTAGGCGGTATAGCCCCACGGACCCGAGAACCCCCGCAGGTGCCCGGTGAAGACGCGGACGAGCCGGTGGGATTCGTCCACCGGCAGATGTCGCCAGGCCAGCAGGTTGACGACGTCGAGCACCGCCACCGTCGCCCCGATACCGAGGCCCAGAATGGCGACGATCACCAGCGACAATTTTGAGTTCTTGGCGAGCGAGCGCACGGCGAAACGTAGGTCGTGAAGGTAGGCCACGGTAGTCCCCTGGAGTGGTCAAGCTACCCGGTGTACGTCGGCTGGATGCCCGGCGTTGGGGACCTGCTTCTCAAGGGGCCTACGTCGTCGGGCCTCTGGCCCGCCCGTGTGGCTCGAGCTCCTAGGGGTCGATCTCCACCAGACGCACCACCGCGCGGTCTTGGTAGCGCCGGATGATCGCGATGTCCGAATTGCCGTCACCGCTATGGTCCGCGACCCGCACCCGGCCCCGGTAGCTGGGCCGGTCGTCGGTGGTCTCTTCGGCCTCGTCGATCTCGACCACCGCCCGGCGGGCCTGGCGAAAGGCTGCGCGGGTGAGCTGTCGCCACGGATCTTTGTCGACGGTACGGCGACGGTGTTCGAGGCCGCGGTGGATGGTGAGCGCGTCGGCGCCCATCGCCAGGTCCGGGCGTCCGTCGCCGTCGAAGTCGGTGCCGAGATGCCACGTGGCTGATTCGGCGTCAAGCTTGGTGCGCTTGGGCTTCGCTTCAAAGCGGGCCAGGCGGCCGAGGTAGACCTCGATCACCAGGTTCCCGGGCCCCATGCCGTCGGGCTGGACGACGGCGATATCGTCTCTGCCGTCGCCATTCCAGTCGAGCACCACCGGCTCGAGCTCGTGCCAGTGGATGGTCTCGGTGGGGATCGCCAGGACCGGAGCTCGGCCGGCGCGACTGCGGTCGGCCTTGAGGCGGAAGACCCGCAGCTCCATCTTCTCGAAGACGCCGAGGCGGTCGGCTTCCGTCGTGGCGGCGATAAAGACCGGCTCGCCGTTCAGCCGGGTATACCAATAGTGCTCCACATCTTCGGGTCTCGGCAGCCGGGACCACGCCTCTAGGGACTCGCCGCCGTCGGCCCCGGCGAGCACGAGGTGGCGAACCCGGGTGGCGCCGGCGGCCTGCGGACCGGCGATGAGGGTGCCGTCTCCGAGGCGGGTCACCGGCGGGCTGCGCAGCGTCAGGCGCCTGCGACTGCGGTCGGCGGTGACCGGCAGCTCGAGCTCGCCGGCGACTTGACCGGCGGCGTCGACGTGCAGCAGCCGGCCGACGTCGGGAATCCACAGCTCACCGTTCGCGATCAGGTCGCCCCGGTCGAGCGCCCGGAGGCTGACGCCCGGCGCGGCGACGCCTAAGCCGGCCGCGCCTGAGCCGGCCGCGCCTGAGCCGGCCGCGCCTGAGCCGGCCGCGCCTAAGCCGGCCGCGCCTGAGCCGGCCGCGCCTGAGCCGGCCGCGCCATCGTCCGGATCGCCGGCGACCCGATCCAGGCCGTCGTCGGCGAGCCGATAGAGGACGCCGTCGCCGCCGAGCCACAGGGTTTGACCTTCCAGGTGCAGGCTATCGAGGCCGGGGGGAAGGTCGCGGTGTACGGGATCGAGGTCCCCGGCTTCACCGCGGACGCGGTGGAGGGCGCGCGGCAGCTCGTCAGGATCGGGGGCGTCGTCGGCGTCGGCATCCACCGCGGGGCGGGTGAGCACCGCCAGCCCTCCCGCCGGCCACGGCGCGGCGGCGAGCGGCACGTCGGGCAGCACCGATTCGGTGACCGTGAGGCCATCGACGGTGGCTCGCCACACGCCGAGCTGCGGCGGCGGTTCGCGGTCCTCTTCCGCGTGCGACACGGGTACGGGGCCGGCGGCGGCGGTGAGCAGGAGGAGCGGTAGGAGCCACTGAGGTCGATCGATCATCGGGCGCCTCCCGTCGCGTCGGCCATCACGTGGGCGACGTCGCCCGACAGGTAGAGGTCCAGCCGCACCGGCGGGGTGACGCCCGGTTCGTCGATTTTGTTGGGGTGCACGATGCGCAGGTCCGAGAGGCCGTCGCCGTCGATATCTTCGATCTCTACGAGGGCGAGATCGCGCGGTTCCTCCCGCAGTCGAAGCGTCAGGTCGGGCTTTTTGGGGTACACGCAGCCGGGCTGCCCGGCGTGGATGCTCACGGTCTTGCCGCGGCCGAGCTGGACGAAGTCCGCGCGGCCGTCGCCGTTGAAGTCACCGTTGAAGAGCGAGAGCTGCGACAGACGCACGTCGTCCAGATTGAGCTTGAATCGCCCCGACAGGTCAAGGTCCGGAACCGGTCGGAATTGACCGTCTTCGCCTTGGCAGTGCAGGTGAAAATCGAGGCCGATGGAGATCGTCCGCGTGGTCAAGATGCGCACGGCTTGCAGCATCGAAAAGTCCAGGGTGAGGGCGATCAGGTCCCGCCGACCGTCGCCGTCGAGATCTTGAATACCTCCGGGAATGCTGACGCCCACGCTCTCTTCGTTGTCGTCGTCGCGACCTCCTTCGCCGCCGCCCTCACTCAGGGTGTAACCGAGGGCTTCGAACTGGCGGTATGGCTCGGCGACGGCGGTGAGGTCCGCCTGCGAACGGTAGAGGCGATACCTAAACGGCGGGCGCTTGGCCTCGCGCATGCCTTGGCGCATGCCGGCGTCTTCGGTGGCGAGGTTCTCCTGGGTGACGTACTCGGCGCGGCCGTCGCCGTCGAGGTCGCCGACGTGGATCACCGCGACCTCGTCCGGAAATGGGTCGACGTCGAGCGGCTCGATCGGCGCGCCGAAGCGTCCGCCGCCGAGCCCGGGCAGCACCGAGAGACCGCGCCAGCCGCTGGAATGGCTCAAGAACCCGAGATCGAGCAGACCGTCGCCGGTCACGTCTTCCACCCGCGGCAGGGGATAGAGCCGTTCGAAGCCCCGTCGCCTGGCGCGACGATCGTCGTGGGGCAGGCGCAGTCGGTCCGCCGCTTCGTTCCAGAGGCCCCCGCGCTCGGGGTACACCGCCAGACCATCGGCGGTCGGCAGCAGCAGGTCACGGTCGCCGTCACCGTCGAGGTCGTGGACCAGGGCGAGCTCGGGGTAGAGCGCGCCGGTGCCGGCGAGCACGGGCCGGCCTTCGAGCACCGGATCGAGGACCGGCCGCCCTTCGGCGTCGAGGCGCAGGTTTGATATGCCGCGATCCGTCAGCGCCACCACGGGCCAGTTAGCCGGTCCAAGGGCGAAGGAGAGCACGTCGGTACCGAGGGGGACGGCGTCGCCCGCGGCCCGGAACCCGCCGGCGGCGTCCGGGTCGGCGAGGAAGACCCGGAGCTCGCGCCGGTCGGTGAGCGCCGGCACGATGGTCATGACTTCGACCAGGCCTTCGATGCCCTGCATCTCGGTCGACTCTTCAAAGGATAGCTGGTCCCACTCGGTGTAGGCCAGGGCGATGACCAGGTCACGATCGCCGTCGCCGTCCAGGTCGGCGGGCAGCACCACGGCGGGGGCGCCGGGTAATTCGATGGCGGTTCGACGCAGCTCCAATTTTTCACGTCGCGCCGCGTCGACGTGGGGGACTGCGGCGAGGCTAAGGCACAAGCACAGGCCGGTGGCCGGCCAGGAAGAGGGTATGCGCATGGAACGGTAAACGCAGCTCCGGCAAAAATGCTTCAAGCGAGTCTTAGAAATTTCGCGGTTCGGCTGTTTTTCCGAGGCCGGACCCGGTCAGGTCCCGTCGAGCCGCCGATCCGTGGAACCCGCGGCGGTCCGCGGCAACACCGAGGTGGGATTGGTTTGTCCATCGGATTCGCGACCTCTCGAAGCCGCCCGGCGCACTAGACTAAGGACATGGCGGGGGAGCACGAGCGGAGAGTCCGCGAGTTGAAGAGGGCCGGGGCCCGCGGCCACGAGGTGGACGAGATTCTGGCCTACGCGGCCAACCCCTTCGACCTCTCCCGGCTCGAAGCCGGCGTTCGGCTGCCGCTGCCGGATGAGGATTTCGTCGACATCTGGCGCGAGTGGGCCCACGCAGCTCGCCGCGACGGGGCCTTCCGCGTGCTCTCGCGGCACCTGCCGGAGCTCACTTTCCCCGTGCGCGAAGGCGTGAGCCACTGGCCCTCGTACCGCCAGGCGACGCAGCGCGGCACGGATCCGGTCCACCTGCCGGGGGCCAGCGGCCTCGTGGTTGCCGCGCCGTCGTCCGTGGAGCTCGAGGTGCGGCCGAGTCCGGCGGGGGCCGTGCCGGTCATCACGGTGGGGGAGCGACGGACCTTCGTGGCGCTCGCCCGCGCGCTGACCCGGCGAAACGAGCCGGAACCCGTGCCCGACGCGCTCGGCGGCTTGATGATCACGGGCTATACCAACTGGTCGCGTCTGCGCCGCGAGCACGGCGTCGGCCGCGAGCTTGAAGAAGCGTCCCGAGTTACGAGCGATCGATTCATGCTGCTCTCCGACGGACCCTATAGCGCCGTCCCGGCGGGGCGGTTGGGCCTCGAGCCCGCGCGTTGGCGGCGCCTATCGCTCGAGCTGCGGCGCTCCCACGAAGAAATCCACTACTTGATGCGCCGGCTGCTGGGGGCGATGCGCAATAACCTATTCGATGAGCTCATCGCCGAGTACGTCGGAATGCGCCAGGCCTGGGGCTTCTTTCGCTCGGACTGGCTGCGTATCTTTCTCGGTCTCGAAGGCGCGACCGGCGTCCGCTGTGGCGCCCGTCTCGACGTCTACCGCGGGGAGCCGCCGCTCTCCAAAGGCGCCTTTGAGGCCTTGGCGGTGCTGATGCGTCGGGCGATCTCAGCCCTCGAGCAGCTCGATGCGACCTTTGACGACGGGCCTTTTGGGGCGCAGCGCCTCGCGACGGTGGTCGGCGCCTTGGCGTCGCAGCCGCTCGAAGCCTTGGCGGCCCGGGACGGCGCGGAGCGCCTGCTGGCGGCTTTCAAGACTCTGGATCAGCGGCTTTCGGCGGACACGGCGGCACAATCAGTGCGCTGACCCGCGCGCGGGCGGCGACGTCGGCCGCGACGGACCCGAGCAGGAAGCGTTCGAAGCCGCTGCGCCCGTGGGTGCCGAGCAGCAGAAGATCCGGCTCGTGCTCTCGGGCGGCGGTCACGATCTCATCCCGGACCTCGCCTTCCCTCACCGCGCCCGAGACCTCGTAGTGACGGTCGGCGCCGAGCTCGCTGGCGAAGATGTCGAGCTCGCGCCGCACGTGTTCGCGGATCTGGCGGGCGGTGAGCGTCGGATGGTTCTCTTCGTATTTGGGGGTCAGCACGAAGAGCAGCCGCACCTCGCAGTCCGGGCCGGTGACTCGGGCCAGCGCGTCGAGCCCGCGGGAAAGCGTATCTCGGGAGTGGTCCGACAGATCAGGGTCCGACAGATCCACCGGCGCCAGCAGTCGGCGGGGCGGCATGGGCGCTTCACCGTCGACCACCCACACCGGGCAGCAGACCGAGCGCAAGACGCGGTCGGTCGTCGAGCCGAGCCACGCGGGCCGGTCGGTCTCCCGCGCCCCCAGCACCAAGAGACCCGCGTCGAGGGCGTCGGCGGTGTCAAGCAGCAGGCGGTGCGGCGTGCCGGCGGCGACGGTGACGCCGCCGAGCTCGGAGCGCCGGCGACCGAGGCGCTCGAGCTGCTCATCGAGCAGGCGCTCCCGGACTTCGCGCTCGCAGGCCAGGTCCGGCGACGCCGTCGAGGGGTCGGCGGCGGTATGGAAGGTCGAGGGGACGAGGTGCGCGTGGCAGAGGTGGAGTGGAATCCCGCGGCGTCGGGCGACCTCGAGGCCCGTGTGAACCACCGCGTCGCTGCCGGATTCAAGGGAAGTGCCCGCGAGCACCGGAGCCTGCGATCCCGCGGTCTCAGTGGACCGTTGTCGGTTCGCTGCAGAAGGTGTGGACTGTGGCTCGTTCTCCACCCGCGGGCTCCTTTTTGTCTCAACCTCCCATTCTGCGGTAGTCGCCGTCGAAGCGCAACTCGCTCCGGAGTGGTAACTTGCCGGCATGCCGAGGTCCAGGAGAAGCGTCCAGAAAAGGTTCCTCGGACTCGCGGTCGCCCTGCTGGCGACGGCCTGCGGGTCCCCCGAGAAAATCATGCCGGAGGGCGGCGGTCCACCGGTCGAAGCCCTCGGCCTCGACGGTGCGGCGCTCATGAGGCCGGCCGTGGACGCCGAGTTCAGCCAGGAACAAAACCAGGAGCTCCTAAACCTTCAGCCGGCGGTGGGCGCGGGCGATGTCGAGGCTTTGATTTGGTATGGCCGTCGCCTTGGTTACCTCGGCCGCTATCGGGACGCGATCGATCACTACACGGCGGCGCTTGACCGCCATCCGGAAGACGCGCGCCTATGGCGCCATCGCGGTCACCGCTACCTGACGGTCCGGCGGTTGGGGCTGGCGGTCGAGGACCTTCAACGGGCCGCCGAGCTCATCGAGGGCCAGGCCGACTCCGTGGAGCCCGACGGTTTGCCGAACGCGAGGAACGAGCCGCGCAGCACCCTCGGCACGAACGTCTTCTACCACCTGGGCCTCGCCCACTACCTGCGCGGCGAGTGGGGCGCGGCGGTCGACGCCTACCGGCGGTGCCTCGAGCTGTCGAAAAACGACGACATGCGGGTGGCGACCTCGTACTGGCTCGTCTTGGCGCTCCATCGACGGGCCCCGCAGGGCGGCGACGCCGCCGACGGTGACCTCGAAGAGGCGCAAGCCCTGCTGGCGGAGATCCATCCGGATCTCGACGTCATCGAGAATCACGATTACCAGCGACTCATGCTGGCGTTCAAGGGCGAGCTCGAGCTCGACCGGGTCGTCGCCGAAGCCCGCGCCGCCGGCGCCCAGAGCGCCGCCACGGTCGGATACGGCGCGGGCGCCTGGCGACTGGTCACGGGAGAGGCCTCCGTCGCCGGGGCCCTCTGGCGTGACGTTACCGCGGGCCCGGCGTGGCCGGCCTTCGGCCACCTCGCCGCCGAAGCCGAGCTGGCGGCCTCTGGAGCAGACTCGGCTACGGCACTTCCAGCTCGTTGACGCCGCCTTCGATCACGGTCACCGGCAGCTGCCAAGTCCGCCCGTCGTTGGCCTTGACGTGGAGAGTGAAGCTGCCGGCGGGCAGCTGTCGCTGGTAGGCGCTGCCCCGGAGCCAAGCCGCCCAGTTTGGCTCGCTGGCGTCGCGGTGCAGCCGGCCGTCGGGGTGCCTGACCTCGACCGTGGCGCCGCCGCCGTCGAGGAAGAGGTCCGGCATTTCCAGGCGCACCAAACCGCCCTGGGGTATCGGCACGACGCCGGCGTCCCCCGGAGATTCGATGGCGAGCTCGACCGTCGGCCCGCCGGCCTCGGCGACCAGGAGTCGGTAGCTGCCCGGAGGCAGGGTGTCGAGGTGGACGGCGCCGTCGGTCACCGTCGCCCGGCCGTTGGTGACCATCTGTTCATCGGTGCCGAGGACCAGGAAGTTCAGACTCTGCGGCACGCCGCCGACCGTGCGCTGGGGCCTGAAGGTGACGCCGGCGCTGCGCTCGAGTCGGAGCTCGAGCTCGGTCAGGGGGGCGCCTTCCACCGTCAGCGCCTGTTCGCTCTGGGCGTACGACGCCTTGCTGGCGGTGAGTCGATAGCTGCCTTCGGCGACCTCGCCGAAGTCGAAGAGGCCGAAGCTGTCGGTCGTCACGTACCGAGTGCCCGGCGTCGGCGTGCTGCGCCACGGGCTGTCGCCGGCCGGGACAAGCTGAACGCGAGCGCCGGTCAGGGGTTGGCCGCCGCTGTCGGTGACGCGTCCGGCCACGGCGCCGCCGCGCAGATCGATCGTCCAGTCGTCGTCCGACTGCACGTCGCGATCCTGGCGCCACACCGCCCGCCCGCGCTCATCGACCTGGACGTCGTAAGTTCCGGCCTCGAGACCTTCGAGGCTGAACCGGCCGCCGGAGTCGGTGCGGGTCTCGGAGAAGGCGAAAATCGATTTGTGGGTGGCGCGGACGGAGAGGCCGGCTGCGGGTTCGCCGCCACGTTCGACCGTGCCGGTGACGGTGAAGCCGGCGTTGATGTCGAGCTCGATCTCCACCTCGCCGTCTCCGGCCTTGAGGACCACCCGCTCGGAGGCCTGGGAGCCGTCCGGGAGGGAGGCGCGCACGGCCCAGTCCCCGGGCGCCATCCGATCGAAGCGGAAGACGCCCTCGAAATCGGGGCTGGCGTGAAGCATGCCGCCGGTGGCTGAGAAAGCCATGATCGAGGTCTCGCCGAGGTTGCCTAGCGGCACCCCCACGAGGCGGCCGACGATCGATTCACCGCTGCCCATCTCGAGCACGAGGCCGTCCACGGATAGCGAACCCACCTCGAGGGTGTCGCCGGTGCCGGCGGCGTAGTCGGCGTGGGTAACGCCCGGCGTGTAGGTGCCGGGGGGGACCGTTTTGATCTCGAATCGACCCTGGGCGTCGGTCCGCGCTTGCGGGGAGCCGCGGTTGAAGGCGGCCGCCGTGTGGCCCCGGTGGAGGACCACGGTGGCGACGGAGACGGGTTCGCCGGTGGCGCCGTCGAGCACCAGGCCGGTGACGGTCACGCCTTCGCCGGCGGCGAAGCGGACCTCGATCGGCGCCATGCCGGGCGCCACGTCGACTTTTTGCCGCGTCTCCCCCCACTCCTGGTGCATGGCGGTGAGGGTGAAGGTGCCGGCCTCCAGGCCATCGAGCACAAATTGGCCGGAGTCGTCGGCCATGGCGCGGGGACGGTTGAGATTGAAGCCGTCGGACCCCTGGGGCTCAAGCACCACCATGGTTCCGCCTTTGACCCGGTCCCCCGAGGGGTCGAGGACCACGCCGGTGAAGGACAGACCCCGCTCGAGGGAAATGTCGAGGGTCCGGGGGCCCGGGCCGAGCTCCAGGCCGGAGCGCCGGTGGACCTCGAAGCCGTCGGCTTTGACCTCGACGTCGAAGCGACCCGGCACCAGCGCCGGAAACTCGGCGATGCCGTCACCCGACGTCCGGCCGCGGCTACCGCGCCAGCGATTGCCGCCGGCGTCGCCCACGGACACCCTGGCGTTGGGAATGGGGAGGCCGTCGGCGTCGCGGGCTGAGACGGTGAGCTGGGTCGCTGGCTCCATCGTGAGGGCCAGGGGCGGCGGCGACTCGCCGGCCTGGGGCGCCACGGCGTTCACCGCCTGGGCGGCGTAGCCCTCCTTCTTGAGCTGAATCTGCAGCGTCTGGCCCGGCGAGAGGTCGTCGAGGCGGAAGCGCCCCGCCGGTCCCGACGTGACTTCGAGGGGTGTGGAGGTCAGCGGATCGACCATCGCCGCCAGGTCCCGCGAGCTCGCCCCGGCGCTGACTTTGACGTCGCCGAGGGCGGCCCCTTCGGAGTCGGTGATTTTTCCTTCGAGCGTCACGCCGGGCACCACGACCACCACGCCGGCGTCGAATTCGCCGGCGTCGGCGGGGACTTCGAGTACCGGGACCTTGAGGGCGGCGAAGCCCGCCGCCGTGACCTGGAGGCGGTAGGTCTCGGGGTCGATATCTTCGATGCGGAAGCGTCCGTCGGCGCCGGTGGCGGCGCCTTGGGGCTCCCTTTGCTGACGGGCGCGGCGGAAGAGGGTCTGGAAATCACCGCCCTTGGTTTCGACGCCGAGCTCCACCTGGGCGCCGACGACCGGCCTTTCATCGCCGTCGACCACCTGGCCGACGACCGCCAGGGCGGCGTCGAGCACGACTTCAAGACCGGTGCGCACTTCGCCGACGCCGAGCGGTTCCACTTCCTGTCGATGGGTCACGTGGCCCACCGATTCGACCGTCAGCTCCACGGCGGTGTCGGCGGCGATCCCGGGTAGGCGAAAGGTGCCGTTGTCCCGGGTCCTCGCTTCGTCGCCGAGATTCCTAAAGCGGCGCCGATTCTCGACCTCACGCACGCGTACCGACGCCTCGGCCACGGGCTCGCCATTCCGGTCGACGACGCGTCCGGCGACCGTCGACGCCGGGGAGAGGTTCAGGGTGGGGGCCTCGGTGGCGTCGGCGGCGACGGAAGCCGTGGCGATCAAGTAGCCCGAGGCCACCGCCTGGACCCGCTGTTTTTTCACTTCGGCGGTGTAGACCCCCCGGTCGTCGGTGCGGACCCACTCTTCGGGGGCCCCGAGTGGAACCACCAAGGCGTCGGGGATCGGCCGGGAGCTGGCGGCGTCGAGCACCACGCCCTCCACCCACTCGACGGCGTCTAGGGTGAGTGTCTGCTCCGTCGGCTCGGCTTCGCCCTCTTCGCCCCGGGCGGCGGGTTCCAGCGACAGCTGGCCCCGTCCGTCGGAGGTTTCGGCGGCGAGCGTGATCGCGCCGTCGCCGACGCGGACGGTCAAGCGGCCGTCCTCACCGGTGCGGCCCAGGGGCAGGCGCCCGACGCGGACCAGCGCGTCGGGCGCGGGTCGGCCGCGGGCATCGACGACGCGCACCGTGTGCGGGGTGCCGGCGTCGAGGGCCACGGGGTCGGCCAGATCACGGAACTTGGCCTCGAAGGGGGCGTGGCCGGGGGCCGTCAGACGGAAGGTGACGTCGCCGTCGGGGGTGTCGGGCACCCGCAGCTGGCCTTCGGCGTCGGTGTAGAGCCGCAGGGACATGGGCTGCCAGCCGTCGTGGCGCGCCCGGCGCAGGCTCCGCCTGCGGCTGCGCTTCTGTTCGCGGACGAGCTCCGCCGTCGCATCCGCAACCGGCCGGCCGTCGGCGTCGGTGATGCGGACGGTAACCGGGCTCGCCGCGGGCAGCCTCGCCGGAGGCAGGTCAGCGTCGGTGAGCAGCGGCGCCAGTCGACGGAGCAGCGGCCAGTGGCCCTCCGCTTCGATACCGAGGTAGTAGGCGCCGATCGCCGGTGCCTCAAGCCGATAGGAGCCATCGTCGTCGGTGGTGGCGCGTTCCAGGATCAGCAGCGGCTCCTCGCCGGCGTCCATGCGCTCCGCGGCGCCCGCCGACCCGAGCGGCTCGAGCAGAAGAACCGTCGCCCCGGCGATTGCAGACCGATGCTCGGCGTCGACGACTTGTCCAGAGACCTCGATCCCTTGGGCGCCGGCGGCTGATGCGCCCCAGAGGACCGCGGCGCACCCGATGAGTCGTCCGGCGAATCTCCAAAAGCGTCGTCGATATGGCTCGTCCATGGGGGCTCCTCTCAGCTTAGGGAATAACCAGCTCCGTATCTGTGGAGTCGGCAACGGTCACGGGAAGCCGCCAGCTCTGGCCGTCGCCGGTCTCAAGCTCGAGCGTCCAGTTTCCCACCGGTAGACGGAGATTTTGTGCATCCGGGTGTATCCAATGGGAAAAATCTGCCGTGCCGAGGTAGGGACGGCCGTCGGCGTCGAGGAGTCGATAGCGCATCGGGACGTCGCCCTGCGCCAGGTCCGGTGCGTTCAAAAGCAGGCGTCCGCTCGGCGGTATGGTCACCGTCCCGGCGTCCCCCGGAATTTCAACGAGGAGCGGCATCTCGTTGTTGTGATCATCCTTGAGCGCGGCGCTCCACGTCCCGGCATTCAGCTGTCGAAAACGAATGACGCCGCTTTCGTCCGGCCTTCTCGCCTCCGCGTTGAGCTGCCGACCGTCGCCGTCGAAGAGGCGAAGCACGACCCGGCCCGGGATCGAGCCGTCGCTTCGCCGCGGGCTCATCACGAGCTCGACGGGTTCGCCGAGCACCAGCTGGAGGCCGGCGAGGTCGTTTTCGTCGACCGTGATCTCCAGCTGTTGCGGTGCGAAATCCTCGGCGATGGCTTTGAGCCGGTAGCGACCCGGAGAGACGTCGGCGAAGAGGAATGCCCCGTCGCTATCTGAGGCCTCGGAACTCGTGCCCAGGCCGGTGGAGACCTCGGAG
>JBCDKB010000101.1:0-21193 GCA_038747035.1 Acidobacteriota bacterium | reverse complement strand
GTTCGAGGAGAGGTTGGAGGACCTCGAGGACGTCTTGGCTTCTCCCTTGACTCGTCCTCAGCCATCCTCGCTTGTAGCGATTCGTCGCCAGCGTCGTCCCTTGCGTCGCGCTCGGTGGATAGCGATCCAGGAGCGCTCGGCTTTCGTCGAGCGTAACCTCCGCCTCCTCGAGGCGGCGCTGGCGGATGTAGATCTCGGCCAGTGAACCCTTGGCCTGGGCGAGCTCGAGGCCGAGGTCGCCATCGAGGGACTCGAGGCTCTGGATGGCCGAATCGATGAAGGGCTCGCCGAGGTCCGAGAGGTCCATCATGCCGAAGGCGGCCCCGACCATTTCCTGGATGCGTGCGAGTGCGACGGGATTCGGAACGAGGCCGGGGCCGAGGGTCTCCGCCTGGGCCTGGAGAAGCTCCCGGGCCGGGAGGTTGGCGTTATTGATGCCGAAGGCCTCCACGAGGAACCGTCCAACCTCACGCTCGACGTCCCGAGCCGCTTCTGCCCGCTGCTGGGCTTCAAGGGCCAGGAGCCGCTCGCGGTCCGCCCGCTTCGCTTGCAGCGTCGCGACGACGGCCAAAGTGCTGACCATGACAAACGCGGCGGCGAAGGCCGTCACCCCGGGCCAGTGACGCTGTACGAATCGCTGGGCTCGATAAACGAAACTGTCGGCCCGCGCTTCGATCGGTAGACCTTTGAGGTGGCGCCGAAGGTCTCGGGACAGGAGATTCGCCGAACCGTAGCGACGGTTCTTTTCTCGGTGGAGCGCTTTGAGCACCAGGGTGTCGACGTCGCCGAGCAGCTGCCGACGGACGGTGGCCGGGCCTTCGTCAAAGCTCGGCAGGGGGCGCGTCTCCGCATTGCCCTCGCCCCCTTTGGGAGCGGCCGGGCGGTGTGGCGTTTCGAAACGGGCGCTGGGCCGGGTCGGCGTCCGGGACTCGAGCAGCGCCGGCCACTCGCCCGGCGTCGAGCCGGTCAAGTCGTTCGGAGGGCCTCCGGTCAGCAGCACGTAGAGCAGGGCGCCGAGGGAATAGACGTCGGAGCGCGTG
Organism: Acidobacteriota bacterium; assembly: GCA_038747035.1. Lineage (GTDB taxonomy): Bacteria > Acidobacteriota > Thermoanaerobaculia > Multivoradales > J023 > JAUIJL01. Next base: position 20,153 of record JBCDKB010000101.1, on the reverse strand, counting down.
TCGAGCGGCTCGCCGCGGAGCTGCTCTGGGCTGGCGAAATTGGGCGTCAGCGGGTGGGCGCCGGTGACGGTCAGGTCGCCGGAGAGGCCGGCGAAGCGCGGTGAGAGCAGCTTGGCGATGCCGAAATCAAGCAGCTTGACCGTGCCGTCGGCCGTCACCAGGACGTTGCTCGGCTTCAGGTCGCGGTGGATCACCAGGTTCTTATGGGCGTACTCGACGGCGTCGCACACCTGGAGGAAGAGCTCGAGCCTGGCTTTCACCGAAAGGGCCTTCTCGTCGCAATAGCGGTCGATGCGCACCCCGTCGACGTACTCCATCACCAGGTATGGACGCTCGCCGTCGGCGGTGCCGCCGTCGAAGAGGCGGGCGATATTCGGATGGTCGAAGGCGGCCAGTATCTGCCGCTCGGCGAGGAAGCGCTGGTGGCCTTCAAAGGAATCGATGCCTTTGCGGATGAGCTTGATCGCGACCTGTCGGTCGTATTGCGCGTCGGCCCGCTCCGCTAAAAAGACGTCGCCCATGCCGCCTTGGCCCAGGTGCTCGAGCAGCCGCCACGGCCCGATGCTCTCGAGATTCGAAAGTTCTCCGGCGGACTGGCGCCCCTCGGCTCGAGTGACGCCGTGGCTGCCTTCGGCGTCGGCGAGAAGCTCCAGAACCCGACGCTTCAAGTCGCCGTCTTCCGCCGCGAGCGCGTCGAGATACGGCTTACGCAGGTCCGGGCCGAGCTCGAGGGCGACTTCGAAAATGCCGGCGATGCGCCGGAGGCGGTCGGGCGTGAGGGAGGGGGCGTCGTCGGTCATCGGGTTGGGGGCCTCTTGTGGGAGCCTCGGGCCGAGGGCGTCGTCGTGGGGTGAGTGGCGGCGTCCGGTGGGACAAGAGTTCCGGTCTCCAACCGGGGCCGAAGGACAAAATACCTGCCGGATGCTATCCTCCGGGTCTTCCATCACATGTGGACTTACGTCTGCACGGTCCCCTCGTCATCCCTTCCCTTTAAAACCCTCCCCTCTTCCAAGGAGACGAGTAGCCATGCAGGATGTGTTCAATTCCCGCGACTCTCACGACCTCCCGCTGCATCGGGTCCGCCTGGGGGTGCTGTCCGGCGCCGTCGGGTGCGCGCTCTTGCTGGGCGCCGGCGCGTCGGTGGCCCAAACCGACTGGGTGACCTACGTTGAAGAACCGAGTCGCCTCTCCGTGGCGGCGGAGTTCGGCGCTGACGACGAGCAGGAAAAAGACTTCGCCTCCGGCGACCTCGATAAGGACGGCGACGTCGACGTCGTCATCGCCCGCAAGGTGCCGTTCTCGGTCGCGGGCGGCCACGCCAACGTGCTTTTGATGAACGAGAACGGCGTGCTCACGGACCGCACCGGAACCTTGGTGCCGGCTTTCCTGGACATGACCGACGACCGCGACATCATCCTCGCCGACTTTGACGGCGACACCTGGCTCGACATGGTCGTCGCCGGCACCTTCGACGAGATTCCCCGCATCTACATGAACCGCGGCGAGACCGCCGGCGGCGTGTGGCTCGGCTTCGCCTACGAAGAAGCGCGCATCCCGGACTTCGACCCGGGCCCCAAGTTCTGCGCCGTCGCCGCCGGTGACGTGACCGGCGACGGTCGCCCCGACCTCTACTTCACCGACTACGACAACACCCTCGAAGATCGCCTGCTGATCAACAACGGCTCGGGCTTCTTCACGGACGAGACCGAGACCCGCATGACGTCGGCGATGGTCGACTCGACCTTCGGCACCGACGCCCACATCGTCGACGTCAACCGCGACACGTTCCTCGACATCGTGAAGAACAACGCCAGCGGTGAAACGCCGCCGCCGGGCTTCCAGGCCTCGACGACCGTGATGTACAACGACGGCACCGGCAACTTCACCAGCGTCGACACGATCTACGAAGAGGCGGGCTACATGATCGAGCCGGCGGACTTCACCGGCGACGGCTTTGTCGACTTCTTCATCGTCGACGACGGCCAGGACCGCTACCTGCGCAGCGCCGGCAATAACGCCCAGGGCTTCGCCACCTTCACCACCCACACGGTGTCCACGAGCCCGAATACGATCTTCTTCGGCGGCAACGTCAAATTCGCCGACCTGGATAACGACACCATCCTCGATGTGGTCATCGCCGACGTCGATACCGACGTCGGCGGCTGCAACCGCGAGCCGGCGCTCCTGCGCGGCACCGGCACCCAGCCGGATATCGACTACGGCGATCCGATCTCCGGCGCCAACCGCCCGTGGCTGCCGCGCGGCGTCTTTGACATCGAGCCGATGGATATCGACGGTGACGGCGTGCTCGACCTGCTCATGGGCACGTGCAACGGCACCCGCGTCTTCATGGGCGTGCTGCCGAATATCTTCAACGACGATTTCGAGAGCGGCGATACGTCGCGGTGGACGCTGGAATTCCCTTGATCCGCTGAGCCCCATCGAGAAGACCAAAAGCCCGCGGCGTGACCGCGGGCTTTTGCGTTCTAGCGGGTCGAAAATTGGTCGGCTGGATCGCGGCGCTAGGGCGTGAGCCTCAGCGTCGAGACGGTGGCCGCTTCGATGGCCTCCCGGCTCCAGGGCGCCTCGAAGAGCTCGCCGGTGAGAAAAGGCGCGACCTGGTCGGCGTAGTGCGGGTCGGCGGGGTGGCCGGACTGGCCGCCGGGCAGGACCGCCCACGAGCGGTCCGGGTCGGCCCAGTCGACGAGGTAGCGCATCGAGGGGCCATAAAGGATCTCGAGCTCCGGCTCCGGAGCTCCGTCCGGCTGCCGCCAGTAAGCCCCGAAAGCCATGACCGTGGTCGCCGAGCCACCGACGGCGAAGGGGCCGCGCCGGGTCCACCGGCCGTAGATCGGCACCTCGTCGAGCGGGTGGCGGAGGGTCAGCGCATGCAGCTCGCCGTAGGCCCAACGGCGCACGTCGGGGCCCCAGCGATCGACGCCCTCCCGCCACGCTCGGCCGAGGGCGCCGGCGACGAGGTCGGGGCGGGTTTCTCGAGTGTCGGTGGTGACGTCGTCGATCCAGCGGTCCGACCTCTCGCCGCGCAGCAGCGGCAAAAGGCGTGACGGATGTCCGACGCCCGGGTCGAGGCCGGCGCGCTGGGACTCGTCTCGCCAGATGGCGTCGATGAGCTCTCGTTCGAGCAGCACCCAAAGCGCCGACGGGCCGCGGCTTTCAAGGCGCCGGTCCCACGACTCGAGGGCCGTGAACGCCGTCGCCGCGTCGCCGTCGAAGGGGCCGTCGGCGGCGAGCAGCTCCAGCACCTCGCCGGCGTGCAGGCTCAAGGTGTCCATCTGCAGCTGGGCGAAGGGCTCCCGGCCCCAGACGTCGAGCTCCAGGAGGCGCCCGCGGATGCGGTCGGCGCGGGACGGTCCGAAGAAGTCGCCGGAAAGCGGGAGGGCGTAGTCGCCGGGGATGGCGCCGGCGTGGTTGGCCGTGACGATCAGGTCGTCCGCGGGGGCGAGGTCGCGGGGGTGCTCGGCGTGGTCCCGCAGGCCGTCCCAGCCGTAGTCCAAGTCCCAGCCGGGGGCCGGCAGTCGACCGTCGCCGAGACGACGTTCCGGCGTCTTGCCGAGCATCGTGTAGACCAGCTCGCCGGTTTTGAACGCGGCCACCAGGTTCTGCGCCGGCGCCACGTAGGGTCTCGTCGCTTCCACCAGCGCCTCGGGCGTGGTCGCAGCGGCGACGTCGAGCAGGGCGGCGACCGGGTCGCCCGGGGTGTGGGCCGTCCAGGTGACGCTGCGCGCCGGCAGTCCGCGCTCAGGGTCCGCATCGAGCAAGGGACCGCGGTCGGTTCGGCGCACCTCGATCGTGCGCTCGTCGCCGCCGCGGAGGCGGACGGTCACCGTTTCCCTTTCGATCTCCGCCCAGCCGTCGCCGCGGCGGACCTTCGTTCCCGTGTCGTCGAGCTGCTCGAAAAAGAGGTCGTGGTCGTCGAGCATGACGTTGGTGAACGCCCACGCCACCGCCGGGCCGCGACCGAGCACCACGCCCGGGGTGCCGGGCAGCGTCATGCCGGCGGCTTCGTAGCCGGGGGAGCGCAGCTGGGCTTGGTACCAGACGCTGGGCAGAAATAGCGGCAGGTGCGGGTCGTTGGCGATCATCGGCCGCCCTGACACGGTGCGGCCCGGGCCGATGGCCCAGTTATTCGACCCGCGCAGGGCGCCGACCAGGAAGCCGCGGTCGAGCACGCTTTCGCCCCCGGGGCCGTAGATGCCGGAGGTCCGAGCGATTTCCGGTGGCTCTCCGGCGAGCTCGACGAGGGCGTCCGGCACGTGGAGGTCGGCGTCGCCGAGCAGATCGCGGACGCCGTCGGCGCCGAAGGCGCGCAGCCAGGCGAAGCGCTCTTCTTCGGGGCGACCGTTCCAAAACGACAGGTCCCGCGCCATCAGGAGCGAAAAAGCCAGGCTGTCCTGGGGACGCCACGGCTCCAGCTCGGCGCCGAGCAAGCGCAGGCCCGGCGGTAATGCGCCCAGTCCCCCGAGGAAGGCATTGACGCCCTCGGCATAGGCTTCGAGCGCCGCTTTCGAGCGCGGGGACGCCGCCCGCCACAGGGCCTCGGCGGTCTCCGGGAAGCGCATGGTGTGGAAATAGACGTCGAATTCGAAGGCCGGTTCGCCCACCAGCTCTGCGAGCCGGCCGGCGGCGGCGCGCCGGCCGAGCTCCATCTGCGTCAAGCGATCGTTGGCGTGCACGAAGCCGAGGGCGCGGAAGAGGTCCGCGTCCTCCGACGCCTCGATATGCGGCACACCGCGGGCGTCGTAGCGAATATCGACGTCGCTTTGGAGTCCGGGGATCTGGCGCTCTCCGTCGCGGATAGGGCGGCCGGACTGTTGGATGAAGACCCAGGCCGCCCCCACAAGGACAAGGAGCAGCACCGGCACGGCCACGATCAAGGAAACGCGTCGCATCCCGGGAGTCTATCCCCGCCGCTCTCGCCTGGAGGAACTAGCTCATCAGCGCGGACAGCGCCTCGATCAACAAAATCCCAGCCCAGAAGAGGAGACGGAACGGGGCTAAAAGGCATCCGGCGAGACCTTCTTCGAAGAACCGGGGGCGCCGGCGGCGCCGCTTGGCGAAGTTCTTGCGTTTGGGGTTGTGGGTGAACTCGGGGTCTAGCGGGGACTGGGGCGTAGGCACGGGGATCTCTCGGAGAATTTAGCCGAGGTCCAAGGCCCGCGGCAGCAGGCGCTGGAGCGGCAGGCGGCCGAGGTCGCCGGTGGCGGCGCGGGACTCGTCGAAACCGTCGACGTCGTCAGCCTCGATGCCCGGGCCCCACATGAGGACGGGGACCGGATCGGCGGTGTGGTGTCCGGACTCCGAAGACGTGGCGTGATCGGAACCGACCAGGATACGCAAGGGCTCCGATCGGCATTCGAGGAATCGGCCGAGGGCGGCGTCAAATCGCTCGACGAAGGCGGCTTTGGCGCCCGGCTTGCGGTCGTGGGCGGCGATGTCGGCGCCTTTGACGTGGAGGATCACCAGGTCGAATTCGCGCAGCGCCTCGGCCGCGAGCTCAAATTTGCGGTCGAGGTCCGTGTCGAGGTTCGCCGTCATTACCGGCTCGTGAATCTCGGTGGCGTCGAGCGAAGCGGCGATGCCGCGCACCGTCCGGTCGCCGGCGATGCAGGCGAGGCTGAGGGCCTCACCGCCGGCGGCGAGCGGCGGCAGGCGGTGGTGGCGACCGGCGCCGCGGCTGACGACGGCGTTCGCCGGCGGCAATCCCTTTTCGAGACGCATGCGGTTGACGGGGTGGTCGCTGAGGATGCGGTGGGCCTCGGCCTCGAATTCGGCGAGCAGCTCGGCGGTGGCTGCGGCCTCGGCGTCGGTCGGGTCCGAGGCTTCGGGGGCGAGCGGCGGGCCGGGTACGGCGCCTTCCCCCGGGTCGCTGCCCCGGATCGCCGACGACAGCCCGTGGCCGCGCAGCACGACCGCGAGCCGGTGCTCGGTGCCCGGCGCCACGCGCACCACGGCCCGGCGGCCGTTGGCTTTGAGCTCCATGCGATCGAGGGCGGCGGCGAGCTCCGGTGCGCCCTCTCGGATGCGACCGGCGCGGCGGTCGAGGATCTGTCCTTCGTGCACCAAGGCGAAGTTGGCGCGCAGCGCGATATCGCCGTCGCGCAGCTTGAGCCCGGCGCCCACGGCTTCGACGGGGCCGCGCTGCACCGACTTGGGGGACTGGCCGAGCAGCGCCAGCGTGCCGGCGGCGGTGTCGGGCACGGTACCGGGGGCGACGGGGTCGGCGAGGCCGCAGAGGCCTTCCTGCGCCAGCCGGTCGAGCGTCGGCGTGTCGGCGGCGGCGAGCGGCGTGCGGCCGCCGAGGGCGCGGGCCGGGCCGTCGGGCATGCCGTCGAGGGCGAGCAGGAGGATCGGCGGCCGCCGCTCCGGGGTCGGCGCGGCGAGCGACGGCCACTCCTCCTGGAGTCTGGTGATCACGAAGCGCAGGGCCCGCGGCGCCGCGTCGTCGAGGCTGGTGTCGAGGAACGGGATGCCCTCGCTTTCCGCGCGCTCGAGGATGTGGTCGTGCAGGCGCCGGATGGCGGCGAACCGGTCGACGTAGCGGGTGGCCTGGCGCGAAGTCCGGGTCAAAAACCGAGCCCGGTGTCCTTCGGTGTCGGAGATGCCGAGCATCAGCGGCACCTGGTAGCAGGCGCCGTCGAGGTCGTGGAAAGGCACGATCGGCGGCGTCAGGTGCACGCCCTCGATGAGCGCGCTCGAGTTTTCGGCGATGGCCCGCTCGACCACCGCCTTGACGCCGACGCCGACGCGGGTCGCCTGTTCGAGGAAAGAGCTGATCAGGGCCTGTTCCGGATCCGACGGGTCGTCGCCGTCGCCGCTATCCGGCCGGGGCCAGGGGGCGTCGAAGCTCGAGCCGTGGATCGCGGGCAGGATCTGTGGCGAAATCAGCGAGCGCATCACCTGGCGGATGGTGTCGGTGGCGGTGACGCGGTAGATCTCTAGCAGCGGGGCGAGCTCGAGGGCGACGGTCGACTTACCGGTGCCCGACGCCCCGCCGACGTAGACAATGAGCGGCTTGGGCAGGCGGCCGAGCTGGCGAATCGAGCGGAACCGGCGGGCCGCCGCCTTGCTTTCCTCCCGTTCGAGCAGGTCGCTCACCCGCCGCGCTAGCTCGTCGGCGTTGAGCTCTTGGACCGAGTCCCGGCGCAGCTCCCCTTCGAGCTGGGTCACCAGGTGGTAAGCGCGGTCGAAATCGAGGCCCGCGCCGTGCATGCTCTGGGCCAAGAGGCCGCGGGAGAAGGGCTGGCGCCGACCCGACGCCACCAGCGTCAAGCGCGGCGCCGCGGCCGGCCGGTGGCGCAGCTGCTCGACGGCCGCTGATCCGTAGGTCGACTCGACCCGCTCGACGAGGGCGTCTTTGATCTCGCTCTTTTCGACCTCGCTGCGGCCGGCGAAGTGGTCGCGGAGGGCGCGGGCGAGGGCGTAGGCGTCGTCAAAATCGAAGCCGCGCTCGGTCAGGTAGTGGGTGAGCACGCCGCGCAGGAAGCGCTGGCGTCCGCCGCTGCCGTCGAGCACCCACAGGGTGGAGCCGCGCTGTCGTTCGGCGGCTTCGATCCGGCTTTTCTTCGCCATGTCGAGGGGGCCCTCCGGGGGCCGGAGGGCGCGCGGCGGCTAGTCGCCGTAGGGCACCCAGATATTCTTCGTCTGCGTCGCCTGCTTGAGCAGCTCCGGACCGTGGGGCTTGGTCGCGTCGAGCGCGCCGGCGTGGGCCCACGTGCGCTTCAGGTTGCCGGCGGACTCGCGCTCCACGGCTTCGACGCCTTCCCCCGTGCCGAAGTACCACAGGCATGCCACTTCGTCGTGCTGGGCCAGGGTGGGCGCTAAGGACTCGCGGTCGCCGGTGACGATATTGAGCGCGCCGCCGGGGACGTCGGACGTCTCGAGCACCTGGTAGAGGTCGGTGGCGGCGAGCGGGTAGAGCGGCGACGGCACGGCGATGACGCGGTTGCCCATCGCCAGGGCCGGAGCCACCAGCGACAGGAAGCCGAGCAGGGGCTGCTCGTCCGGGCAGCAGACGGCGAGGATGCCCCACGGCTCCGGCATCGCCAAAGTCACGTTGCGCATCGGCACGCCGTGCACCGCGCCGTCGTGCTTGTCGGCCCAGGCCGCCCAATAGAAGAGCCGCTCGATCGACGCCTGGACCTCCGCCCGGCCGTCGCCGCCGGTCAGGGCGTGAAGACGCGCTTCGAACTCGCCGGCCCGGGCGTCGAGGTTCTCCGCCAGGTAGTAGAGGATCTGCGCCCGCAGGTGGCCGGTGGTTTTGGACCAGGCCGCGCCTTTGCGCGCCGCTTCGACGGCGTTGCGGATGTCCTTGCGGTTGCCCCAGCCGGCGTCGCCGAGGTGGACTCCGTCGTGGCCGCGCACCGGGTAGCTATTGCCGCCGTCCGGACGCTGCTGTTTGCCGCCGATATACATCTTGGCGGTGCGGTCGATGCCGGACGCGCCCAACCCGCCGCCGACGATCCCGAGGTCCGACGGGGTGGGTTCGGGATCGTGGTCCGGGGACCCGCTCGGCGGGTTCACCGTGACGGCGGACCTTAAATATTCGCCGAGGCCCTCGCGTCCGCCCTCCCGTCCGAAGCCGCTTTCGCGGTAGCCGCCGAAGCCGGCGGCGGCGTCGAAGAGGTTGGTGGAGTTGATCCACACCACGCCCGCCGCCAGCTGGGGGGCGATGTCGAGGGCGAGGTTGACGTTCTCGCTCCACACGCTCGCCGCCAGGCCGTAGCGGGTGTCGTTGGCGAGGGCGACGGCTTCTGAGGGGGTGCGGAAAGTCATCGCCACCATGACCGGGCCGAAAATCTCGACCTGCGCCAGGCTCGACGAGGGCTCGACGCCGGTGAAGAGCGTCGGCGGATAGAACCAGCCCTCCTGGGGTACCGCCCACGACGGCTGGTGGCAGACGGCGCCCTCCGCTTTGCCCTCCTCCACCAGCTGGCCGATGCGCTCGAGCTGGACGGGCGCGACGATGGCGCCGATGTCGATCGCCTTATCCAGCGGATGGCCGACGCGCAGCGTCTCCATGCGTCGCCGCAGCTTGGCGTAGAACGCCTCGGCGATGCTTTCCTGGACCAGCAGCCGGGAGCCGGCGCAGCACACCTGGCCCTGGTTGAACCAGATCGCGTCGACGACACCTTCGATCGCCGAATCGATGTCGGCGTCGTCAAAGACGATGAACGGCGACTTGCCGCCGAGCTCGAGGGAGAGCTTCTTGCCGGAACCCGCCGTCGCGCGGCGAATCAGCCGGCCGACTTCGGTGGAGCCGGTGAAGGCGATTTTGTCGACGTCGGGGTGGCGCACCAGCGCGTCGCCGGTGCGACCGTCGCCGGTGACGATATTCACCACGCCTTCGGGCAGGCCGACTTCCTGGCAGATCTCCGCCATGGCGAGGGCGGTGAGCGACGTGTACTCCGCGGGCTTCAAGACGACCGTATTGCCGCACGCCAGCGCCGGCGCGATCTTCCACGCCAGCATCAAGAGCGGGAAGTTCCACGGGATGATCTGTCCGCAGACACCGACCGCTTCTTGGCCCGGGAATTCCTCCTCGAGCAGCTGGGCCCAGCCGGCGTGGTGGTAGAAGTGGCGGGCGACCAGCGGCACGTCGATATCGCGGGTCTCGCGGATCGGCTTGCCGTTGTCCATCGACTCGAGCACGGCGAGCAGCCGGGAGTGCTTCTGGACCTGGCGGGCGATGGCGTAGAGGTAGCGGGACCTTCGGTGGCCGCCGAGCTCGCCCCACGCCGGCAGGGCGGCGCGGGCGGCGTCGACAGCGCGGTCGACGTCGGCTTCGGAGCCTTGGGAGATCTCCGCCAGCGAGTCGCCGCTCGACGGGTCGAGGCTCGGGAAAAGCTCCCCGGAGGTCGCTTCGGACCAGGCGCCGCCGATGAACAGGCCGAAGCGGCGTCCGTGGCGGTCGAGCCACGCGACGGCGTCGGCGGGGCTTTCTGGGGCGGGTCCGTAGCTCATGGTCTCGTAGGCGTGCAGGACGCTCATCGCGCTCCTTTCGAAGGCACTGGCTGGTCCGGGGGACGTCGTCCTCGAAGAACGGGTCCGGGGGCCGTATCCGGAGAGGCCCAATCCGTGCGGCGGTGGGCCCCGGGGAAGGCGAGTTTCAGGGGCCCTGAGCTTATCCGATCGCTCACCGTGACCGTCCGCCGTCGCGCTACGAATCTACGGTCGATCGGCGTCAAAAGCGTTGATGGGGCGAAGTTTTCACCGCCTGCGGCGCAGGGTATTCGCCGCGCTGCGGTGCAAGGTTTTCGCCGCGTTGCGGCGCGGCGGTGCGGCCCCCCGAGGTGGTATATTCATCTTCCATTCATGCCGAAAAGTTGAGCGACGTCTTGCTCTGATAGGAGAACTCTATGCAGGTCGAGAGCCCGGAGAAGATTCGAAACATCACCCTGGCCGGTCACGCCGATACCGGCAAGACGACGCTCGCGAGCGCGGCGCTCTATTGTTCAGGGGTGGTCAATCGGATGAATCGCGTGGAAGACGGCAACGCCCCCACCGATTTCGATCCGATGGAAGTCGAACGCGGCTACTCGATCAGCCTGGCGCCGTGCTTTGCGCCGTGGAAGAAGCACAAGATCAATATGGTGGACGTGCCGGGTTCCGGCATCTTCGGCGTCGAAGCGCGCGCCGGCGTGCGCGCCACCGACACGATGCTCTTGGTGGTGAGCGCCGCCTCCGGCGTCGAGGTGACGACCGAGCGCATGTGGCAATACGCGGAATCGATCGCCCAGCCGGTGGTCGTATTGATCAATAAGCTCGACCGCGAGAATACGGATTTTGACGAGGTGCTCGAAGGGCTCGCAAGCGGCTTCGGCCAGCCGGTGGTGCCCCTCCAGATGCCGATCGGCGCCGAACAGGACTTCAGCGGCGTCGTCGACCTGGTGCACAACAAGGCCTACCGCTTCGAGCGCGACGGCAACGGTCAAGGCGAAGAGACCGAGATCCCGGCGGAGCTCGCCGACGCCGTCGAAGAAAAGCGCAACGAGCTGATCGAGTCCGTGGCCGAAACCTCCGACGAGCTGCTGGAAGAGTTCTTCGAAGAAGGCACCCTCAGCGACGAAGACTTGATCAAAGGCCTGAAGGCGGCGATCCAGTCGCGGGACATCGTGCCTGGACTGATCGCGTCGGCGTCCCACGGCATCGGCATTTCCACGGTGCTCGACGCCGTCATCGAGCTGCTGCCGACGCCCCTTGAGCGTGGCACGTTCCCGGCCACTGATATCAGCGGCGAAGAGGCCGACGTGGAAATCACGGCCGACGGGCCGCTGGCGGCCCTGGTTTTCAAAACGGTCAATGATCCATTTTCCGGGAAAATCAATATTTTTCGCGTCGTCCGCGGGACCGCCGACAACGATACGGCGTGCTGGAATAGCCGTGCGGAGGAGGGTGAGAAGCTCGGCCACCTCCAGCATCTCCAGGGCAAAACCGGCTCGCCGGCGGAGCGACTGGTCACCGGCGATATCGGCGGCGTCGCCAAGCTCAAGCACACCGTGTCGGGAGATACGCTCTCGGCCAAGGAGGCGCCGGCGCGACTCGGCTGGATCAATATCCGTCCGCCGGCCATGTCCTTCGCCCTCGAGCCGAAGGCTAAAGGCGACGAAGAAAAGATCAACGACGCGCTCCAGCGTCTGATGGAAGAGGACCTGGGCCTGGCGTCCGGGCGCGATCCGCAAACCCACGAGCTTCTGCTCTCCGGCTCCGGCCAGCTCCACGTCGAGCTGACGATCGCCAAGCTCCAGAATCGCTACAAGGTGGGCGTGATCCTGCACCCGCCGAAGGTGCCGTACCGCGAAACCATCCGCCGCGCCGCCGACGGACACGGCCGTCATAAGAAGCAGACCGGCGGCCGCGGCCAATTCGCCGACTGCCGGATCTCGATCGAGCCGTTGCCGGCCGGTGAAGACTTCGAATTCGTGGATCAAATCTTCGGCGGCTCGATCCCCCAGGGCTTCCGGCCGGCGGTGCAGAAGGGCATCGAAGAAGCCCGCGGCCGCGGCTACCTGTCTGGCTTCCCGATGGTCGACTTCCGCGTGCGCCTGCTCGACGGGCAGTACCACGACGTGGACTCGTCCGAAATGGCGTTCAAGATCGCCGGATCGATGGCCTATAAAGACGCCATGGCCAAGGCGGGGGCGACGATCCTCGAGCCGGTGATGCACGTCGAAATCTCGACCACCGAAGAGTTCATGGGCGACATCATGGGCGACCTCTCGCAGCGTCGCGGCAAGCCCCAGGGCATGGACATCCAGGGCGAGAAGCAGATGATCAAGGCCCACGTGCCGCTCGCCGAAATGCTCGACTACGCCCCGGCCCTGCGTTCGATCACCCAAGGCCGGGCCCGTTTCACGATGGAATTCCACGGCTACGAAGAAATGCCGCGGAGCCTCCAGCAGAAGGTCATCGCGGAAGCGCAGGCGGACGCCTAGGGCCTCAGATCCGCCGCCGGGCAGCGCGGCGGCGCGGCCCGTCCGCGGCCTGGGTCCGCCCAATTCGCCATCCCTAGGACAGCTCGGAGCTAGGAAAGCCCGGAGATCCTCAGATCTCCGGGCTTTTTTGCGCCCGCTCACCGCGGAAACAGCGGCAATTTCCCTGCCGGCAAAAAAAGTGTCGGCGAGGTGTCGGCTAAATCCCTCCGGCTCCGACGGAGTAGGTGGCGCCGGACAAAAGCCACTTAAACGGGCGGACGGGACGGGAGATCCGATCCGCTTCGTGGCGAATCCTCCGGCGCGACCTTGGAATGTACGAACACCTGGAGGTGGCCATGAAAAATTCGACCCATCCTGTCTTCACCATAGCTTCGATCTGCCTCGCCTTCGTCCTCGCCGTCCTGGTCCCCGCCGCGGCTTTCGCCGCGCCGACCCTCACCCTCGGCGGCGACCTCAACGCCGGGCGCCTTGAGATCGGAGGCGATCTTGAAGCCGGCGTCACCGGCGCCCCGGCTTTCACGAGCTACACCATCACCCTCTTGGACGAAACGAATACGGGCGTCGTTCGCTTGCGCGGCAAGACGAATGCTTTCGGCGAGCTCCCGAGTGACCTCCTGTGGCCGCGCACCGGCGTGGAAGGCTGCGATGTCGGCGCCGTGCACGACCCCCTCAACTATCGCTTCCAGATGTTCGGTGAAGCGGAATCCGTGCTCGGCGGGCGCACCTTCACCGTGAGCTTATTCGACGACGCGGCCAAGACGACCGTCGCCGTCCTGGCGCTGCCGCTGGAGGTGGTGACGCCTTTCCTCGAAGGCTACGCCAGCGACGGCGCCGGCTGCCCCCGACTGGAGTACCAGTCCGGCGAGCCAATGCACTTGACCATGGAGCACCAGGCCGCCGTCGGCGTGGATGTCGAGATTTTCCTCGTCGACCACCAGGATGTATGGACGCCCGGCGACGCGCTGATCGACGTGCGCGGTGCGCCCCAGCTGATCCACGTGCCCGCCGGCATGAAGTGGGTGGGCCTCGTGTGGCTGGCGCCGGTCCAAGGCGACTACCAGGTGATCGCCCGACCCCCGGGCTCCACGGGACCCTACGCCGCGGGCAATATGGTGATCGAAATGGGGTCTTCCCACGGCACCCCCGCCAACGACTGCGGCAGCGTCTGCCCTCCGTGACGGAGTCCTGTGACCCCCGGCCGGGCCCGCGACGTCAAGGCGCATCGAGTTGAACGCGAAGCGCCCTGGCGTCGCGGGCCCACGCGTATTCGGCGGGCAGGTGGCCGAGGGCGCTGTCGAGCAGCGCCCTGGCCTCGGCCCGCTCCGCCGCTGAACCCGCCTCGCCCTTTTCGCCCACCAGCGCCTGGGCGACGCGCATCTCGAAGAGGCCGGTCATCCAGCCCGCCTCCGGGCCCACCGCGTCGAGGCCCCGGCGAAGCACCGTCACCGCGGCGGCGAGATTCCCGAGCTTGATATCGAGCTCGCCGAGGCCGAGCAGGGCAAAATTCTCCTCGCCGAGGTCGAGCGCCATCGACACGTCCCGCACCTCCTCGAGCAGGGCGCGGGCGCGCTCGTCGCCCAGCTCGGCCCAGAGCCGGCCGAGGCGCATCAGCGCTGTGGCGGTTTCCCGGTGCACGTCGCCGTAGAGCGAACGCCTGAGGGCGAGGGCGTCTCGGTACTTCTCGGCGGCTTCGAGCGGCCGCTGGCCGCGGTGTTCGACGCGTCCGAAGAGCAGGAGCACATCCGAGGCGACGGGTGTTTCTTGGGCGCCTCGGACGCCGGCGATGCGCCACGCTTCCTCGAGCAGCGGAATCGCCTCTTGCCACCGATCCTGCTCGTCGCGCACCGTCGCCAGGTTGTAGAGCGTGATGATCAGCTCCGCGTGGTCGGGGCCCAGGAGCCGGCGCTGGCGCTCCATCAGGTCGGAGAAGATCTCGGCCGCCGAGTCGTTGTCTTTGCGGATGAGCTCGACGGCGAGATCGTGCTGGGTTTCGAGCACCCTCGGATGGTCGTCGCCGAGGTGCTGGCGCTGGACCTCGAGGACCCGCCCGAGCAGGTCGATGATCTCGTCTCGGCGGTCCTGTTTGTGGAAGGCGCGGGCGAGTCCGACCCGGGTGCGGGCGACTTCCAGGGAGTCTTCCCCGGCGAGGGCGCGGTGGAGTGACTCGGCCTCGCGGTAGTAGGCCTCCGACGCCTCGCCGTTTTCGCGCCAGAACTCGAGCTCGCCGAGGTATTCGAGGGTCACCGCCACTTCGAGGTCGGCGCCCAGGTCGCGCAGCAGGCTTTCCGCCTCTAGGAGTCGGGTCGAGGCATCGTCGAAGAGGGCCTGGGCCCGGTCGACGCGGCCGAGGTCGCGCAGCACCAGGGCGCGTCCGAGCGCGTCCCCATCCGACGCGTCGTCGAGGGCGGCGTTGAGCAGGGCGCGGGCCTGGTCGAAGAAGGAGAGATTGAAATAGGCCCGCGCCATCGCCCGGCGCAGCTGGCGATTCCGCGCCGGATCGTCCGCGAGCTCGGCGGAGATGCGCAGCGCCGCGCCGTCGAGCAGCTCCCGCGCGGTCACCCGTTCCCCCCGCGGGCCGTCGAGGGAACCCCCGAGTCCGGTGGCCAGCCGCGCTTCGCCGTAGGGGTCGGAGACGTCGAAGAGCTCGACCAGGAAGTCGGCCACCGCCTCCGCCTGGGCCTGGCCCTGCTCGGCCCGCAGCCGCTCGCGTTCGGCGACCCGGGCCTGCCAGCTGGTGCCGACGATGCCGACGAGCAGCGACAGCACCGCAAGCGCCGCCAGACTGACCAGCGCGCGGTGGCGACGGGCGAGCTTGGTCAAGCGGTAGCGCAGCGTCGGCCGGCGGGCCAGCACCGGCCGATCTTCGAGCAGGCGGGCGATGTCGTCGTCGAACTCGCGGGCGCTGCCGTAGCGATGCCCCGGCTCGTTCTCGAGCGCCTTCGCCAGGATCGCGTCGATCTCCACCGCCACCGACTGGCCCCAGCGGTCCGCGGGCGGCGTCTGTCGATTCTGGTCCGTCCGCTCTTTCTCCGCCGTGCGCGACGCGAGCGGCGCGTCGGGGCGCTGGCCGCCCCACAGCTGGGCCGGGGTAAACGTGTGCGGGATCCGCCCCGTCAGCAGCTGAAAAAGCACCACGCCGAGGCTGTAGATATCGCTGGCGGTGGTCAGCCGTTCGCCGCGCATCTGCTCGGGGCTGGCGTAGTCGGGGGTGAGCAGGCGATTCTCCGTCGCCGTCTGCTGGGCCTCCACGCCGCCGGCGAGCACCTTGGCGATGCCGAAGTCGAGCAGCTTGAGCGTGCCGTCCTCGGTGACCAAGATATTCGACGGCTTCAAATCCCGGTGCAGAATCAGGTTCTGGTGCGCGAACTCCACCGCCTCGCAGGCCTGTCGAAAGAGCTCGAGGCGCCGGCGCACCGAAAGCTCCTGGCTGCGGCAGTAGCGGTCGATGCGCTCGCCTTCGATCACCTCCATCACCAGGTAGGGACGACCTTCGGCGTCGGAGCCGCCGTCGTGGAGGCGGGCGATATTCGGGTGCACCAGGCGGGCGAGGATGTCCCGCTCCAGGCGCAGGCGCTCGACGATGTCCTCGGTGTCCATGCCGCGGCGGATGCGCTTGAGGGCCACCGGCATCGAAAATTCGGAGGTGCGCTCGGCGAGATAGACCGTCGCCAGGCCGCCGCGGCCGAGTCGGCCGAGGATGCGGTACGGGCCGATGGCTTCCGGGGTCTTCTCCGTCGGCGCGTCCTGCGCCTCCGGGAACGCCAAAGTAGCGGTCTCCGCGTCGTCCATCGACCGCCCTTCGGCCCGCGCGGCGTCGCGCAGGCCACCGTCGACGATGGCCTCGAGGGGCTCGCTGTGGGCGCCGTCCTCGTCGAGCAGTTCCCGCACTTCGGCGAGTACCGTCGGGTCGTCCTCCTGGGTCTCGAGCCACGCCGAGCGCTCCCCGGCCTCGCGCTCGATCGCGCCTTGGAAGAGCGCGTCGATGCGGGCGAAGCGGGCTTTCTCGGCGTCCTTGGACACGTTTAGTCCCCGTCCCCCCGCAGCCGCCGGGCGACCCACGCCCTGGCCATCCGCAACTCGCGCTCGACGGTGGCGGTGGAGATGTCGACGGCTTCCGCGGTCTCCTGGATGGTCAGCCCGCCGAAAAGGCGCAGCTCGAGCACCTTGGCCTTGCGCTCGTCGAGCTCGGCGAGGTCGTGTAGGACTTCGTCGAGGGCCACCAGCTCGTCGGCGCCGAGGCCGCCGTCGGCGACGAAATCGGCCACTTCACCGAGCTCGACCGGCCGCGCTTCGCCGCCGCGTTTTTCGGCCCGCCGTCGGCGCGCCCGGTCCACCAGGATCCGCCGCATGGCGCCCGCCGCGACGGCGAAGAGGTGGACGCGGCCCTGCCATTCGACGTCCATTTTGAGGAGGCGCAGGTAAGCCTCGTGCACCAGCGCCGTCGCCTGCAGGGTCGAGCCGTCCTCGGCGCGCATATGGTTGCGGGCGACGTGCTGCAGCTCGTTGTAAACGATCGGCATCAGCCGGTCGAAGGCGTCGCCGTCGCCGCCGCGCCAGCGCTTGAGCAGGGCCGTCACCTCCGACGCGCGGTCGGCCTCGGGTTCAGGGGGAGACTCAGGGGAATCGGGACGAATCATGGGGGGCTCCTGGGTCGCCGACGCCGGAGCTTGGCGTTTCGGGATACCTTTCGATTATCGCAAGATCTAGTGCTTTCGGTGATCCTTCCGTCATACGGGCGCGGCCACTCAGCCGTCGCGAACCCGCTTGGGTCCCGCCGCGGGTTAAGATTTGCCCGCCAATGACTGTCACGCGGCACGCCAAGACCCTGGCCACCGAGCGCGCGGAACGCGCCATCGCCCGCCAGAAGGAAGAGTACCGGCAGAAGATCCTGCGCATTCAGCAGGCTTTTGAGCCCGCGCTCTCGAACGCCGAGCTGTCCGCGGGCTTTGAGCTCGAGGCCCCCGACGCGGGCGGCGCCGGCCACTCCGACGTCGGCCGCTTCGTCTCCACCAGCCAGCGCCTGCGCCGCGCCCGCCCCGACGCCCAGACCCGGGCGCTGATCGACGCCCTGCTCGACGGTGACCTGCTGATCGCCGTGCAGCAGGCTCTGCCCGGCGCCCGCCGGCAGGTGCTGGTGCTCGAAGCGCGGGACGTCCGCCACCTCTCCCGGACCTTCGACGTCCGCAACCTGGCCGGCGGTGAGCTGCCCGAGCGCGAGGCGGACCGGGCGCCGCGGGACTGGAACGACGCCGCGGCCTGGAATCTCTTCGGCGACCCCGCCGTCGGTCCGCCGCCGGTGATCACCCGCATCGGCGCGCCGCTCGCCACCGTCGCCGACCCGGCGGCGTCGCTGCCCAAGCGGCGCCTCTCGGGCGCCGGCTCGAGTCTCGAGATCGGCGCCGTCGGCTTCGGCACGATGCGCCTCTCGACCCCCGGCCGTCCGGACCGCGCCGCCGCCCTGCGGGTGCTGCATACGGCGCTCGACGCCGGCCTCACTTTCCTCGACACCGCCGACAGCTACTGCCTCGACGCCGACGACGCGGGCCACAGCGAGCAGCTGATCCGCGAGGCCCTCGACGTCTGGCCGGGTGACCGCGATCGCGTGGTCGTGGCGACCAAAGCCGGCCTGGTGCGCCCCGGCGGCGCCTGGCGCCCCGACGGTCGCCCCGAACACCTCCGCGAGTCCTGCGAAGCGAGTCTCCGCCACCTCGGCGTCGACGCCCTCGACCTCTTCCAGCTCCACACCGTCGACCCGAAGGTGCCGCTCGAAGAGAGCCTCGGCGCCATGGCCCGGCTCCAGGAAGAAGGCAAGGTCAAGCGCCTCGGCCTGTGCAATATCTCGGTCGACCAGCTCGACGCGGCGCGCGCGGTCGCGAGCATCGACACCGTCCAGAATCTGTGCAGCTACCTCGACAAGGCGGCGCTCGAGCGCGGCCTGGTGCTGCGCTGCCATGAGCTCGGCATCACCTTCATCGCCCACAGCCCGATGGGCGGCCACCGCGGCGTCGAGCGCGCCGACCGCAACGCCGCCCTCGCCCGGGTCGCCGAGCGCCATAGCGCTACGCCGCGTCAAATCGCGCTCGCCTGGCTGCTGCACATGGGGCCGTCGATCGTGCCGATCCCCGGCGCCACCCGCGCCGAGTCCGTGGCGTCGACGGTGCGCGCCGCCGAGATCGCCCTCGGCGACGACGACCTCGAAATGCTCGCGTCGGCCCGCCGCGCCTTCGCCCGCGAGGTGCGGCCCAAGCTGTGGGCGACGGCGCCGGTAGCGTCAGAGGCCGCGGACCAAGAGGTCGTGCTCTTCATCGGTCCGCCGGCGGCGGGCAAGAGCAGCCGCGTCGAGCCCTTCCTCGAGCGCGGCTACACCCGCCTCAACCGCGACGCCGAAGGCGGCCGCCTCGACGACCTGGTGCCGAAGATGGCCGCCGCCATCGACCGAGGCCAGCGCGCCTTCGTGCTCGACAACACCTATCCCACGGTCAAGTCGCGCAAAAAAGTCCTCGAGCTGGCCCAGCGCCACCATCTGCCGGTGCGCTGCGTCTGGCTCGACGTCCCCCTCGCCGAAGCGCTCTACAACGCCTGCCTGCGCATGCTCGAGCGCCACGGCCGGATCCTGAGTCCGAAAGAGCTGCCCCAAGCCGCCAAAGACGATCCCAACATGCTGCCGCCGGCGGCGATCTACCGCTTCTTCCAGCTCTTCGAAGAGCCGACCCGCGAAGAGGGCTTCGCGACGATTGAACGCGTCGCCTTCGAGCGTCGCTTCGCGGCGGATATGACGCAGAAGGCCCTGATCCTGGACTACGACGGCAGCCTCCGCCGCTCCACCGGCCCGGCGCCCTTCCCGCTCCAGCCCGACGAAGTCGAGATCCTGCCCGGCCGCCGAGAAGTGCTCGACCGCTACGTCGCCGAGGGCTACCTTTTGCTCGGCGTCTCCAACCAAAGCGCCATCGGCAAAGGCCAGCTAACCGACGACGTCGCCCGCGCCTGCTTCGACCGTACCCATGAGCTACTCGGCCACACGATCGACGTCCGCTACTCGCCGGACCCCACGTCCAATATGGGCGTCTGGGCCCGCAAGCCCATGCCCGGCCTCGGCGTCGAGCTGATCGAGCAGTATCGCCTCGACCGCGCCGCTTCGATCATGGTCGGTGACCTCGAGTCCGACCGCGAATTTGCCCGCCACTGCGGATTCCAATACCGCGACGCGGCGGACTTCTTCGGCAGTTAGCGGCGTCATGGCCAGGGCTGGGAGATTCTGAGACTGTTGGGCTCAGGCAGCCTCCGGAGTCGCGGCGTAGATGACCCGGCCGAGCGAGGCGAGGCCGAGCCGCGTTAGTGCCGGTCGTCTGGAGCTCGTGGTCTCCAGAGATGGAGATGGGGCCACTGTATTTTCACTGCACGTCGAGTCGGCTAACGAGAGCTGGCTTGAAGGATGGGCTGTAGACGTCCATCTAGGCACAAGTCTCGTTTTTGCCGCGTTTCGCTGTGCTGCTGCTGCGCGGTCGGGGACAAGCCCCGACCCTACGCCGGAGGGGGCTGTGTTGCTGATCTGGTCTCCGATTAGCGGCTCTAGTTCGTATCTCGGAAGGCGCTCGGAATCCGGAATGTTCTGAGGTTGGAGATACGGCCTTGGGGCATTGTCGTGGAGCTTGCCCGCGACCAGCCCGATGAAGCCGAGCTTTCGTCTTCAAGAGTCGTGAC
>JBCDKB010000100.1:0-21266 GCA_038747035.1 Acidobacteriota bacterium | reverse complement strand
TCGCGGTCCTTCCCGGCCTCTGCAAAGAAGTCGCTTTCCGGGGTGTCCTCCTCCAAGCGCTCCGCCGGCGCCTGGCGCCCTATGCGGTGGTTCTGATTTCAGCCGCGGTGTTCGCCGTTTTCCACTTCGAGTGGGTCCGGCTCTTACCCACCTTTTTCCTCGGGGTCTTGCTGGCGCTCTTGACCTACGCCACAGGATCCCTATGGCCTGCGATCGTGTGGCACCTCCTCAACAATGCGAGCGCCATCCTCCTGAGCCGCGCAGAAGTCGACATCACCCAGCTGAGCGGAGCGACCACCGCCTGGGCCGCGGTGGCGGCGGTGCTGGCCGTGGTCCTCATCGCGCGCGGCCGGAGTTCGCTGCCGGCCCTCGACGACGGCGGGGGAGGGATAGAACCTCCCCGTCAAGGCACCCCCAGGTGAGGGACACACTAGGCCAGAGCTTCGACGAGATTCTCGATTGAGCCCCGTCGGAGGAGAAGCGTCTTTTCGCTGGCCTTGGCCGCCTGCCGGAGGGTCGAAGCGGCATCCTCCAAGAGATCCGTTCGTACCGCCTCCGCCGCCGCGAGCTCTCGGGGAAGGTCCCCGGGCGCTGGGTCAAGGCTGTCGACCAGGGTCGCCAGCTGGCCGATGATGCTTTCGAGGTCATAGGCGAGGGCGTCGAGGCGGGACTGGGCGGCGCGGGTGAGTTCGTGGGTCGGCATGATTTCCTCCGATAGCGGTTAGGTCTAGGGACACCGGAGCTAGGGTTCCGGCGCGTCGATCTCTCCACGCCGGAGGATTTCTCCGTCGTGGTGATCGGCTTTGCATAAAGAAGAAATCGTCCAGGCCCGTAAAAAGCGGCAAAGGACCGTCATTTTCTCTTTCGCGATCCCCTTCATGCCCACACCGTCCCGGTGTATCCTAAGTTCAGTGATTGCCCAGACTGATCCCCCTTCGGACCTCCTTTCTACGCTCCAGAAGTCGCTCGGCCACCGTTTTTCCGATCCGAAGCTTCCGATGCTCGCCTTGACCCACAGCTCGTTAAGCAACGAGAAAGGGGAAGAGGACAACTACGAACGCTTGGAATTCCTCGGCGACGCCGTGCTCGGCCTCGTCGCTTCGCAGTGGCTCTACCGCCGCTTCCCGAAGGCGCCGGAGGGGCAGCTCGCCAAGCTCAAAAGCTTCGTCGTCAGCGCACCGGCCCTGGCGGATTTCGCGAATTCCGTCCACTTGGGGCAGCACCTCCGGCTCGGCGTCGGAGAAGAGCGCTCCGGTGGGCGCGAGAAAACGTCGATCCTCGCCGACTGTCTCGAGGCCCTTTTCGGCGCGATCTACCTCGACGGCGGGCTCGACGCGGCCCAGCCCTTGGTGGAGCGGGTCGTCGGCCGGGCGCTCGAGCGGCGCAGCGTCATTCGCCACAACGACGCGAAAACAAGACTCCAAGAGCTCACCCAAGGAAAGGGCCTCGGCTTACCGGCTTATTCGATGGTGGCTGAGTCCGGCCCGGACCACCGAAAGCGGTTTACCGTCGAGGTCCGGCTCGAAGGTCGCCTCATCGGCTGCGCGGAAGGGCGAAGTAAAAAAACCGCGGAGCAGGCCGCAGCCGCTAATGCTCTTGCGACCTTGCCGGAGCTCCAACCCGAGCTTTCTTGACCACGCCCCGGCCGGCTCCTAGAATCCCAGCCCTACAGACCACCGCGGGCGGACCTGCCCGCGGTGTTCGTGATTTCGCCCCCGCTTACGCGCCTGTACCCTGCTATTCCCGGAGACGTCATGAGTCGAATTACCGTTCGGCACCTCAAAGAACACGAAGGTGAAACCGTTACCGTCCGCGGGTGGCTCGCGAATCGGCGGCGCAGCGGCAAGATCGCCTTCCTACAGGTCCGCGACGGCAGCGGCACGGTGCAGACCGTGATCAGCCGCAACGACGTGTCCGAGGAAGCCTGGGAAGACGTCAAGCGCGTCTCCCAAGAGTCGACCGTGCGCCTGACCGGCATCGCCCGTCTGGACGAACGCGCCCCCGGCGGGGTTGAGATCCAGGGGACAGATTTCAAGGTCGAATCGCTCACCGAAGACTGGCCGATCACCAACAAAGAGCATGGCACCGACTTCTTGATGTCCCATCGCCACCTGTGGCTGCGGTCGTCGAAGCAGCGCGCCGCGCTGGCGGTCCGTAACGAGGTGTGCCAAGGCATCCGTGACTTTTTCTATAAGCGCGAATTCACCCTTATCGATTCGCCGATCCTCACCCCGACGGTCTGCGAAGGCACGTCGACGCTCTTCGAAACCGACTACTTCGGCGATCCGGCTTACCTCAGCCAGTCCGGCCAGCTCTACCTCGAACCCGCCTGCGCGGCGTTCGGCAAGGTCTACTGCATGGGGCCGACGTTTCGCGCCGAGAAGTCCAAGACGCGCCGGCACCTCACCGAGTTTTGGATGGTGGAGCCCGAGGTCGCTTTCCTCGAGTTCGACGGCCTGCTCCAGCTCGCCCAGGACTTTGTCGTCGAGCTCGCCGGTCGGGTCCTCGACCGCTGCAAAGAAGACCTCAAAGTCCTCGAGCGGGACGAGGCCATGATCGAGAAGGTCACGCCGCCTTTCCCGCACATCACCTACGCCGAGGCCCTCGAGATCCTCAAGGAGCACGGCAACGAACTCGAGTGGGGGGACGACTTCGGCGGCAATGACGAAACCGTGCTCGCCACCCACTTCGACAAGCCGGTCTTCGTCAGCCGCTTCCCGACGTCGATGAAAGCCTTCTATATGCAGCCCGACCCGGAAGATCCCGACGTCGCCCTCGGCGTCGACCTGCTGGCACCGGAAGGCAAGGGCGAAATCATCGGCGGCTCCCAGCGCATCCACGACCATGACCTCCTGCTCGAGCGGATCAAGGAGCACAAGCTGCCGATCGAGGCCTTCCAGTGGTACCTGGACGTCCGTCGCTACGGCAGCTTCCCGCACTCGGGCTTCGGCATGGGTATCGAGCGCTTCGTTGCGTGGATGACCGGCGTGCCGCACCTGCGCGAGACGATCCCGTATCCGCGCATGCTCCATAAGATTTACCCATAGTGGCCTGCTACGCCGAAGCATTTAGCGCCTGGCTTGGCCTCAGCGCCGTGAGCGGCGTTGCGCTTCCTCGCCGTAGGTTCCGCTACGCCTGCATCAGCGCGCCTGGCTTACGGCGCCGATTCACGACGCCAGTCACTAAATATTCAAGCGTTACAGACCACTAGAGATGTTTGAGGCGGCCCCCACCAGGCGAGTGGCCACCGGGGTCGCCTTGCTCCTCACCTGCATCTGGGGCACGACCTGGGCCGGCGTTCGGATCAGCCTCGACGGCTATCCACCGCTGCTCGGCGTGTCGCTGCGCTTCGCGCTCGCTTCGCTGGTGCTTTTTGCCGTGGCGCACCGCGCCGGCATTTCGATGCGCCCGACGCCGCGCATCGTCGGACTGTGGCTCGTCCAGGGGAGCTGCGCCTTCGGGATTTCCTACGGCCTCGTCTACTGGGCGGAACAGTGGGTGCCGTCGGGGCTGGTGGCGGTGCTTTTCTCGACCCTGCCGCTCTTCGTCACGCTCTTCGCCTACGGCCTCTTGCCCGGGGAGCGCCTCGACTGGGTCGGCTGGTTCGGCATGGTCGCGGGCTTTTCGGGCGTCGCCGTCATTTTCTCGGATGACCTCGCCGCCCTCGGCGGTGGCCAGGTGAGGATCGCGGCGGCCGTCGTCATGCTCTCCCCGGTGGCGGCGGGATTCGCCCAGGTGGCGGTCAAAAAATGGGGCGGGGACGTCCATAGCCTGGTCATCGTGGCGCCGCCGATGATGCTCTCGGCGGTGGCGATGGCGGGGCTGTCGTACTGGCTCGAGGCCGACCGGGAGGTCCACGGCGGTCTATGGCCGACCTTGGCGGTCCTCTATTTGGCCATCCTGGGGTCGGCGTTGACCTTCACACTCTTCTTCTGGCTGCTCCAGCACGTGACCGCCATCAAGGTCTCGCTCATCGCCTACGGGACGCCGGTGGTCGCCGTCATCATCGGCACGCTCTTCCTCGACGAGCCGCTCACTGGCCGCATGGTCCTCGGCGCCGCCCTGGTGCTTTCCGGCGTAGCCTTCGTGATCATGCCGCAGCAGGTGCGGCCGGCTTTCCTGCGCAGTCGACCCAACTAGGCGGTTGAAACCGACCTGCGCCTAGGCCGCCCCTTAGGGTTGGCTGCCCCGCGTCCAGGCTTCGGCGGCCGCTTTCGGCACGCGTGGATCCGAGTCCCCAGCGGCCATCGCGTAGAGATCCTCGCCGAGGGTCGGCGTCAAGCGAGACGCGGCGAGCAGGCGAACCCGCGGACTCGGGTCGCCGAGGGCCATGCGGTAGATCTCGGGCCCGAGTCGCGGTCGAAGCTGGGACGCCGCGTTTTCGCGGCGCGGCTGCGGGACCCCGTCCGCAAAGACTTCGGCGAAACAAGTGTCGCAGCCGATCTCTGACAAGAAATCGTAGAAGTCACGCTGCCGGAAGCTGGACAGACCGGCGAGGGTGCCGGCGGTGAAGTGCCGCCGCCACGCCGTCCCGGCGTCACTCTGCTGCTGCTCGCGCAGCTTCCTGCGGGTTTCCCCGTCGACCTCCGTGGCGCCCAACAGGTGGACGAGCTCCGATTCGATCCGCCGACGCTGATCTCCTCGGATCTCGCCGAGATCAACCATCAGGAGCTCCATGAAGAGGCCCAAGTGGGGCGCGCGGTCGATCGGTTCCGGATAGCTCGGCGGGGTCCCCGGCGCCGCCGTCGAGCAGGACCAGCGGGCGTTGGCGTAGAGCGAAGACTGTTCAAGCACCGTCTCGAGGCCCTTGGCCGCCGGGGCGCCGCGGGAGCTGCCCGACAGGAGACGTCCGCGCTCCGAGCGCAGGGCCTCGAAGACGGCCCGGGCGACAGGGCGGTAGTGCTCCGGGTCCCGCTTGCAGAGGTTGCACGGCCAGCCGCTTCCGCCACATTCCTTGTCCACCTCGCGGACCAGCTGCTCGAGGGCGCCAGGGGTGCGGCGGGCTTCGGTGATCGAGTACTTAGGCGCGAGCTCCTGGCCGCGGAGCCCCGCGATGCCGCGGAAAAGCGCGCTCGTCTGGCCGTATATCTCCGCGAGACCGCCGGGAATCTGCGTGCCTTGGTAGCCGAGGATGCAGGCGTTGGGGAAAAGCTCTCGATAGGCCTCATCTTCACCCGCGATCTGCTGAATCGCCGCCAGCAGGCGCTGGGACTGGCCGGCGCGGACGCTGGTGTCTTCGACGATGTGGCGGACGTAGTCGATAGGGTCGCCGACGAATCCCGACTTCACGTCGGTCCAGCACCCCTGGAGCATGACCATCGCCGGATCGGTAAAGAAATCGTCGCGGCCCGGCAGGTCGCGGAGCTGGCGGGCGAGCTCGGTGGTGTGGAAGCTGCCGCGGCCGAATTCTCCCGAGAAGCCGGAGGCGTGGTGTCCGGAGATCGACAGCAGGTCCACGCCCTTATTCATGTAGGCCTGGACCACGAAACGCGCGCTCTGCCCGAGGTAGGCCGGCCGATAGAGCGCGAGGTCCTCGTTCCAGAAATCGACGCCGTTTCGGCGGAGCTCCTCCGGGCAGCCTGCGGACGCGGTGCAGGGCTCAACGCACAGGAAGGACTGGAGCACGTCGTGCTCGATGGGCGCATGGTAATCGAGCAGGAGCGCCGTGAGCCGATCTGCCGGATCTTCAGCGACATCCTGCGCAGCGGCGGAGGCGCCGAGGAGACCGGCGACGAGGAGGACGGCGGCGGGGCGGAGTAGCGGTCGGTAGGACTTCAGCATCGCCGCCGCACTTTATGGGCCGGCGGGGCCGAGCTCAAGTCAATTCGACCCGACCGCGGGGCGTGTCGAAGAGCGCCACCGGTTCCGCATGCGCGACGCTCCGCACCAAGAGCGATTCCTCGCTGAGTCCCAAGGCCTCGAGATCGCGGCCCAGGTCGTCGTCGTCGCTGAGGCTCAGCTGGAGTAGCTCGCAACCGCTCGAGGGCAGGCGGTCGTTGGGGTGGGCGTCCCCCCATTCAATGCAGAAGGGCAGCAATCCGTCGCGGGCGTCGCCCAACGCGGCGAGCCGCCAGGTGAGCGTGGAGCCGTCCGGTAGCTGACGCTCCATCTCGAGGATCGATTCGGGGTCGAGCCCGCGGCCGGCGGCAGCTTGCACCCAGCGGTCGAGGTCCCCCGTGCGGCAAGCCCACGTCACCAGACGCGGGGCGGCGAGGTCCGCGACCCAGTGGCCGAAACCGGTAAAGACGTGTTGTTCCGGGTCTGGGGCTAGGATCTCGAGATATCGCTGCCCGCCGATATCGACCAGCGCATTCCGGGTGCCGACGCCGGGGTGGCGCCCGCCGATTTGCGGCACGACTCCGAGGCGGTGCTCTATTTCCAGCATGCCGCGTTCGAGATCCGGCACCGCCCACACGAGATGGTCCAACTCAGCGCGTTCCATGGCAGTAAGTCTACCGCGCCCCCGTCATGTGAAGGAGTTGGGGAGATGTTCAACCAGCACCGCGCGGAGCTGGGCGGCGATCCGCGGCCAGCGAAAGCCTTCGGCGTAGTCGCGAATCGCCGCCGCTTCGAACCGCCCGCGCTCTTCGAGGAATCGGCGGACGCCGGCGGCGACGGCGACGGGGGAGGAATCCTCGATGAGGAGGCCATTGTGCGCCTCATCCACGGCGTCGGTGGCCCCTCCGGCCCGGCTACAAATCGACGGGACGCCGCTGGCCGCCGCTTCGATGTAGACGATGCCGAATCCCTCGACATCCTGCTCGGTGGCTTTCGACGCGAGCACAAAAAGCCCGGCGCGACGGTACGCCTCGAGCAGACCCTCGAGGTCGACTTTCCCGGTGAAGCGCACACGATCGTCGAGCTCGAGTTTCTCGGCTAAAGCTTCCAGCCGCCGCCGGTCGTCGCCGTCGCCGACGACGGTGTAGCGCCAGTCGATATCGCGGCCCAAGAGCGCCAAGGCCCGCAACACGCCGTCGACGTTCTTGCGGCGGGTATGACTCGAGAGCCGTGTGACCGTCAAGATTTCCAGCGGACCGGGATCCGCGGGCTCTCGCTCCTGAAAAAACACGTCGCCGACGCCGGGGTGTACAACGCTCACTTGTTGTCGCGCGGCCGGCAGTCGGTCGACGATGAGATCGGCGGTCTGCCGACTATTGGTCAACGTGTGGATCACCGACGGCAAAGCCTTCGCAATGGAGCGCCGCCGCAGGGCGTGGCGAACCTTCGAAGCGTACGGGCGGCGGATCGCTTCCAGGGCCGGCGGCCCGCAGGCCAGCCACGGATTGGTGAAGTCGTTGCCGTGGAAATAGGCAAAAAAGGGACGACTGAGGTGGGGCGCGAGTGGAACCAGGCCGGCGTTCATCCCGAGCCAGAGATCGGGCGGATCTTCCGAGCGCTCCATGGCGATGAGGGTCTTGAGGTCGCGCCGCCGCCCCGTCACGTGCCCGGCCAATTGCCATGGACCTTCGATGCCGTGGCCCGGGAGGCAGAGGACACTGACCCGATCCTCTGCCGCCAAGCCCGCCGCGAGTCCGCGGGCCAATTCGGCCATCCCGCCGAGCATCGGCGGGAATTCGGGGGTGAGAAAACCAATGTGCATCGGGTCCAGGATTCTCCTAAGCGGTGGCGGCGTGGACGCGACTTTCGGGGAAGTTCGCACCATGCTAGTGTCGGCAGGAGGCCTGCGCAATATGATGGTTCATGGGGACCACCCGCCGAACTTTCACGATCGTTAGTGGATCTTAATGATCTTCGCGATCGGTCTTTGCGCTGAAGTCGTCGATCGTCCATCTAATCCGCGGTGCCGAGCGGAAATGCCCAGCGTAATGTGAGTCGTTACGCGTCGAGACAGAAGATCTACAACAGGTTAGCAAGAACTAGCTCCGCTTCTAGAACGACTGCGCTCGAGTCCGCTCGGGGTAGGACATGAACGACGCCCGCCGCCAGATTCTGCATGAATCATTCAAGCTGATCGATCTGTCGATCCTCTTTGTGGCATTTTTTCTCGCCGCCTGGGTGACGTCGGACGACAAGACCGCTTTGGTCGGTGCGCTGACCCAGGACGCCGTCAATCAGCAGGTCCTGACCGAAGGCGCCGAGCTGGCCCCGGTCGACGGCGAGGAAGAATTGACCGAGGCGGAGGATCTCGGCTGGCTGCGCTTTCTGGTGCCGATGGAGCGCTGGCTCGAAGACTTCGGTAGCCTGCTACGGGTCAAGCTCATCTTGCTGCTGACCGTGATGGTGGTCGCGTGGAACGCCACCTTCACCTCCCGGGGCCTATACAACTCCCGCCGGCTGGAATCGAGGCTCTCGGAATCCCTCGACGTCCTCCGGGCCAGTGCGCTCGGAAGCCTGGTCGTCTTGGTGCTGGCGAATGCGGTTTACCAAGAAATCGCCACCATCAATCCGCCCCTCGCCAGCCACCTCCAAGCGGTGGAAAACAATCAGTGGCAGTTCCTGATCGTTTTCTTCATCTTGGCCTCGGGCGCCACCATCATCGCCCGGCTGATGATCCGCCACGTCTTGGAACAGGCTCGACTTCGCGGCCGTAATCTTCGGGCGGTGCTGATCGTGGGCACCAACCACCGGGCCCTGCGCTTCGCCAAGGCCATCGAATCGAAGCCCCAGATGGGTTATTACGTCGCCGGCTTCGTCGACGAGGAGTGGGACGGCATCGCGGGCTTCAAGAAGGGCGGCCGCAAGCTCGTGGCCAGTCTCAAGGGCCTCGGCGAATATTTGGCCGACAGCGTGATCGACGAGGTCGTCGTCGCTTTGCCGGTGTCGAGCGCCTATATCTACTCGTCGAGGATCGTGAGCCTCTGCCAGGAGCAGGGGATCACCGTCCGCTTCATTTCTCAGATCTTCGACTCCCGGCTCGCCAAGGGACGCCTCGAGGTCTTCGACACCGAGCCGATGCTCTCCCTCGAAATGTCGCCCGACGAGGGATTCAATCGGCTGATCAAGAAGATCATCGACCGCGTCGCCGCCGCGATCTTGCTAGCGATAGCGGCGCCCCTTTTCGCCGTGGTCGCCGTGGCGATCAAAGTCATCGACCCGGGCCCAGTCTTCTTCGCCCAAACCAGGGTGGGCCACAACAAGCGGCGATTCAAGCTCTTCAAGTTCCGCACCATGGTCGTGGATGCGGAGGCCAGACTGAAGGAGCTCGAGCACCTCAACCAGGTCAGTGGCCCGGTCTTTAAGATCGAAAAGGACCCGCGGGTGACCCCCCTCGGGGAGTTCCTGCGCAAGACCTCGATCGACGAATTGCCCCAGCTATGGAATGTGCTCAAGGGCGATATGAGTCTCGTGGGACCGCGCCCCCTACCGGAGCGCGACTACCGCGGATTCGATACTGACGCCCACCGTCGACGCCTTTCCGTGCGCCCAGGCTTGACCTGCATTTGGCAGGTCAGCGGGCGCAACTCCATCCCCTTTGAGCAGTGGATGGAGATGGACCTCGAGTACATCGATAACTGGTCGCTGTGGCTGGATTTCGTGCTTCTCCTGAAGACCATTCCGGTCGTGCTGGGTCCGCTCTTCTTCTTTCGCAAGGGCGAGTTTGTCAAAGGCCCGAACGACAAAGACACGCCCGGCACCACCGCCGCGCCGGCGCAACCGAGCAAGCCGGTGACCAGTGAAGGCGGCTCACCGTGAAGTCCGATTGATCTGCTATCCTTTCGATAAACGTCCGACACGTCCAAAGCCTTGAACGCCTAGAACTTAGGTTCTCTATTCTTTAGAACCGCTGCGGCCTCCGGGCCGATCGCCTCGGGCCTCCCCGGGGGCCGATCCGCCGTTGATATCCGCAGCCTGGCCCGATGCGCGGCTGGCCCGGCCACCGCCGAAGGTGCAGTTCACAATGCCCGTGCCACAGCTCGACCAGGTCCCTGTCCTCGTTACCGGCGGCGCCGGCTTCATCGGCTCACACCTCGTGGACCGGCTCTTGGAGTTAGGGGCCGAGGTCCGCGTCTTCGACGACTTTTCCACCGGGTTGCGGTCGAATCTTGCGCACCTCGCCGCCGACGCCATCGACGTGCAGGAAGGGGACCTTCGGGACCTCGACGCTTGCCGGCGCGCCGTCGCCGGCAGGCAGTACGTCTTTCACCAGGCGGCGCTCGGCTCCGTGCCGAGGTCGGTGGCGGAGCCCGCGACGAGCCTTGCGGTCAACGCCGGCGGTACGGCCAATCTCTTCCACGCGGCCCGCGACGCCGGCGTGCGACGCCTGGTCTACGCCAGCTCGTCGAGCGTCTACGGATCCAGTCCGACCTTGCCGAAGCGGGAAGCCGAAGTCGGCGACGTGCTCTCGCCCTATGCGCTGTCGAAGAAAATGTGCGAACAGCTCGCCGAGGTCTTCGGACGCTGCTACCAGCTCGAGATCATCGGCCTGCGCTACTTCAACGTCTACGGGCCACGCCAGCGACCCGACGGGCCCTACGCCGCGGTGATTCCACGATTCTTCGACGCCTATTTCTCCGGAGGACGCCCGGTGATCTACGGCGACGGGGAGCAGAGCCGTGATTTCACCTTCGTCGGCGACGCGGTCCTCGCCAATCTTCTTTCGATCGGGGCCCCGGCCGCTGCTTGCGGCCGCGCCTATAACGTCGCCGGCGGCAAACGGACGAGCTTGAACCAGCTATGGCGGCTCATCCGCGACCTGGCGGACGGCGCCGGCGATCCCACCTACGAGCCTCCCCGGCAAGGCGACGTCCGGCATTCACTCGCCGACCTTTCCGCGATCGAGGGCCAGATCGGATACCGACCGGAAACGCCGATCGACGAAGGTCTAGCCCTCACCAGCGATCATTTCAAAGCCCTTTCCGGAGGCGCATGACCGTGGCCGCCGGCGACCGCCCGCTGCGCATCGCGTTCCTCGGAGCCCGAGGCGTGGTCGGGACTTACTCGGGCATCGAGACCTACTACGAAGAGGTCGGATCTCGGCTTGTGCAGCGCGGACACGAAGTCACGGCCTATTGCCGCACGTACTTCACGCCGCCGCTTTCCACCTACCGGGGGCTGACCGTGCGTCGCTTGCCGTGCTGGCAAGGCAAGCACATCGAGACCATGTCCCATAGCCTCCTCGGGACGGTGGACGCGATATTCCGCGGGTTCGACATCATTCAGTACCACGCCATCGGCTCCGCTCCGCTGGCGATTCTGCCGCGTTTCCTCGGCAAGAAGACGGTGGTTTCGGTCCGCGGATTGGACTGGCAGCGGGCGAAATGGGGACTCGTGGCGCGCAGCTACCTGCAGATGGGGGAGTGGACCTCAGCGCGTTTTCCGAGCGCCACGTGCGTCGTGTCCAGCGTGCTCGCCGACCACTACGAAAACGCCCACGGTCGCCGCCCCCACATGATCCCCAACGCCGTCGTGCCGCCGGTGCAGGCGCCGATCGAGCGTCTCAAAGAACACGGACTCGGGCGCCACGACTTTATTCTCTTCGCCGGCCGCATTTCTCCGGAGAAGGGCGTGCACACCCTCCTTGAGGCCTTGAAGCCCCTCGCCGGCAAAAAAAAGCTGGTGATCGCCGGAGGTTCGAGCTTCACCGACGGCTACATCGAACAGGTCCGCGCCCTCGCCACCGATGACGTCATCTTCCTGGGCAGGGTGGACCGTGACTACATGCACGAGCTGCTGTCGAACTGCTACGCCTACATCCTGCCGTCGGTCATGGAAGGACTGTCCGTCGGCCTGCTGGAGGCGCTTTCCTACGGACTCGCCATCGTCACGACCGCGATCCCTGAAAACCTCGAAGTGGTGGGCGACGTCGCGCTGACTTTCCCGGTCGGCGACGTGGAGGCCCTCCGTGAGCAGCTGCGCTCGCTGATGGACGACGAGAACGTGGCTGTGGAACTGCGCCGGCGGACCGCCGAGCGCGCCGCGGCGTGGCCCGACTGGGACGGCGTCGCCGAGCGTACAGAAGCCCTCTATCGCCAGCTCTTGGGCCGTCCGCAGCCGGACGCGACGCCGACTTGATGGGGTCGGGGATGGGGCGGGTGTGAGCGAAAAGTCCGAAGGCCAGTCGAACCTGCTCGCTGATCTCAAGCGGGTCGCGTCGACCAGCGGGCTCTACGCCGCGGCGACGGTGCTCCAGCGCGGGCTGTCCTTCATCCTGCTGCCGATCTACACCCGCTTCTTGATGCCGGCGGAATACGGCACCCTCGAATTGCTCACCGGGCTTTCGGCGATTCTTTTCGGGTTGCTGCTCCTCGGCATGCCGTCTGCGCTGACCAAGGTCTTCCACCGGGACTGTGAGACCGAAGACCAGCGACGGCGGGTCCTGGCGACCGCGATTCTGATTGATCTGCCGGTGCTGCTCTTCGGGGCCGCTGTGCTTTTCATCGTCGCCGAGCCCCTCGGCTTCTGGCTGATCGGCGAGCACGGTCAAGCGACGATTGTGCGCTTGACCGTGGCGACGGTGGTGACGTCGAGCCTCATCGCCATCGTCTTGTCGTCGTTCCGCGCCCGGGAGCAGGCGATCGCCTTCGCGATCGTCAACTTCGCCCAATTCGGCCTGGGTATGTTGATGAACATCGCCCTGGTCGTGTGGTTCGAGTACGGCATTTACGGCGTGCTCTGGGGAAACCTCGTGGCGTCGATTTTGGCGCTGCCGATCGGCCTCGCGATCGCTCGACGCGACACGTCGTGGGAATTCGACCGCAATCTGGTGAAGCCGCTGGTCAACTTCGGCGTGCTCGTCATCCCCACGGCCATCACCGGCTGGGTCATCACGATGGCTGATCGCTACGTGCTGCGGTTCTACGACACCCTGGAAACGGTGGCGGTCTACAGCGTGGGCTACAAGATCGGCATGATCATGCAAATGGGCCTCGTCTGGCCGTTCCAGCTCGCGTGGCCGGCGGTGGCTTATTCGATCTCCAAGCGCGCGGGGCACGAAAAGACCTACGCCCGGGTCCTGACCTATCTGACGTTTGCGCTGGTCCTCGGCGTCCTCGGTCTGTCGCTGCTGTCCCGGGCCGGACTCGATGAATTCGCCGGGCAAAGCTACTCGCGGGCCTACGAGGTCGTCCCGCTCGTGGCCTTGGCCTATGCCTTCGCCGGCGTGCAGTTTTGCCTGTCTCCGGGCATCCACATCGCCGGCAAGACCAAGTACCTTCCGCTCTTCTCCGCGGTTGGCACCGTCATCAACCTCGGCATGAATTTCCTGCTCGTGCCGGAGTACGGCATGCTCGGCGCCACGTGGGCGACCGTGGTCTCGTACTTCTTTCTGGCGGCGGCGACCTGCATCCTGTCCCAAAAATGCCATCCGGTCCCCTGGGAATACGGACGCCTCTTGCGGATCGTGGGCGTCGGCGCTGTGGTCTACGCCATCGGCGTCTTCACGGACCTGGGCGACAGCCTCTTCGCCGGACTCACCTGGCAGTTCTTTCTGGCCACGGGCGCCTATCCGGCACTGCTCTTGGCGACGGGCTTCCTCCATCCGGGGGAGCGTCGTATGGTCGCAGATCTCTTCAACCGCCTAGCCCCCTGGCGAGTCGGCGCCCCGCCGCCGCCGGTGGACCTTGGCCCAGATGACGACGGGCACCCCCAAGGAGGTTAAGTGTGCCGGGACTGATCGGAATCGTACGCTTGGACGGCGACCGCCCGCTGGAGGTGAGTGAAGGGGAGGGTCTTCTCGACGAGATGGCCGATCGCCTCCAGCATATGGGTAACGAAAAGCTCGAGACCTGGGCCGACTGGGGGAGGGGTTTCGCCGTCGGCCGAGTGTCGCCGCCGCACCTGCCGAACCAGCCGTGGCCCGGCGCACAGCGCCACGGCGCGCGGCTTTTCGTGGATGGCGTCCTGCATCCGGACCTACCCACGCCGGCCGAGCTTTGGCATGAGTCACCGGGCGAGGAGCCGCTCCCGGACCCCGAGCTCTCCCGACGGCTCGAAGGGTTTTGGTGCGCGGTGAGCTACCGCCCGGGTCCGGGCCGCGCCCGCGACGTGTCGATCATGGTCGACCGGCGGGCATCGCGGCCCCTGGCCTATACGGTGGTCGACGGCACGCTCTACTTCGCCCCCGAGGTCAAGGCTTTGCTCGCCGTGCCCGGCCTCGAGCGTCGGCTCGATCCGTCGGCCCTCGGACTCTTCTTCGCGTCGGGGTTCGTGCTTTCTACCGCGAGCTTCTTCGTCGGCATCGAGCGCCTCGAAGGCGGCACGCTGCTCGAGGTCGAAGGCTTACCGAAGGTGGTCCGCTACGCCGACTATCGGTTTACCGTCGAAGGCGACGGCACCCCCTACGAAGACATCCGCCGGGAGCTGGGCGCCCAGATTCGACGGTCGGTCGAAAGGAATTATGGGAATCCGGAGGAGGACTTGATCTTCCTCTCGGGCGGTAAAGACTCCCGGCTGATTCTGGCCACCGCCCTCGATGCGGTCGACGACCCCAGGGCCGTGCGGACGATCAGCTGGACATCGAACGACCCGCCGCCGGGCACCGACGTCGCCATCGCGCGGCAATTCGCGGAGCGTTTCGGATTCGACTACCGCGAATCCCGCCGGACCCTCGCCGGCTACGGTCCGAAGTCGCTCCGTCTCACGTGGGTGCTCGATGGCCTCACCGATATCGGCGCCTACCACGGCGACGAGCTAAGGATCATGGAAGACCTGCAGCGCGAGGGCTTCAAGAAGGTGCTGCGCGGTGACCAGTGCTTCACCCGCGGGCGGGCGATGCTCGACTCCGCCTACGCCATCCTCCGCATGTGCATCCGCTCGACGGCGGGGCTCGCCGACGGTGCCTTCGCCTGGCGGCAGGGCCCGTACCAAGAGGTGTGCGAAGCGGGCGACGCGGTCATCGAGGCGCTGGTGCAGGAATATCGCGACGTCCAGAAGGACAATACCGGCGATGAGGTCTACTTTCGGCATCGGCTCCAGGGCTACTTGAACGCTGCGGCTTATTTCAAGACGCTGGTGCTCGACCATCGAAATCCCCTGCTCGACGAGGGGCTCCTCCGCTTGATTCAGCGACTGTCCGTCGCCGCCCGGGATGAGCAGCGGGTGCTCGACGAAGCCGGCGCCGAGAGCTTCGCTCCCTATTACACCGCCTTCCCCTTCGCGAGCTCGAGCAACCTCGAGCGCTTCGCCGACCAGCTCGCCGGGCCGACGCCGGTGAGGGCCGCCGTGCGTCGCGAGTTGGAAGATCGCGATAGTGCGGCGTGGGAGTGGATGGATCGGGAGGCGCTTCTCGCGCGGCTCGATTCCATGGCCCTGGGGGCGGGGGCCGCTTCGCGACCCGGCGTCGGCACGCGCCTGGCTCGCGCCGCCAAGAAAGTGGTCCGGGGAACCGTCAAGGACGTCGTCTCGAAGGCGGTCTACGACATTCCCTCGGTGGATACGCGGATCCGGAGCGTCTACCTCAAGCGCATCACCCGCGACGACGAGGTGCTCTTCCGGGCCGTCACCCTCAAGCAGATGATCGACCTCTTCCACACCGGCGGAGGCTCCCGCCGAGTCTTCGAGGAGCGCCACGCCGCCGCCCGAGAAGCGGAGACGTCTTCCGGGGGACCAGGGCGTGCGTGAGGACCTCACCGAAATCCTGTGCTGTCCCGAAAGCGGAGAGGCGCTCCGCCTCTCTTCCGTCGAGAGTTTTTTTCAGCTCGAAGAGTCGGGGCCTCGGTTCGTGGTCGATGGCACGCTCGAGACGTCTTCCGGTCTCCGCTATCCGATCCTCGGCGAAATCCCGCGTCTGGTGCCGTCGGCCCTGCTGAACGCCGAGGAAAAGGCCGCCCTCCTCGCCTCGGCGACGGCCCGCGGGGGTCTGTGGGAAGAAACCAAGCGAGTTGTCCCCGAGATCGTCACCGATACCGAGCTCGAAACGGACATTCGCCGGCGCATGCTGCGGCAATACGATCTGCCTGAAGACGGAGACGCCGACAGCGACGAACAAGCCCACGCACGCCGGCGGTGCGAAGGGGAAATCCGCTATATGACGGCGGAGGCCCGCGGAGACAACAAGAGGAAGTACGTGGGGTTGCTCAAGCCACACATCGATCCCGGCGGGTCGGTGACGAGCATTCTCGAAACCGGCGGTAATTTCCCGGGGCTAACTCGAAATCTAACGGCGGTCTACGATCCCGGACGCGCTGTGGTCGCAAATATTCAGATCCTTTTCCCCAAAGCCTTCTTGACACCCGGCCGGGAAATCCAGGCGGTTCGAGCGGACGTCCAGGCGCTTCCGTTCACGGACGAAGGCTTCGACCTCGTGGTCACGGCGTTCATGCTGGAGCACGTGCCGGATTGGCGGCGCGGGCTACGGTCGCTCATGAGGGTCGGCCGCCGCGTCTTTGTCGCCTTCGGCCCCAACAAGTGGTTTCCCTTCGAGATCGGCCACCTCGACGCGCCGCTCGCCGGCATGTTGCCGAAACCCCTGGCCGCCCGGGTCACCTGGCTCTGGCTCTGGCTGATTGGCAAGCGCCGGCCCCTCTCTCGCCTGCGGGAAATTCTCGACGAGGTTTTCCACGTCGGCAGTGGCGC
This sequence comes from Acidobacteriota bacterium, assembly GCA_038747035.1. Lineage (GTDB taxonomy): Bacteria > Acidobacteriota > Thermoanaerobaculia > Multivoradales > J023 > JAUIJL01. The sequence continues at coordinate 4,793 of JBCDKB010000100.1, read as the reverse complement.
TTTCAGGCGCCAGGTCATCCGATTCGGAGGTCGCCCCCACAACCTCTTCCCTGAACTGATCGACGGCATCGTCCGGGACGAGAAGGCGCCGCCCACGGGGCCCCGACGCATTCTCAAGTCTTATCCAAGACTAGCGGATGTCGCAGCGAGGGCTCTTACGGCCCTCGGCCTCGAGCCGCAGATGTACTACTGGATCAGAAAATAGGTCACTTCGCCGCGGTTGATCACCTAGAGACGCGCGGCGAAGGCTGGTTCAGGCGGCTGGGCGCTTGAAAACCATGGCGATGTTGTCGGTTGCGCCGCTTTTGAAATTGACCGACGTCAGGCCCACCAGCTCCCATCCCATGTCCCCGAGCGCGTTCAACTTCCGGGCAGCATCCGGATCGAGCCGATAGCTCTCACTCCGGATATTGATGATCTTGTACTCCCACTGTTTCATATCGTTCTCTCCTCGACGCGGCCCGGTGCTTGGTCGATTTCGAGTGGTGCTCTAGTGAACGGAATCGAATGCGGACGGATTCGCCGCGGCCGATTCCGTAAAGTGCTGCCATGGACTCCCCATTTCTCGATAGCTCCATAGTGTCGAGCGAGCCCACCAAAATAGCCTCCTTCCCAAGAGGAATTTCGTCATAACATGTGACTAGGGTTTCTATCACGGCTTCGCCACATTCGGCGTAAATCGCTGACTGACTATCGTTTAGCAGCCACGAAGCGGGGATATCCGTGACGACATTTCCGTAACGATCAATATGAATGACCTGTCCCTGGAGTAACCCATTACCTTTTTTAGGTTTTTCTCGGGGTCGGCGAACCGGAGCCTCGAGGACGCTTCCGAGGCTGGTCGCGGCGGTCCCTGAAGCCAACGCGGCGGCTAGGGGTGCGAAGCGATCGCGGCCATGGAAGGTCGATCCGGGGGCCTCGCGGTAGAGGTCCGGACGGTCGGCGGCGATCACGTGGAGGGCCCGGTCGATGAAGCCTTCGAGCACACCGTTGTCCGGGGCGACGAGGCGGCAGCCGTCAGGCATCTCCAGCACCAGGAGATGTCTCTCGGTGCCGACGCCGGGATCGACCACGGCGAGGTGAACGGTGCCCTCGGGGAAGCAGGGGTAGGCCGCTTCTAGCAGGAAGGCGGCCCCGTCGATGTCGCCGGGCTCGACGGAGTGACTAATATCCACGAGGGGCGAGCCCGGGGCGCGGGACAAAAGCACCCCTTTGAGGGCGGCGACGTAGTAATCGGTCACGCCGAAGTCGGTCAGGAGAGTGATTGGTTTCATACGGGAAGTCTAGTGCCACGGATGGCGTCGAGATCGACTTCGCCCCCCTGACCTCATCGAGGCACCGGGACCCTCAACTGTGGGCGGCTCGATGGTTCTGGCCTTCGGATACGACCCTTCGCATCCCAAGGGTGGCCGGCAGACGCAGCAGGACGAAGGTTCCCGAAATGACTTTGACGGGGCGTGGCCAGGCTTGGGCCGCAAAGAGGATCGATCCTCACGCGGAACTCTGGAGCTGGGGTGGACTGAACGGATCGCGGAGCGGGTAAGAGACGGGACGCCGTGGAAGGTGCGTCAGACTTATAGTCTACAAAATTCTAGGCGAGGTCGGTAGAGTGATCGCCATCCTTCGGCCGATTCCAAACGACCTTGGCCACCCCAGACCTTTCACGCCCTGGATCTCCATGACTGCGAGCCTCTTGCTTTTTACAAAGCCGGCGATCCCTGGCCGGGTCAAGACCCGCCTCGCCGCAACCGTCGGCGAAGAACGCGCGGCCACGATTCACCGTGCCTTCGCCGGTGACGTGATCGAGCGGCTCCGTGCGGGTCGTCACTTCGAGCTCCAGGTCTCTTGGGCCCTCGCCGACGGCGAGGAGCCGCCGACCTGGCCGGAGGCTGAAGGGCTCCGGTGGTCCCGACAGCACCCCGGCGACCTCGGCGACCGACTCTACGCAGCGCTCCATCGAGCCTGCCGGGCCGGTGGAGCCGCGGCGGCGGTCGGTAGCGACCACCCTGAAGTGGACCCTGAACTGGTCGAACGGGCCTTTTCTTGGCTCGAGTCTGGAGCGGACCTGGTCCTCGGACCGGCGTCGGACGGCGGCTACTATTTGATAGCCGTCGCGGCCCACGCGCTCGGCGAGCGCCTCTTCCAAGACATTGACTGGAGCACCGAGCGCGTGCGTCAGCAGACCCTGGAGAGGGCCGCCGAGCTGGGTCTCCGTGTCCGGGAGCTCCCGATGGGTCACGACATCGACCGGGAGCCCGATCTCCGCGCACTGGCCATTCGGCTGCAAGGGGATCCCGAACTCTGCCCGCGCACCCGCCGAACACTCGCCGCGTGGGGGTGGCTCCAAGGGGACAGCGCATCCGAGGTTTCAGTGGGGGAAGGGGAAGTCCCGTGCGGGTCCTAAGCGCCGCTGAGATGGCCGCCGTTGATCGCCGGGCGATCGACGAGCTCGGGATCCCGGGTCCCGTGCTCATGGAGCACGCCGCGCTCGGCGCCGTCGAGGCGATTGCCGACCGGTTTCCCGAAGCGACTCGGATCGCCCTTTTCTGCGGCCCCGGCAATAACGGCGGCGACGGCTACGCGATGGCCAGGCTCCTCGACAGCCGGGGATACGGCACTGACGTCTTTAGAGTCGGCCGTCGCCCCCGGGGCGACGCGCTGCTGCAGCTGCAGATCCTCGAACGCGCCGGACGGCGGGTCACGGAAATCACCGATCCCGAGGCGCTCGAGAAAGCGATGGCCGACGCCGGCGCCGCCGATCTGGTGGTGGACGCGCTCTTCGGCACCGGCCTCAACCGGCCGCTTGACGGTCTCGCCGCGGCCGCCGTCCGGGCCTTCCAGACGCTTTCGCCGCCACGGCTCGCCGTCGACCTTCCGAGCGGCCTCGACGGCAGCCGGTGGACGCCTATCGGGCCCCACGCCACCGCGGATCTGACCGTCACCTTTGCGGCGCCCAAGGTCGCCCATGCGCTGCCCCCCGCCGGCGATCTCATGGGGGAGCTGGTCCTCGTGGATCTCGGCATCCCACCGGAGCTGGTGGCGACGGCGCCGGGGAGCTTGAACCTGACCACCCACGACGACGCGGCGGCGATTCGGCTCGAGCCGGCTGCGGGCGCCCACAAAGGATCCCTAGGACACGTGCTCGTTATCGCCGGCGCCCGCGGCCTGAGCGGCGCCGCCGTGCTGGCGACCCGCGCGGCGGTGCGCGGCGGCGCCGGACTGGTGACGGCGGCGGTCCCCCGTTCCCTCGTCAACATCCTCGAAGTCTCAAGCGCCGAATCGATGACCCTCGGCTTACATGGCGTTGACCGACTCGCCGCCGAGGACGTGGAGCTGGTCGCCGCCGAAGCCCGTGGAGCCGACGGGAAGAAAGCCAAGGGCGCTGTCGTGCTCGGACCCGGCCTGGGGCGCTCCGGTCAAACCGTCGAAGCGGTTCGACGTCTGCTCAAGGAGCTCGAGGTGCCGGTGGTGCTGGACGCCGACGGGCTCTATGCCCTCGGCGACCAGCCGGAGGCGCTCCGCGTCCGCAGCCGGCCGACCATCCTGACGCCGCACCCCGGTGAAATGGCCCGGCTGCTCGGCGGCGCGGTGGCGGGCGTCGAGGGGGACCGCCCTCGAGCTGCTCTCGAGCTCGCGGAACGCTCCGGCCACGTCGCCGTCCTGAAAGGGAGAAGGACGCTCATCGCGACCCCAGGTGGCGAGCTGTGGATCAATCCGACCGGCAATCCGGGAATGGCGACGGGTGGCACCGGCGACGTGCTCGCGGGCCTCCTGGGCGCGCTGCTCGGACAGGGTTACGATGCCGTTCCCGCGGCCGTGCTAGCGGCGTATATCCACGGGCTCGCCGGCGACCTGGCCGTGGATGCCCTCTCCCGGGAGGGCCTCGCCGCCGGTGACCTGATTCGGTTCCTGCCGCAGGCTTGGGTCGCGCTGGGGAAACCCCTGGCCTAGCCGGCCATCCCCGGCAGTCCGCGGAGTCTAGACTCGCGTCCACAGGCCTCCATGACGAAGTCGCCCACGGGTCCCAGTCCAGCCGGACACCCTTCCACGAATTGCAGCCAAAGAGATGCAGGCACGAGATGACAGAGCCGCGCGGTATCGAGCTCCTGACGAGCCACAGCGAGAGTGAGACCGAGAGGATCGCTGAGCGACTGGCGAATCGTTTCCCGTCAAATGTCACGCTCTTGCTCGAAGGCGAGATGGGCGCCGGCAAGACGGTGGTGGTGCGCGGCCTCGCCCGGGCGTGGGGCGTTGACGTCCGCGAGATCCAGTCGCCCACCTACGCCTTGATCCATGAGCATGAAGGCCGACTCGGCCACTTCGTCCATGTAGACCTCTATCGACTTGAACCCGAAGAGGTGCCGGCGCTTGGGCTTGAGGAACTCTTGGGCGGGCCTGGTCTCAAAGCCATCGAGTGGCCGGATCGGCTCCCTGAAACGCCCCGCGGGGCTTATCGCATACGGGTCGGAAGACGCGGCGACGGCAGCCGGACGCTGGAGCTCTCTAGGGCGTGAAGCTCCGCTTCGCCGAGGCGAGGCGGAGATCCGGCGTTTCACAGCGGCCGGCCGCCGGCCGCGCTGGAGCGTGCTGATAGCATCCGGCGTCCCGGTCGAAGGCCGGCCCTAAAATCTACGATTTATCTGGTCTATACAGGAGTCCTCGTACGTCATGAAAATCAAGAAAGTCGGAGTCGTCGGCTGCGGTTTGATGGGATCGGGAATCGCCGAAGTCTGCGCACGGGCCGGACTTTCGGTGGTCATTCGGGAAGTCAGCGACGAGTTGCTCGAGAAGGG